>JBQCJR010000164.1:0-2532 GCA_051952595.1 Kofleriaceae bacterium
CCGGGAGCGGCGCGGCCGTCGGGGGCAGCGCGTACGACGACCGGTCTGACGAGCACTCGGACGACGACGGGACCGGACGCGGCTCGGACGCGCGCTCGGGCGAGCACCGGACCGGACGCGGCTCGGACGACGACGGGACCGGACGCGGCTCGGACGAGCACCGGACCGAACGCAACCCGGACACCGACGGGACCGGACGCGGCTCGGACTAGTACCGGACCGCGCGCAGCCCGGACACCGACGGGACCGGACGCGGATCGGACGCGCACCGGACCGTACGCAACCCGGACGAGCTCTGCCCCGGACACGGGCCCGGACGGGACTCGGACGAGCGCTCGGACGAGCTTTGACCCGGACACGGCTCGGGCGCCGACGAGACCGGACACGGCTCGGACACCGACGGGACCGGACGCAACTCGGACGAGCGCTCGGACACTGGCGGGGCCTGACGCAGCCCGGACGCCGACCGGCCCGGACGGGAGTCGGACGAGCGCTCGGACGCCGACGGGACCGGACGTGGCTCGGACGCCGACGGGACCGGATGTAGCTCGGACGCCGACGGGACCGGACACGACTCGGACGAGCGCTCGGACGCCGACGGGACCGACGAGCGCGCGAAGTCCGACGGGCCCCTCGCCTTCGCGGGTCGCGACGCCGACCGCACCCACCACCGCGCAGGGAACGGCGCGGCTCTCCCCGTCGACGGGCGCTCCGGCGACCTCGCGCGCTCCGACGCCGCGGCCGGACTCGGGCCGGACCCTCACACCATCGGCGCCGGTGCCGCGCACGACCACGCCACCGGTGCCGCGCACGACCACGCCACCGGTGTCGCGGACGGTCACGCCGACTGGGCCGGTGCCTCGAACGGCGCTGCCCCATGCTGCCGCGGAGGCGGGTGCGCGACCTCCGCGTGGCACCGCTCCGCCGGCCGAAGCGCGCACAGCGACTCCGACAGGCTCGGTCGATCCGATCGCCGCAGCGCGCGAGGCGTTCCAGCGCGGTCAGTCGAAGATGCGCGGTGAGGATCTCGTGGAAGCGATCGCCGAGTTCACTCGCGCGGTCGAGTTGACGCCGAACGAGGTCGACTACGCCGCGACGCTCGCGTGGGCGCGGTTCTGTGCGGCTTCGGACAAGCAGTCGCTCGCCGCGGCGACGCGCGAGGTGCTCACGCGCGCGATCCGCAAGTCGCAGATGCCGGAGATTGCGCGGTTCTACCTCGGACGTGTCGAGCGCATGCTCGGCCGCGACAGGGAGGCGCTGCGCCATTTCCAGGAAGTGCTCGAGGTGCAACCGAAGCACGCCGATGCCGCGGCGGAGGTCCGGGTGATCGAGGCGAGGCTCGCCAGCGCGCCAAAGGGCGGCGGGTTGCTCGGCCGTAAGCGCTGACGCAGCCACGAGATCGTGCGCTCGTTGTCGTGCGCTCGTTGTCGTGCGCTCGTCGGTCGCGTTAGTGCGCAGCGCGCGCGAGTGCATCGAGGAACGCGGCGCCGGCGGAGATGTCGACGTCGTGCGCGGCGAGACCGGGCAGTAGGACTTCGCGCATGCCGTCGAGGAACGCCTGGCGGCGGCCCGCGAGCGACAATGTGCCGAACCGCTGCATCGTGGTCTCGTCTCCGGGGATCTCCTGTGGCTCGAACAGCCCGGCGCGCACCGTGCCCGCGAGCATGTCGGGCAAGTAGTCCGCGACCCAGGCGCGCTGGCGCTGGTCGAGCGGGTGCGTGGCGAGGAAGCGCCAGCCGAGCCGGCTGTGCTGAACCTCGTCGGCGAGGATCGTTCGCACCGCCCGGCGAATCGCCGGATCGTCGATATCGTCGGCTCCCGCGGTCACCACCGCGGCATTCGCGGTCTCGGTGACGCAGCAGAACGCGATCACCTCGTATGCGACGCGATCGAGGTCCGACCACGGTGCGGGTGCGACCTCGGGGAGCGCGAGATCGAGCTCGAGCCGCGGTGCCTCGCCGAACCGCTCGGCGATTTCGGCGCACAGCCGCACGTGAGCGAGCTCCTGGTGCTCGGCGCGCGCCGCGATCTCGACCAGTTCGCGATCGACGTGAACCGCTTCCATCCGGTGTGCGAGCCGGCGGAAGCGGTGCGCGGCCGACCACTCGAGCTCCGCGCGATAGCCCCAGCGCGCCGCCAGCTCTGCCCGTGTCTCGTCGGCGAGCACGTCAGCTCCAGCCCCGAACGCCGCCACCGACGGGCTTCGCTTCGGCCGGCTCGGATTTCGCGGCAGGCTTGGCCGGCGATTTCGCGGCCGGCTTCGCGGGCGATTTCGCCGCAGACCTCGACGCCGTGGGGGCCTCTGGCGCCTTGGGTTCGGCCGTCTTAGCCGAGGTTCCGGTGGCCGCGGTTGCGGCGGTCGCGTGTGTGCCGGTCGTGGGTGCATCGGTCGTGGCGGCCGGCGTCGCTGTTGCGGTGCCGGGCGTAGCCGCTGCGCCTGACTTCGACTGCGTGGATTCCCCAGTCGGCGCGGTGTCTTGCGCTCGGTCCGCCGCGGCTGCGGGCCGCGCATCGTGTTCGCCGGTCGGGGCG
>JBQCJR010000165.1:0-9799 GCA_051952595.1 Kofleriaceae bacterium
CTACAAGCGCTACCTCGGCACGTACAAGTCGCCGGACTTCCTGACCTCCGGCGAGTCCGATGCCTCGGTCATGCGGCGCGGCGGCGATGGCCTGCCGATGATGCAGGGGATGCGCGACGCGCAGTACGCCGCGATCGTGCCCAACTGCGTGCAGACCCAGCCGCTGCCCCGCCCGACGATCATCTTCGGCCACGGCCTGTTCGGCTCGGCCGAGGAGTACCTCGACGACAGCTTCGTCGAGAGCCTCGCCGAGGACTACTGCTTCATCATCCTCGCCGGCGACTGGATCGGCCTGTCGTCGCGCCAGCTCGCGCTCGCCCCGCTCGCGGTCAACGATCTCAACCGCGCGCCGCAGATCAGCGAGAAGCTCGCCCAGTCGGTGATCGACTTCATCTCGCTCGAGTCGATCACCCGCGGCCCGATGGCCGCCGCCCCCGAGTTCGAGTTCAACGGCCAGCCGGTGATCGATCCCGCGAAGACGTTCTACGTCGGCGGCTCGCTCGGCGGGATCATGGGCAACACGTTCATGGCCTACGACCCGAACCTGACCCGCGGCGTGCTCGCGGTGCCCGGCGGCAACTGGTCGATGCTGCTCGAGCGGTCGACCGCGTGGTCGCTGCTCCAGGGCGCCCACCAGGGCGCGTACGAGAACGCCGAGGTCCACCAGCTCAACCTCGCGATGGGGCTCGGCATGAACCTCGAGCCCTACGACCCGCTGACCACCGCCGCCCACGTGATCAAGGATCCGCTGTTCGGTAACCCGGTGAAGAAGATCCTGATCTGGTACGCGCTCGGCGACGCCCTGGTCACCAACATCGCCACCGAGATGGTCGCCCGCGAGATGGAGATTCCGCTGCTCGGCCCGACGGTCAAGACGCCGTGGGGCATGACCGTGGCCAGCGGCCCGGTCGAGAACGGCATCACGGTCTACGACGAGAAGCGCATGCCGCTGCCGTACGACACCAACGTCCCGCCCGCCGAGGACAACGGCACGCACTCGGGCATCAACAAGAAGCCCGCGCCGATGCGCCAGGTCCAGAAGTTCCTGCTCCAGAACACGGTCTCGCAGGAGTGCAAGCTGGGCGGCCAGCCGGCCCCGTGCGACTGCACGACCGGCGCCTGTAACTGACATCCACCGCGCAGTGGTGGCCGGACGCGTAGCGGACGGGGGCGCGCGCAGCGCGGCCGAGGCAATCCGAGCCGCAGGCGAGGAACTGAGCGCCGGAACCGCTTCGGCTCGCGAACTTCATGATCGCGAGTCGAAAGGTCCATGTTAGCGTGGGCGGACGTGGGGGAACGATGCGTCTTGCTTGCCTGTTCGCGCTGACTCTGATCGCCTGTGGGCCGTCCAACCGGCCGAATCCCGTTGACCCCGATGCCGCCGAGCCGGCGTGCAGCACCGGGAACCACCGCTGCAACGGCTCGACCTACGAGGTCTGCAACGCCGGGGTCTGGTCGACCCAGGACGAGTGCCCGGTCGCCTGCGCCGACGGGCTCGGCTGCGTGGAGTGCCAGCCGGGCGGCAACGTCTGCCAGGACGGGAACGTCCACGCCTGCGATGCCAGCGGCCACGTCGGTGGCCAGGTCACGGCGTGCACCGGGTCGGACCTGTGCTCGGGCGGCGCGTGCGTCGACGCGTGCGCCGACGCCGCGATGAAGCGCAGCTACGTCGGCTGCGAGTACTGGGCGGTCGATCTCGACAACGCCGTCGAGGTGCTCGGGGTGCAGGGCTCCTCGGCGTGCTCCACGCCGGGCGCCAAGCGCGTCACGCGGCGCGCCTGCGCGAACAGCGGCCTGACCGCGGTCGCCGGGCTGTGCGATCCGCCGAACGAGGCGTGCCCGAGCGGCTACACCTGCCAGGACACCCCCATCTGTATCCTCGACGCGCAGGGCTCGCCGTTCGCCGTCGTGGTGTCCAACCCGCAGCCGCGCGCGGTCGACGTGACCGTCACCGCGGGGACCGGCCAGTCGTTCACCCAGTCGGTGCCGGCCGGTCAGGTCGCGGCGCTGCTGCCGCAGATGAACGGCATCCCCGACCAGTCGGTCGACGGCACCGGCACCGAGAGCAAGGCGTACAAGGTCGTCGCGCAGCTGCCGATCGTCGCCTACCAGTTCAACCCGCTCGACAACGTCAACGTGTTCTCGAACGACGCGTCGCTGCTGATCCCGCGCACCGCGTACGACGTCGAGTATCATGCGATGAGCTGGCCCACCACCGACCGCCGGCCGCAGAACCACGCCTATCACGGCTACGTCTCGATCGTCGCCCACGAGGACAACACGGTCATCGAGGTGACGCCCACGGCGGCGGTTCGCGCGAGCGCGACCCAGCCGGCGATCGCGGCGAACACGGCGACCCAGTTCACGCTGGCCGCGCACGAGGTGCTGACGCTCCAGGCCGCGGGGAGCGGCGATCTGACCGGCACCAAGGTGCGCTCGGTCAACGGCACCACCACGTTCGGCGTGTTTGGTGGCCACGAGGCGATGGGCTTCGGCGAGATGTCGGGGCCGAGCGGCTATCCGAGCGGGCCGTGCTGCGCCGACCACATCGAGGAGATGCTGTTCCCCACCTCGACGTGGGGCAAGACGTTCGCGATCGCGCGCAGCCAGTCGCGTGGGACCAACGAGCCCGACCTGCTGCGGATCATGGCGCAGAAGCCGAACACCCAGGTCACGTTCGACCCGCCGCCGATCGGCACCTGCGGCACGCTGCAGCCCGGCAAGTTCTGCCAGGTCAAGATCCAGGGCGACACCGCGATCACGTCGAACGAGCCGATCCTGATCGGCCACTACCTCGAGTCGGCGATCTGGCAGAGCCTGTTCGGCGGGTCGATCGGGGAGGGCGATCCGGACCTCGCGCTCGCGGTGCCCACCGAGCAGTTCCGCACCGAGTACACGATCCTCGTGCCCAACGCGTACGCCAAGAACTTCATCTCGATCGCGGCCGGGCCGAGCGGCGTGGTGCGGGTCGATGGCCTGGCCGTCCAGACCACGCCGTTCGCGAACGGCGCGTACCGCAGCGCCCGCCAGCGGGTGAACGCCGGCCAGCACAAGATCTCGTGCCCGGATGGGTGCGGCGTGCTGGTCTACGGCTACGCCGACGCGGTCTCGTACATGTTCGCCGGCGGGCTCGATCTCAAGCAGATCGTGATCGAGTAGCCGGGCTGCGCGCCCGGCTCATAGCAGCAGGCTGAGCTCGGTCAGCGCCGCGGCCATCTCGGCCGCATCGGCGAACCGCTCGCGCGGGTACTTGGCGAGCGCGCGCTGGATCACCCGGTCGAGCGCTTCGGGGAACCCCGGATCGAGCGGCGGCGCCGGCTCGTGGAGGTGCTTCTCGACCAGGTCGAAGTCGTCGTTCGCGGTGAACGGCGGGCGCCCGGTCAGCAGCTCGTACAGGATCGTCCCCATCGCGTAGATGTCGCTGCGATGATCGATGACCTCGCCGCGCAGCCGCTCGGGCGCGATGTACTGCAGGCTGCCGACCACGGTGCCCTGCTGGGTCAGCCGGGCGCTGCCCTCGAACGTCGCGAACCCGAAGTCGATCAGCACGACCCGGTCGATCGGCCCGGGCGACGGCTCGAGCATGATGTTCGCGGGCTTGAGATCGCGGTGGAGGATGCCGAGGGCGTGCACCGCGGACAGGCCCTGGAGCGCCTGCCAGGCGAAGCTGGTGGCCCGCCGCGGGTCGACCCGGCCCTCCTGCTTGATCACCCCGCGCAGCGTCTTGCCGCGCAGCAGCTCGACGGCGAGGTAGGGCTCGCCGAGCTCGGTGACCCCGCTGTGGAGCAGCGCGGCGACGTTGCGGTGGCGGATCCGCTCCTGGACCTCGGCCTCGCGCGCGAACCGCTGGCTGGCCGACGGGTCGGCCTCCAGAGATTGCCGCAGCACCTTGAGGGCGACGTAGATCGCCGTCGAGGTGTCGAGCGCGCGGTAGACGTCGGCCATCGCCCCACGGCCGATCAGCGCATCGATGCGGAACCGCCCCCCGACGAGCTGGCCTGTGCGATCGCGCCGATCTGCAGCCACGGCGCGACCATAACATCGAGTTCTGCTATATGAGGGGCGTGCCGCGCCACCTGGTGAGCATCGCCGACCTCGACGCCGCCGAGATCGTGCGGATCCTCGATCACGGCGATCGCTACGCGGCGCTCGCGAACGAGCCGGTGAAGAAGCTGACCTCGCTCCGCGGGCGCACGGTCATCAACATGTTCTTCGAGAACTCGACGCGGACCCGGACGTCGTTCGAGATCGCGGCGAAGCGCCTGTCCGCCGAGGCGATCAACATCAGCGCCTCCGCGACCTCGACCTCCAAGGGCGAGACCCTGCTCGACACCGCGGACAACCTCGAGGCGATGTACCCCGACGCGATCGTCGTGCGGCACTCGTTCGGCGGCGCGGCGGCGATGCTCGCGAACGAGGTGAGCTGCGCGGTGATCAACGCCGGCGACGGCCAGCACGAGCACCCCACGCAGGCGCTGCTCGACGCCGCGACGATGCGGCGCGCCAAGGGCCGCATCGATGGGCTGGAGGTCGCGATCGTCGGCGACATCGCCCACTCGCGGGTCGCCCGGTCGAACGTGTTGTGCCTCGCCAAGCTCGGCGCGCGGATCCGGCTGTGCGCGCCGTGGACGCTGATCCCGCGCGGGATCGAGCTGATCGGCGGCGATCTGACGCGCGAGCGGGTCCGCGTGGTGACCCGGCTGGAGGAGGCACTCGATGGGACGGACGTCGTCATGATGCTGCGGGTCCAGCACGAGCGGTTCGAGGGCGAGGCGCCGCGGTTCCCGAACACCCGCGAGCTGTCGCGCACGTTCGGGCTCTCGGAGCGCTCGCTCGGGTTCGCCAAGCCTGATGCGATCGTCATGCACCCCGGGCCGATCAACCGCGGCGTCGAGCTGTCGCCGCAGGTGGCGGATGGCCCGCGCGCGGTGATCCTGTCGCAGGTCAGCTGGGGCGTGGCGATCCGGATGGCCGTGCTCGAGCGCGCGATCCTCGGCGAGCTGCCGGCGGTGGCGCCGTGACCGCCCCGACCGCTCTGATCGTCAGGGAGATCGTCAAGCAGTTCGGCAACCACCGCGCGGTCGAGCAGGTGTCGTTCACCGTGCCGCGCGGCTGCGTGTACGGCGTGCTCGGCCCGAACGGCGCCGGCAAGTCGACGATGCTGCGGATGATCAACGACATCATCGCGCCGGACTCCGGCGAGATCGTGATCCTCGATCAGCTGCGGCCGGGCGAGCAGGCCGCGGCGCGGATCGGCTACCTGCCCGAGGAGCGCGGGCTGTACCCGAAGATGCGGGTGGTCGAGATGGTCGAGCTGATGGGCGAGCTGCGTGGGCTGGCGCGCGCCGAGGCGCGGCGCCGTGCGGCCGCGTGGCTCGAGCGGCTCGGGCTGACCCAGTGGGCCAAGAACAAGGTCCAGGACCTGTCGAAGGGCATGCAGCAGAAGGTGCAGTTCGCGACCGCGCTGATCCACGACCCCGAGCTGGTGATCCTCGACGAGCCGTGGAGCGGCCTCGACCCGATCAACGCCGAGGTGCTGCGCGACGTGGTCGACGAGATCCGGGCCGCCGGGCGCACCGTGCTGTTCTCGACCCACCAGATGGAGCAGGCCGAGAAGGTGTGCGACGCCGTGTGCATCATCGCGCGCGGCCGGAAGGTGCTCGATGGCCGGCTGCGCGAGATCAAGCGCTCGTGGGCGGCCGACGGGCTGATCGCGCTCGACTTCGTCGACGACGCCGGCCGGGAGCGCGCCGAGCCGGTGCTCTCCGATCGCGCGCTGGTGGCCGACCGGCGGCCGCCGCGGGCCGGCGATCAGGCCGACTGCGAGGTCGCGCTCGCCGAGGGCACGCCGCCGGACAAGCTGCTCGCGGCGCTGGTCGGGGCCGGCGCGCAGCTCCGGAGATTCGAGATCGTCGTGCCCTCGCTGCACCAGATCTTCGTCGACAAGGTCGGCGACGCGGCCGCGGTCGCCGAGCGCCGGGAGGAGCACGCGTCGTGAAGGCCCTGCGCGACATGCTGGTGATCGCCCGCCGCGAGCTCGAGGAGCGGGTCAAGTCCAAGTGGTTCCTCGCGATGACCGTGCTCGGCCCGGTGTTCATGGTCGCGCTGATCGTCGTTCCCTCGGTGATCGCGAGCCAGAGCTCGAAGGGCGCCAAGGTCGAGATCATCGACCGCACCGGCGTGCTCGGCGCGCCGATCGAGAAGGCGCTGGACGGCAGGGCGTGGCGCGCCACGCTCGTGCCGCCCGACACCACCGATGCCATCGAGCTCGCGCGGATCCGCGACGACGAGATCAACGGCTTCCTGGTGATCCCGGCGGACGCCGTCGAGGGCGGCGAGGTGATCTACCGCGGCGACAACGCGAGCAGCCAGAGCGTCGCCGTCACGCTCAACCAGGTGGTCCGCGAGGCGATCCAGGTCGAGCGCTTCGCGCGCGCGGAGCTGACCTCGAAGCAGCTCGACCTGCTGCGCCAGCCGGTCAACGTGGCGACCCGCCTGAGCACCGGCGAGGCCGACGGCAGCTCGGGGATGGGCGCGTTCTTCATGGCGTACATCCTGGCGTTCGTCCTCTACATGGTGATCACGCTGTACGGCGTGGCGGTGATGCGCAGCGTCGTGCAGGAGAAGACGAGCCGCGTGATGGAGCTGATGGTCGCGGCGGTCAAGCCGCGGTCGCTGATGGGCGGCAAGATCCTCGGCGTGGGCGCGGCCGGGCTGCTCCAGGTCGCGGTGTGGCTGACGATCGGCGCGCTCGCGCTCGCGTATCGCGAGTCGCTGCTCGGGCTGTTCGGGATCGCCGGCGGCGGCGCGGCGCTGCCCACCCTCGCCGGGGCCGAGGTCGCGCTGACCCTGGTGTTCTTCGTGCTCGGGTTCTTCTTCTACGCCGCGATGTACGCCGCGGTGGGAGCGATGGTGTCCTCGGAGCAGGAGACCCAGCAGGTCCAGATGCCGGTCACCATGCTGCTCGTGATCGGCGTGGTGTGCTTCCAGATGATCAGCAACGACCCGCGCGGCACCGCCGCCGAGGTGATGACCCAGGTGCCGTTCTGGTCGCCGCTGCTGATGCCGATGCGCTACGTGCTCGGCGGCGCCGGGCTGGGGCAGGTCGCGCTGTCGCTCGGGATCCTCGTCGTGTCGACGGTGCTGATGACCCGCGCGGCGGCGAAGATCTACCGCGTCGGGGTGCTGCTCTACGGCAAGCGCCCGAGCGTGCGCGAACTGGTTCGCTGGCTGCGCTACTGACAGCCCCGGCTGGCGTTCCGCCTCGAAAGGGGCGACAATTTTCGGCATGTGCCGGGGGCTCGCCGCGTCGTGGATCGCGCTCGGGATCGCAGGCACGGTCGTGGTCGCCAGCGCGCCGGCGCGCGCCCAGGGCGATCTCTCGGCGACGGCGGACGTCTCGGAGGTCTCGGATCGCGATCGCGCGGCCGAGCCCGGCCCCGTCGCGCTCGGGTACGCCGCGCTCCCCGGCGGGCTGCACGCTCCGACCGCCGAGACGCTGCCGCGAGGCACGTTTGCGATGGGCGCGCTCGGTGGGTTCGGCTGGCGGACCGGGCTGCTCGGCGGCGACCACCGGTTCGGCCGCGGGATCGGAGATCTCGCGTTCGCGTACGCGCCCACCTCGGCGCTCTCGATCGCGCTGGCGCTCGACGGCCGCTACGACCAGCACTTCGGGCTCCCTCCTTCGGGCGACGACGGCTACGTCGGTGATCCGCGGCTGATCGCGCGGTTCGCCGCGCCGGTCGGCCGGACCACGCGGCTCGGCGCGCAGCTCGGGATCTGGGTGCCCGGCAAGGATGCGCCGTCGATCGCGCCGTCGGCGATCTCGGTCGATGCCCGCGCGCTCGCCTCGTTCCGCGCCGGCCCGGCGCTGGTCAGCCTGAGCGGCGGGTTCCGGCTCGACAACAGCGTCGAGTCGGTCGACGACCCGGCGACCCTGTCGCTCCAGGACCGGGTGTCGCTCGGGGTCTCGGAGTTCCACGCCGTGCTCGCCAGCGCGCAGGTCGCCGTGCCAGCCGGGCGGATGTTCGCCTCGGCCGAGGCGAGCCTCGACTACTTCATCGGTGATGGCGCGCCGGGGCCGCTGATCCGCGGCGCGCTGCTCGGCGGCGTCCACCTCACGCCGCGGTGGTCGGCGCTGGTGTTCGTCGAGGCCGCGAAGGTGCCCTCGATCGACGCCGGCGACGTCGCGATGTCGGACATCCCGCTGATCGCGTACGAGCCGATGATCACCGGCGGGCTCGGCCTGGCGGCGCGGTTCGGCGGTCCGGCTCGCCGCCGCGACACACACGTCTTCGAGAACGCGACCAAGCGCGACATCCAGGTGGTCGAGTACGCCGAGGTCAGCGGCGTGGTGGTCGACGATCACGGCGCGCCGGTGGTGGGCGCCCGCGTCACCGTCAAGCTCAGGAATCACACCGCGACCGGCGCGACCGGCGAGGACGGCAAGTACGTCGTGCCGCGGATCCCGATCGGCAAGACGATCCACGGCGAGACCTCGCTCGACGACGCCGCCGCCGAGATCTCGATCGAGGTCGATGGCAAGAAGCCCGCGGTGTCGACCCGGGTGCTCGACAAGGGCCCGAACGCGCTCGACAAGGTCGAGCTCGAGCCGATGCTGCCGCCCGGCGAGGTGCGTGCGGTGGTGACCGACGCGCGGTCCGGAAAGCCGATCGCGAACGCCACGATCACGATCGAGCCGGGCGGCTTCGTGGTGAAGTCGGGCGCGGACGGCAAGCTGTCGATCCACGTCCCACCCGGCAAGTACAAGGCGACCGCGGTCGCCCCGGGCTTCAAGGCGCAGACCCTCGACGTGACCCTCGACGCCAATGACGTCGCGATCAAGAACTTCGAGCTGTCCAGGTAGCGGGTGGCGGGTCGCCGCGGCGATCGCGAGCGCCGTGGCGGCGAGCGCGTGTGCCGACAAGCCCGCCGCGATCGCGGAGCTGATCGAGGCGCGCGGGCCGATCGAGCGCGAGCCGGCCGGGGGGGCGTGGCAGCCCGCCCAG
This sequence comes from Kofleriaceae bacterium, assembly GCA_051952595.1. Lineage (GTDB taxonomy): Bacteria > Myxococcota_A > Polyangia > Haliangiales > Haliangiaceae > JABFXX01. Next base: position 9,009 of record JBQCJR010000165.1, read on the forward strand.
GTCGGCGCGCGGTTCTTCCGCCACGACGCCGCGAAGACCGCCGAGGGTGGCGCGCGGCTCCAGGTCGCCAACGGCGCGACGATCGCGATGCAGCCACACACGATCCTGCGGTTCGGCGGCGGCAAGGCGGGCGGCTCGAAGATCTCGGTCGAGCTCGGCGCGATCGACCTGACCGGCTCGGGCAGCTACGGGTTCGACCTCGGTGACGTGACGCTGTCGCGCAACGGCGCGGTGCGGATCACCGCCAAGGGCGGCGGTCAGAGCTCGATCCAGCTGACGCTCGGCGAGGCGCAGGTCTCCACGGCGAGTGGCACGGTCGATCTGGCGCTCGGCGCCGACATCGAGATCGGCGCCGCGGTGGTCACCTCGGTGCCGGTCCCGGTGCCAGTGGACGCCGGTGCGCCACCGGATGCCGCGGAGATCGTCGCGCCCGCCCTGGAGGACCCGGGCGCGCCGGGGGAGGGCGTCGCGCAGCTCGAGATCACCGGCAAGCGCGCCGAGCTGCAGGCGCCCGGCGAGACCGCCTGGAAGCCGCTCGAGGCGGGCGCGAACGCGCTGCCGCCGGGCGCGAAGCTGCGGATCGGCCCCGGGACCACCGCCCGGCTCACCGCGAGTGGCACCGCGCTCGAGCTCGGTGGCGGCTCGCGCGCGTCGATCGGTGAGGACCTCTCGATCGCCATCGAGGTCGGCACCGCGCGCGCCGCGGCGACCGGCGATGGCGTGGTCAGGCTGCCCGGTGGTGTGCTCGCGCTGCGCGGCACGCCCAGGGCGCCTGCCGAGGCGCGGCTCGA
>JBQCJR010000166.1:0-5577 GCA_051952595.1 Kofleriaceae bacterium
CCGAGCTCGACAAGCCCGATGCGATCACGGCGCTCTACACGGAGACGCTCGCCGGACAGCTCGAGCCTCAGGTCGCCGAGATGATCGGCGAGCGCGCCGGCGGCTTCTGCGACGAGTGGTTCGGCGACGATCCCACCGTGCTCGAGCGGATCCTGGTCCGGGTGACCGCGCTGGCCCCGGCCTCGGACACCGCGCTCCAGCGCCTCTCGGTGATCTACACCGTCGCCGAGCGGTGGTCGGACGCGCTTGGTCTGTACGACCGCGCGGTCGACGCGACCAAGGACAAGCAGCGGCGGGTCCGCCTGCTCCGCGAGGCCGCGCAGCTCGCCAAGGACGTCGCGAACCAGCCGGACAAGGCGATCGGCTACTACCAGACGCTGCTCCCGCTCACTCCCGAGGACGCGCAGATCGGCCAGAGCCTCGAGCGCCTGCTCGAGCGCCACGAGCGGTGGCCGGACCTGATCTCGCTGTGGGAGGGCCGGCTCGAGAGTCAGTCGCGCAAGGAGCGCGAGCGGACCCGCGCGCGGATCGCCGCGGTGTGGCTCGACAACCTGCGCGATCCACAGCGCGCGCTCGCCGCGGCCAAGCCGCTGCTCTCCGAGGCGGACGACGATCGCGAGAGCTGCACGCTGCTCGAGCGGATCCTCGAGTCGTCGAACGCGACCAAGCCGGTGCGCGACGCCACGCTCGATCTGCTGCGCAGCCACCACGACCACGCCCAGCGCCCGCGCGAGGTGATCCGGGTGATCGAGCGGGTGATCGAGCTCGATCCGGCCGGCTCCGGCCCGCTGCGCGAGGAGGCCGGCGGCCGGCTCGCGGATCTCGATGATCTGCCGGCCGCGATGGACCACTACGCCGCGCTGCTCGCGATGGCTCCGGAGTCGTCGTCGACCGAGGAGAAGCTGCGCCAGCTCGCCGATCGCGGCGGGCTCCACGATCGCTACGCCGACGGGGTCGCCGCCGCCGCGCGCGTCCACACCGATCGCACCGAGCCGACCCGCCGGGTCAACCTGCTCGGCGAGGCCGCGCGGACCCGGCTCGAGCGGCTGAGCGACGTCGATGGATCGATCAAGCTGCTGGTCGAGGCCGCCGCGATCAGCGGCGCCGCGGAGCACGAGCAGCTCGGCGTGGCGCGCCGGCTCGCCGCGCTGTACGCGCAGACCAACAAGCCGCGCGAGCGGCTCGGCGTGCTCGAGCGCCAGGCCCACCTCGAGGCCAACGACGCCGCGCGCAGCGCCCTGCTCTCGGAGGCCGCCAAGCTCGCCGAGACGCTCGGCGACACCGATCGCGCGCTCTCGCTGTGGGAGCGCCGGATCGACAGCGATCCGGACGATCTGTCCGGCCTCGACGCGCGGATCGGCATCCTCGAGAGCCAGGAGCGGTGGGACGACCTGGTCGCCGCGCTCGAGAGCCGCGCGAGCAAGGTCGTCGCGCCCAACCAGAAGCGCGCCGACCTGGTGCGGGTCGCGCTGGTCCACCACCACCAGCGCGGCGATCGCGCCGCGGCGATCGACGCGTGGCAGCGCGTGGTCGCCGCGCACAAGGATGACGAGGAGGGGATCTCGGCGCTCGCCGACCTGCTGGCCGAGACCGGCCGGTGGAGCGAGATGGCCGACCTGCTCGAGAGCTCGTCGGGGCGGTCCACCCAGCGCACCGTCGCGCGGCTGGTCCGGCTCGGCGAGGCGCTGCGCGCCCATCTCGCCGAGGAGGCGCGCGCGCTGCGTGCGTTCCGCTCGGCGATCGCGATCGAGCCGACCAGCAAGGAGGCGCGCGCCGGGCTGACCGCGCTGCTCGAGGTGCCGGCCACCCGCGCCGCGGCGGCCGACGCGCTCGCCCAGGCGCTCCGGATCAACGGCGACCACGGCGGCGTGCTCGATCTGCTGCCGGCGCGGCTCGCCGAGGCCAAGGACGATCGCACGCGGCTCGCGCTGCTCCGCGAGGCCGCGCAGCTGCGGCTCGAGCACAAGCACGACGCGCCCGGCGCGCTCGCCGATCTGGCGCGCGCGCTGCCGCTCGCGCCGCGCGACCAGCTGATCGAGAACCAGATCCTGTCGCTCGCCAACTCGACCGGCGACCACGCCACCGCCGCGGCGGCGTACGCCCAGGCGATCCAGGCGATCGACGCCGCCGGGGACGATCCGCGCGAGGCCGCCCGGCTGCGCCTCGGCTACGCCGATCTGCTCTCCGAGCACCTCGACGATCGCGCCACCGCCGCCGACGCGTACGCCCAGGTCGCCGCGGTCGAGCCGGGCAACCGCCGCGCCGTGCACGCGTTCGCCGGGCTCGGCGCGCAGCTCTCGCGGTGGAACGACGCCGCCTCGATCGTGGTGCGCTACGCCGGGCTGCGCGAGGCGTTCGACGACGAGCTACTCTCGATCCTCGAGGTCGCCGCGAAGCAGGCGCCCCAGCCCGCCGGCCACGACGCGCTGGCCGCCGCGCTCGACGCGGCGCTCGACAAGCACAAGCTGCCGAGCTCGGTCGGCGCGCTGTTCCACCACCGGCTCGCCGCGCTCCACCGCGAGCGTCGCGGCGATCGCGCCGCGGCGATCCATTCGCTCCGCCGCGCCCTCGAGCTGGGCGGCGAGCGCACCGCGTGGCTGACCGAGCTGGTCGCGCTCGAGCGCGAGGACGGCAACTCGCCGACGCTGCTCGAGGCGCTGCGCCGGCTCGCCGACGCCGATGGCCGCGATCTCGATTCGCTGGTCGGCGCGGCCGACGCGGCGTCCAAGCTCGGCGAGCGCGAGCAGGCGCTGTCGATCCTGTCGGCGGTGCTCGGCCGCGCGACCGCCGCGTGGCGAGGCACCGCGCCGATCCGCTCCGCGCGCTCGGTCGATGCCGTCGCCAAGTGGGCGATCGACGCGCTGGTCGATCTGTACCGCACCGGCGGACGCGCCCGCGCCGCCGTCGACACGCTGGTCGAGGCGGCCCGCCTGCCGTTCGATCAGAACACCCGCCGCGACATGCGGCTGCGCGCCGCCCAGCTCGCCACCGTGGAGCTCGGCGACAACGCCGCGGCGATCGACATGTACCGCTCGGTGCTCGCCCAGTCGCCGAACGACCTCGAGGTGATCGAGCGGCTCGCGCAGCTGCTCGCGACCGAGGACCGCGTCCCCGAGCTGTTGACCCTGCGCCACATCCAGCTCGGCCTCGAGACCGAGCTCGACAAGAAGCTCGCGCTGCGGCTCGAGCTCGCCCGGCTGGTCGGCCTCATCGAGGAGCGCGGCGGCCGGCTCGACGCGCTCAAGGCCAACCTCGAGGATCGGCCCGGTCACGAGGCCTCGATCGACGCGGTCGCCGAGCTGCTCTCGAACAAGGGCCAGCACCGCGGGCTCGCCGATCTGCTCGAGCAGCAGGCGCAGCGGCTCGAGACCGCCGGCGACACCGCGCGCGCCGCGCGGCTGTGGTACCGCTACGCCCAGGTCGCCGAGACCGAGACGCGCGAGGTCGATCGCGCGATCAGCGGCCACCGCCGGGTGGTCGCGCTCGCGCCGACCAGCGACTCGCTGCGCGCGCTCGCGCGGCTCAACCTCGAGCGCAGCCAGCCCGGCCAGGCCGTGCCGTGGCTCGAGAGCCTGCTCGGCACCGTGCCGCCCGGCGAGCGCCTGCACGTCGTGTCGCAGCTCGCCAAGGCGCACCTGTCGGCGAACCAGCCGGATCGCGCGATCGCCGCGATCGAGACCAACCTCGATGACAAGGAGCCGGCGCTCGAGCTGCGCACGCTGCTCGCCGACCTCTATCGCAAGGCCGAGTCGTGGGAGCCGCTCGCCCGCCACCTCACGCGCAGCCTGCCGCTGGTCAAGGAGGACAAGCTCGGCCGCGACTTCGCGCGCGAGGCGTCATCGATCTATCTGACCAAGCTCGGCTCGCCGGCCAAGGCGATCCCCGCGCTCGAGACCGCTCTGGCGCTCGATCCAACCGACAAGGAGCTGCGCTCGGCGCTCGCGATCGGCCAGCGGGTCGCGGGCAAGCTGCCCGAGGCGCGCGCCGCGCTGACCGAGCTGATCAACGACTTCGGCCGCCGCCGCTCGCCCGAGCGCGCCGCGCTGCACGTCGAGCTCGCCCGGGTCGCCCAGGCCGAGGGCAAGATCGACGAGGCGATGGCCGAGATGGAGGCGGCGTCGAAGATGGACGTCTCCAACGCCGGCATCCAGAAGGAGCTGGCCGAGATGGCGCGCGCCGCGAACCAGCTCGACAAGGCCGAGCGCACGTACCGCGCGCTGCTGCTCGTGGTGCGCCGCCAACCCAGCGCGACGTTCTCGGGGGGCCCTGCCGGCTCCGCCGGCGGGGGGGCGGAGCCCTGGAGTGACGAGAATGCCGTGGGTGCCAGCGAGGTGCTGTTCGAGCTGCACAAGCTCGCCACGTCGCGCGGCGAGCTCGATCAGGCCAAGGAGCTGCTCGAGTCCGCGATGGAGACCGCGATCCAGTCGGACGTCGAGGTCCGCCGGCTGCGCCGCGCCCTGATCTCCCACGGCGAGGGCGAGCTGCTGCTCAAGGTGCTCGAGAAGCGGCTCGCGACCAACCCCGAGCCACGCAGCCAGGCCCGCCTGCTGTCCGACATGGCCGAGGCGCTCGACACCCAGCTCGGCCGAGGCGCCGAGGGCCTCGACGCGCTGATCCGCGCGATCGGCGTGATGCCTTCGCGCACCGATCTCCACGAGCGCGCTCGCGACCTCGCGCGGCGGACCCGCCAGACCCCGCGGTTCGTCGAGGCCGTCGAGTCGGTCGTCGACCGGCTGCGCCGCAAGGACGATCCGCCGCTCATCGCGAACCTGCTGATGCGCGCCGGCGAGGCGCTCGAGCAAGATGCCGGCGACCTCAAGGCCGCGGCGAACCTGTACCGCCGGGTCGAGATCCTCGGCGAGCGGCTGGCCGAGGCGTTCTACGCCCAGGCCCGCGTGGCGGCCGCGCTCGGTGACACCGCCGAGCAGGCGCGCACGCTCGACAAGATGTTCGAGCTCGCCGGCACCGACGACGAGCCTTCACCCGCCCAGGTCGACGCGCTGTACCGGCTCGCCGAGATCTTCCTCAGCAGCGACGCGCGCAAGAAGCAGGGCTTCGAGCTGCTCGAGCGCGCGTTCGCGGCGGAGCCGCGGTGGGGCCAGGCCGGCCGGCTGCTCAAGCAGGCCGCCGCGACCGCGCCCACCGAGGAGCACCGCGACAAGGTGATGGCGATGTACGAGCGGGTCGCGCGCAACGGCGGCGATGGCGAGCTGCTGCTCGACTTCCTCGAGCGGCGCGCCGCGCTCCCCGGCGCGACCCCGCAGCAGATCCGCGAGGCGGTCGACGTCGCGGTCGAGCAGAGCCAGGACCAGCGCGCCGAGGCGCTGCTCGTCCGCGCGGTGGCCGCGGCGCGCGACACCGTGGACGGCCTCGCTTCGGCGCCGTGGGCGGTGCTCGCGCTCGCCGAGCGACGGCTCGCCGCGGGCGATCTGACCGCCGCGCGCGACCTCACCTACGAGATCGCGCCGATCGCGGATGGGAGCGAGCTGGTCGAGCCGGTCGAGGGGCGCGCGCTGCGGCGCGCGCCCCCCGCGCGCCCCCCCCCCCACGGCGCCCCCGCCCCCGCTGTCGTCGCGG
>JBQCJR010000167.1:0-12838 GCA_051952595.1 Kofleriaceae bacterium
CGAACACGCCGCGGAGCAGCTCGGGATCCGCGTGAGCTACGAGTCGCTCCAGAGCAGCGTGGTGAACGGCGGCCTGTGCCGGGTGAAGGGCCAGTACCGGATCATCATCGACAAGCGCGCCACCAGCGAGGAGCGCGTCAGCACGATCGCGACCGCGCTCGGCACCTTCGACGCCGCGCGGCTCGACGAGCTCGCCCTGCCGAAGAAGGTCCGCGAGCTGCTCCGCCTGCACGAGCCCGCCGCCAAACGCCGCACCCACGCGGCCTAGTCCGGGTCGTCGCGCCGCCGGGCGCCAGCGCGCTGCCGGCGCGCTATAACACCCGCGTGAACCGCCGCACCGCCCTCTGCGCCCCGCTGGCGATCGCCGCCGCGCTCGGAGCGATCAGCGCGTGTAGCCGCGAGCGATCCAGGCAGCTCGATCTGGATCAGATCCGGGTCCTCGGCGACGCGCGGATGCGCACCGATACCGTCGGCGCCGGCAAGTTCACCTCGACCTCGGCCTTCGTGCTGGTCGACGCGGAGAACCGCTCGACCGAGGGCGCGTACGTCAGTCTGGGTGGAGATCTCACCGATGCGACCGGCGCGGCGGTGGGCCACCTGAAGCCGCAATCGATCTGGATCCCCAGCGGCGAGACGCGCACGTTCGCGCTGGTCGATGCCGCGCGCACGCCGCGCCCGGACGCGACCTCGGTGCGGATCGTCGTGCGCGGTGCGCTGCGCGATCGCCACGGCCCGCAGGCCCACATCGAGGACCTACATACGTTCCAGGACAGCGGGCGGGAGGGCGGCCAGACCGTCGTCCAGGCCTACCTGGTGAACGACGCCGATCGGCGCGCGACGATCATGGTGCTCGGATCGTTCCACGACGCCGAGCACCGCCCGATGACCCGGCCGTTCACCGTGCTCCAGCTCGCGGCGCGCCAGCGCAAGGTCGTGCAGTTCGTCGGGCCGCCGCGCTCGGTCCGCGGCGCGATCTTCCTCGGCGACATCACGTACTAGGCGCGACCTGGCGCGCCCTGGGCCGATCTAGATCCGGCCGGCGAGGGCGCCGAGGTACGGATCGTTCGCGACCAGGTCGGTCAGCAGCTCGCGCAGCTCGGCGCGCTCGACCGGACCGAGCTCCGGCCCGGCCGCCTCGTCGACCAGCCGATCGATCGCCTCGCGCGCGGTGAGCCGGCCGGCGGCGACATCGGCGGCGAGCTCCTCGAGATCCGCGGGGCCACGCGCCGCGGCGGTCTGGTCGATCGCGGCATCGGGAGCGATCTCGCCCGCGCTGCCCGGCCCATCGGGTCCCTCGGGCCCATCAGGTCCCTCGGGCCCATCAGGCCCCTCGGGCCCGCCCGGCCCACTGGGGCTGCCGATTCCGCCGGGTCCGCCGATCGACGTCATGACGCTGCCTCCCAGACGATACCAGAGTTGGCGGATCGGGCTCGCTGCATGGACCCTGCTATCGCCCGGGACCCGGCTCCGGTTGCGTGTCATCTTCGAGTCCACCCATGAGGACGATCCTACTGGCGCTGATCCTCGCGATCGCCGGCGTTGGTTGTGGCGGTGCCGGACCAGGGGCGAGCCGGACCACCGGGAGCGCGGCGACCCCCGCGTCCGCGCGGTGGGAGTTCCCCGCAGTCCGCTGGCTGCCCGCTCGCCCGAGTTACGCGGTCGCCGCGCGCAGCGTGCGCGACGCACAGCAGGTGCTCGGCGATCTGCTTCACCTGGCCGGCCCGCTCTCCGGCCTCGATCTCGCGCAGGTCGCGCGGCAGCTCGGTGTCGATCCCGGCTCGCCCGACGGCCTCGCCGCGCTGGGCCTCGATCTCGACGGCGGGATCGCGATCTACGCCGACGCGGTCCACCCGACGCTGGTCGTCCAGCTCGCCGCGCCCGCGCGCACCCGCGCGCGGCACGATCACCTGAGCACCGCCGGGCGGCCGCCGGTCGCACGCGACGGCGTCGAGGTGGTCGAGGTCGCGCTGCCCGCGGGCTTCCGGGCGCGGCTCGCGATCACCGGCGACTGGCTGTGGGTCCACGTCGTGGTGCCGTTCGTGCCCGACGACGGCCTCGACTGGCTCACCGCGAGCCGCCCCGCCGCGGCGCGCTGGCCCGACGAGCGCGCGTGGCTCGCCGAGACCGGCGCGACCGCGCACAGCCGGCTCGCCGGGCTCGTCGATCTGCGCGGCGTGCTCGCCGGCGCCTGGCCGCGCGCCGGCGCCGCCGTCGCGTGCACCGCGCTGGTCGAGCCGATCGGCCGGGTGGGCGCCACGAACGAGGGCGATCCGGGCCGGCTCCTGGTGCGGCTGACCGGCGAGCTCGGCGGCGCGGCACCGGCGGTCCGCGCCGCGATCCTGCCGGCGCCCGCGGGCTGGGGCACCACCGCGCGCGCCGCGCCGCTCGCCGCGCAGTGGAACGTGGATCTGGTCGGGCTGCGCGGCTGGCTCGCCCCCTGCCTGCGCGCCGCCGGCGCCGAGCTCGACGAGCTCGCGTCCTCGGGGGTGCGCACCGCGCGCGCGATCGTCGAGCGGTTCGACCCGGATCGCCCGACGTCGAGCCGCGGCGCGGTGGCGCTCGATCTCGCGCACCGTCGCTTCTTCTCCGCGCAGCTCGACGTCATCCCGCTGCGCTCGAAGCTCGAGCGCAAGCGCGCGTTCGGCCCGTACGCCGGCCACTCGATCTCGATCCCATTCGGCCCGACGGTCGAGTACGTGCTCACAGACTCGCTGCTGCTCGCCGGGATCGGCGAGGGCGCGATCGTCCGCGCGCTCGGCAGCGGCGCGCCCAGCCACGCGACGGCCGCCGTGCCCGGTCCGCTGTTGGCGCTCGAGCTCGCTCCGCCCGCGATGTCGCAGCGCGCGTGGGCTGGGCTGCTCGAGCTCGCCGGGGTCGCGTCGCCGCAACCGATCGCCGAGGCGCTGAGCGGCTGGACCGACCTCCACCTGTCGCTGACCCTCGACGGATCGCGGCTGGTGCTCGAGGCCGCCGGCAGCCGCCGGCAGTCCATGCCAACGCGGCCGGATCCGCGGTAGGGATGTGGTAGGGTCCGCCGCGTGGCAAAGGCCCCCGTCGTACGTTTACGGGACGTCACCAAGAGTTACGGCACCGGCACCGCGCGGACGCAGGTGCTTCGCGGCGTGAGCTTGGACGTCGAGCAGGGGGAGCTGGTGGCCCTCGTGGGACAATCCGGCTCCGGCAAGTCGACCTTGCTGAACATCGTCGGCGGGCTGGACGCGCCCGATGCCGGCGAGGTCGAGGTGCTCGGGATCGACACGCTCAAGTGCAGTGACTCCCGGCGCGCCCGGCTGCGCAACGAGTCGATCGGGTTCGTGTTCCAGGCGTTCAACCTGATGGACCACCTGACCTGCCTCGACAACGTGACGATCCCGTCGGCGTTCTCCAGCAGCACCAAGGACATCTCCGGGCGCGGACGCGAGGCGCTGCGGCGGGTCGGCATGGCGGACTTCGCGCATCGCCGGCCGAGCGAGCTCTCCGGTGGCCAGAAGCAGCGCGTGGCGATCGCCCGCGCGCTGTTCAACTCGCCGACCTTGCTCCTGTGCGACGAGCCCACGGGCAACCTCGACTCCGAGACCGGCCAGGAGGTCATCGACTTCTTCCGCGAGCTCAACGCCAAGGACGGCGTGACGCTCGTGATCGTCACCCACGAGCGCCGGGTGTCCAGCATCGCCCAGCGCGTGATCGCGATGCGCGACGGCCTGATCGTCGAGACCACTGACGAGGCGCTCTCGGTCGCCGGAGGAGGAGGACCCGCATGATGCCCGCCAAGAAGCTGGTGCGCATGGTGATGGCGAACACCCTGCGCAGCCCGCGCCACTTCATCCTGTCGGCGTTTGGCATCGTGATCGGGATCGGCGCGTTCGTGCTGTTCCTCGCGCTCACCCAGCGCGCCGGCAGCGTGCTCGAGAAGGTGTTCCCGCTCGAAGAGGTCCAGGTGGTCGCGCCGCGGGTCTCGCTGCTCGGCAAGGACGCCAGCAAGCGCCTCGACGACAAGGTCGTGCAGACGATCCTCGACCGGCCGGAGGTCGCCAACGCGATCCCGCGGCTCAACCTCGCGTTCCCCGCCGCGGGGCGCGGCGACTTCGAGGGCAGCGATCTCAAGTTCGAGGTCGGCGGGTTCGCCGATGGCGTCGATCCCGACTTCGTGCGCGACGACGATCGGATCCGCGAGCTGTTCAAGGACTGGGACTCGATCAAGGACGATCCGAAGCGCGTGGCGTGCGTGCCGCCGCCGAGCGATCCGTACGACGTGATCCAGTCGCCCGGCGCGCCGCGCAAGGACGGCAAGCCGAGCGCCGCCGGCGAGTACTCAAACCCGTGCCCGGATCCGGATCGCTACTACTGCGACGACGTCGAGCGGGTGTGCAAGCACCGGGTGCCGATCGTGCTGTCGTCGACGGTGGTCGAGCTCTACAACAACCAGTTCGCGAAGTCGCACGGCATGCCGATGGCGGATCGCAACCTGGTCAACCTGCTGATCCAGCAGCGCGGGCTGTCCGCGATGCGGTTCTCGATCGGCCTCGGCCACACCACGATCGCCGGCACCTCGGCGGTGACCAAGCAGCGGCCGCGCCGGGTCGAGGCGGTCGTCGTCGGCGTGTCGAGCCGCGCGATGCCGGTCGGCGTCACGATGCCGATCCAGTACATCAAGCGGTGGAACCAGGAGTACATGGGCGCCGACGCCGCATCGGCGTACTCGTCGATCATCGTCACGCTCAAGGACCGCACGCAGCTCGCGCCGTTCAGCCAGTGGTTGATCGACAAGCAGGATCTCCGGCTCGAGGACTCGCTCGGCGAGCGGTTCGCGACGGTGATCTTCGTGATCCGGCTGCTGTTCCTGATCATCTCGGTCGCGATCCTGGTGATCGCGGTGATCAACATCGGTCACAACTTCTTCATCCAGGTCTCGGAGCGCAGGCGCGAGATCGGGATCATGCGCGCGGTCGGGGCCACCGCGACCGACGTCCAGCTGATCGTGCTCGGCGAGGCCGCGGTGATCGGCGTGGTCGGCGGGCTGCTCGGGATCGGCCTCGCGCTCGGGATCGGGACGGCCTGGAACGCCTACGCGTCGGCCAACATCCCGCGGTTCCCCTTCAAGCCGGATTCCTGGTTCGAGTTCAAGACCTGGATCTGGGCCAGCGCGCTCGGCTTCTCGACGCTGTTCTGCATCCTCGGCGGCTATCTGCCGGCGCGGCGGGCGGCGAAGATGGAGCCTGCTCAGGCGCTCGCTCAGAACTGAGTGAGCGAAATTACGACCGCTCGGCCACGAGTTGGGGTACTACCAGTTCCTACGGGGGGATAAACTGCTTGTGGCCCAAGGATGCGAATTCGGATAGGGTCCCACCTCATAGCACCCAGGGTCTCCCTACCGGAGCTATGGAAACACGCACCGTGAAGAAGCCGACCCCTTTCGGCAAGTACTTCCTGCTCGAGCGCATCAACGTCGGCGGCATGGCCGAGGTGTTTCGCGCGAAGGCATTTGGCGTCGAGGGCTTCGAGCGGCTCGTCGCGGTCAAGCGCATCCTGCCGAACATCGCGGAGGACAAAGAGTTCATCCGGATGTTCATCGAGGAGGCGAAGCTGTCGGTTCAGCTGAACCACGCGAACATCGCCCAGATCTTCGATCTTGGCGTGGTCGACGGCAGCTACTACATCGCGCTCGAGCACGTGCACGGGCGCGACCTGCGCGGCATCTTCGATCGCTGTCGCCAGCTCGGCGAGGCGATGCCGGTCGCCCAGGCCTGCTTCATGGTGATGAAGCTGTGCGAGGGCCTCGACTACGCGCACAACAAGCGCGACCAGTCCGGCCGCGAGCTCTCGCTGGTGCACCGCGACGTGAGCCCGCAGAACGTGCTCGTCTCGTTCGAGGGCGAGGTCAAGATCATCGACTTCGGGATCGCCAAGGCCGCGGGCAAGGGCAGCAAGACCCAGGCGGGCATCCTGAAGGGCAAGTTCGGCTACATGTCGCCCGAGCAGGTGCGCGGCCTGCCGGTCGATCGCCGCAGCGACGTGTTCTCGTGCGGCATCGTGCTGTACGAGCTGCTCACCGGCGAGCGGCTGTTCGTCGGCGAGTCCGATTTCTCGACGCTCGAGAAGGTCCGCAACGTCGAGATCCTCCCGCCGTCGACCTACAACCGCAAGATCCCCGACGAGCTCGAGCGGATCGTGCTGAAGGCGCTCTCCAAGGACGTCGAGGATCGCTACCAGAACGCGATCGACCTCCACGACGAGCTGCAGGCGTTCGTCTACACCGCGGGCGAGTTCTACTCGCGCAAGGACCTCGCGGGGTGGATGAAGAAGACGTTCGGCAAGGAGATCGAGGAGGAGACGGCGAAGCTCGAGAGCTATCGCCAGCTCAAGCCGCCTCCGGCCGAGGCCGCGCCACCGCCGCCGCCCTCGCCGTCGCGCACGATGACCGGCAGCCGCCCGCCGACCACGAGCGCGCCCGCCGCGCCGCCGCCGCGCCGCACCCAGGCCATGCCCGCCGTGGCCGCGCCGGGCACCAAGCCGCCGCCGCCGCCGCCGTCGCCGCGGATGTCGCAGCAGATGCCGGCGATCCAGGCGCCCGCGCCGGTCGCGCCCGCGCCGGCCCCGCTCGCGGCGGCCCCGTTCGCCGCCCGGTCGCGCAACGAAGACTCCGGCGATCTGTCGTGGGACGACGACGAGCTCGAGACCCAGATCTACGACCCCGAGGACGATCCGCGGCTCAAGCAGCCGTCGTCCCGTAGCAAGCCGCTGCCGCTCCAGGCGCCGGTCGTCGCGGCCGCCGTCGAGCCGCCGCCCGCGTCGCCGAGCGGGCCGGATCTGTCGTCGCTGGTGTCGACGACGTCGAAGGGCTGGGAGGTCGGTCCGGCCGCGCCCAGCCCGGCCTCGACGATGAACGGGATGGGGCTCGGCCAGGGCGCCCCCCCCGGCGCGCCGCCGCGGTTCCCGACCGGCTCGGCGAAGACCGTCGCGCCCGAGCCGCCGCCTTCGAGCACGCTGCCCGGCGGGCCGCGCCTCGAGCCAAGCGGCGCACCGGTGCTGTTCGACTCGGCGCCTCGCGAGCTCGCGGCGCCCGGCCGGCTGGTGTCCACCGGGATGCCGGCGCCGAGCGCTGGGATGCCGATGCCGAGCGAGTCGGCGTTCGATCCCATGGGGTCGTTCGGCGCGGGCGTCACCCGGCGCACCGAGAACAACCCCGGCATCCAGCTGATCGCGGTCGGCGGCGCCGTCGTAGCGGCGATCGCTGTCGTGGCCGTGCTCGCGCTGACCGGCGACAAGAAGGCGAACCCCAAGACCGAGGTCGCGACGCAGCAGCCCGCGCCGACCGCGCCCGCGACCACCGGGGCGGACCAGAACACCGGCTTCGACCTCTACGTCTCGCCGCCGGGCGTCACCCAGTGGCGGCTCGACGGCGAGGCGCGCACGGATCGCCTGCCGTCGCGCATCCGCGGCATCGAACCGGGGCCGCACAAGGTGCAGATCGATCCACCGCCCGGCTTCATGGGCCAGACCCAGCCGGTCACCGTCGAGTCGGGCAAGGCCGGCAAGATCGAGATCGTGCTCCAGCCGATCGAGGGGCTGCGCGGCAGCTTCGAGAGCAACCCGCCGGGCGCGACGGTCTCGCTGATCGTCGATGGCAACCGCCAGCCCCTCGGCGAGTCGCCGGCATCGGCGCCGCTCGATCCGCGCAAGAGCTACCTGGTGCTGTTCGAGAAGCCCGGCTACGTCTCGGTCAACCGGCCGCTGTCGTTCACCGGCGCGGTCGAGGAGAAGCTGGTCGTCAACCTCGAGAAGGCCAGCGCGGTCGCGTCGTCGATCCCGGAGAAGAACGACAAGCCGGAGGTCCGGCACGTCGAGGCGCGCAACGACAAGACCGAGCCCAAGGTCAAGACCGAGCCGAAGATCAAGAACACCGCGGTCCGCACGCCGGGCGAGGTCGAGCCCAAGCCCGACAAGCCGGAGCCCAAGCCGGAGCCCAGGGTCGCCGACGCGGCGCCGAAGGGGCAGGGCATCCTGATGCTCGGCTCGAAGCCGTCGTGCGAGATCTACGTCGACGGCAGCGCGACCGGCCTGCACACCCCGCAGCGCGAGATGAAGCTCTCGGCCGGCAAGCACCGGATCACGCTGGTCAACAACGAGTTCGGGATCAAGGAGAGCTTCGCGGTCGACATCAAGCCGGACACCCCGGCGAAGATGATCAAGGACTACAGCGACCGGCTGCCCAAGTGAGGCCGGTCGCGTAGCTCGACCTGGCCACGCTCAGCGCGGGTCCAGATCCGTCACCGGCTCCAGCCGCTCCGCCGGCTCCGCGCCGATCAGGTCGCGTCCGCCGGTCGCCAGGTCGGTCAGATCGAAGCCCGGCGCGGCCACCGGTCCGAGCAGGATGTACATCGAGATCGGCAGCTCCGATCGATCTCGGTCCCGCGCGCCCTCGAGCTGGTGGCGCGCCTCGAGCAGCTCGGCCGCCAGCTCGTCGGCGTTCTGCTCCTGGAGCTCGGCGAGCTTCTCGAGGATGCGCTTGCGCGACCCCTCGTCGTTGGTGACCAGGAACATCTCGCGCAGATCGTCCACCGCGCGCTGGCTCTGGCCGATCCGCGACCGCAGGTGCGCCGCCGAGAGCGCCGCGTAGGCCGGCGCCCCGGGCTGGCGCACCGCGCGCTCGAGCAGCCGCGCGCCGCGCTCGTCCCACGCGCGGCGCTGCGCCGGATCGGTGGTCTGCAGATCGAGCATGTAGATCTGCCCCGCCGCGTACGGGATCTTCCAGTAGTCCGGGAACGCGCGCGCCCCCTCGTCGAGCACCGCGATCGCGCGCAGGTAGATGCGCTGGTCGACGCCGGAGCGCGCCGCGGTCATCGCGCGCGCGCCCCACTCGTAGATCCGGCGGAAGTGTGGATCGAGCGCGACGATCGCCTCGACCAGCCCCGCGACCCCGCTGCCGGTGTTCGCCTCGCCGCCGAAGTACGACGCGAGCCGGATGAACAGCAGGTCGGTGGCGAGCTCGCGATAGCCGAGCGACAGGATCGGCGCCGCGCCGGGCGATGGCGCGTACGGCTCGTCGACCCCCTGGGCCGCGCGCAGGTCGGTGGCGAGCTCGCGGGCGCCGCGCGCTCCGGCGAGCGACGCGACGGCGAACGCGACGGCGAGCCCGGTCTTCACGTCGCCACCGCGTCAGCGCCCCGCGTTGCGTTTCTGGATCGTCGGGTCGACGCTGCTCGTGAAGAAGTAGCCGTCGACGCTCGAGTTCCCATCGAGGTTGCAGTGGGCGAGCAGGTAGTACCAGTTGGTCGCCGGCGCGGTGAACCCGAACGCGGTGGCCTCCGGGCCGATGTTCGAGCCATCGCCGGCGAGCCCGGTGACCCAGGTGTAGCCGCAGTACACGTTGTCGTCGCCGCTGAGCCGGATCTTGAGCGCCTGGAACGACGACCAGCTGGGGCAGGCGGTGATCGATTGCTTGTTCTGGGTCGGCGCGGTGGGGCAGGTGGTGCCCTCGCCGAGGCTCGGCGGGTAGACCCCGTTCTCCTGGACGTACTGGTCGAGCCGGGTGCGGAGGTCGTTGAAGTACGGGCCGACCTCGGAATCGGCCTTGGCGCGCCGCGAGGTGCCGAAGAACGACGGCAGCGCGATCGCCGCGAGCACGCCGATCATCGCGACCACGACCATGACTTCGATCAGGGTGAAGCCCGCTGCGCGCGCGCGGCGTCGCGTCATCGGGGCCAGTGTAGCGCATGTCATCGCGGGGCTCCGTACAGGTGAGAGGGGCCGAAACGAGAAACACCGCCGGGAGGCGGTGTGCTTCGGATACGAGACGCGACGAGAGGTCTCGAGGGCTAGTCCGAGTTGGGCGGCGGCGAGTCGTACTTGACGCCGGCGTTGCCGTCGTTGGCCGTGCCGGTCGCGGTGTAGGTGATCATCACGTCGTCGTTGTCGAGGTCGCCGATCGCGTACGCGGTGAAGTGGGTCGCGTCGGTGAAGTCGTACTGGTACTGGAAGAAGAACTCCTCGTCCATCTGGAAGTCGAGCTCGCGCCAGCCCTGCGCCGCCCAGTCGGCGGTGTTGACAGCGCACTTGCCCTTCGGGTTCGCGGCGCACTTGGTCGCCGGGGTGATCGCCGCCGAGGTCGGCGGGAACGTCGACTCGGTGATGAACCGCTCCTTCGCCGAATTGCCGATCTTGTTGAGCTGGACGAGCGCCTCGCTCTTCTTGGCCTTCTTCATCGAGTCCATGAACATCGGGATCGCGACGGCCGCGAGGATGCCGATGATGGCGACGACGATCATCAGCTCGATCAGGGTGAAGCCCCGCTGGGCCAGTTTGCGGACTCTCTTCATAGGTTCACTGCCTCCTTGGTGACTGCCGCTTGGAGCAACGCATGTGCCACGCGCAAGTGCTCGATCACGCGCTCCGCGCCGCCGCCGTGGTGACGTATTTCGTCACTCTAGGTGCCCAATTTCGTTGGGCTAGCAGTGGGTTAGCTGGCTTCCGGGTCGTCGCCGTCGGCCTTCTCGATGCCGAGCTTGTCGAGCCGATAGCGCAGTGATCGAAAGCTGATGCCAAGCAGCGCCGCGGCGCGCTTGCGGATGCCACCCGTGTGCTCGAGTGCGCGCAGCACCCAGGCGCGCTCGAAGTCGCTCACCAGACGCTCGAGATCGACGCCCTCGGCCGGGAACTGCGCCGGGACCTCGGTGCCGGCGAGCTTGGTGGTCTTCACCTCGGGCAGGTCGTCCGCCCCGATCACCGTGGACGACGACAGCGCCACCGCGCGCTCGATCAGGTTCTCGAGCTCGCGCACGTTTCCGGGAAAGTCGTAGCTCTCGAGCCGCCGCAGCGCC
The DNA here is from genome assembly GCA_051952595.1 of Kofleriaceae bacterium. Classification (GTDB taxonomy): domain Bacteria; phylum Myxococcota_A; class Polyangia; order Haliangiales; family Haliangiaceae; genus JABFXX01. Next base: position 10,818 of record JBQCJR010000167.1, read on the forward strand.
TCGGGCGACAGCCGCGGCGTGCGGCCTTGCTCGGCGCCGAACCGGCGCAGGAAGTGTTCGGCGAGCAGCGGCACGTCCTCGCGGCGGTGGCGCAGCGGGGGCAGCCGCAGCTCGATCACGTTGAGGCGGTAGTACAGGTCGGCGCGGAACGCACCTCGCGCGACCTCCGCCTCGAGGTCGCGGTTGGTCGCCGCGACCACGCGCACGTCGACCTCGAGCTCGTCGGTCGCGCCGCCCGCCTTGACCTTGCGCTCCTGGAGCGCGCGCAGGAGCTTGACCTGGAGCCCGAGCGACAGCTCGCCGATCTCGTCGAGGAACAGCGTGCCGCCATCGGCTTCCTGGAACAGCCCGCGCTTGTCCGAGATCGCGCCGGTGAACGAGCCCTTCTTGTGCCCGAACAGCTCGGACTCCATCAGCTCCTCGGGGATCGCGCCGCAGTTCACCGCCACGAACGGCATCTGGGCGCGGCTGCCCTCGCTGTGCAGCGCGCGGGCGACCAGCTCCTTGCCGGTGCCGCTCTCGCCGGTCACCAGCACGTTGGTCTTCGCCGAGTGGATCTTGCCGATCAGCTCGAACACCTTCTGCATCGCGCGGCTCTTGCCGAGCAGCTGGGCCAGCCGCGCCCGGCCGGCGAGCTGGTCGCGCAGCGCGAGGTTGTCCTCGACCAGGGCGCGCTTCTCGAGCGCGCGGCCGATCACCGCGTTGATCTCGTCGACCTGGAACGGCTTGGTCAGGTAGTCGTACGCGCCCTGCTTCATCGCCGCGATCGCGGTGTCGGTGGTCGCGAACGCGGTGACCAGGATGACCTCCGGGTCGATCGGCAGCGCGTCCTGCGGCGGCGCGATCGAGCCCGACTTGATCGCGTGCAGCAGGCCGAGCCCGTCCATCCCGCCCGGCATCTGCAGATCGGTGACCACGACGTCGATCGGCGTGGTCCTCAGCCGCTCGAGCGCTTCGTTGCCGCTACGGGCCACCTCGACCTGGTGGCCGTGCCGGCGCAGGCAGATCGAGAGAAACTCGCGCATCGACTGTTCGTCGTCGACGACCAGGATCTTTGCCACGCGGTCACTATCGCACGGGCGCGGCCCGCCGGCGCGCCTCGACGAGCAGGGCCCGCGCGCGCGCGCCGAGCGCGGGGTCCGCGGCGGTCGCCTCGAGCAGCGGGATCGCCTCGGCGGCGCGGTCGAGCGCGAGCAGCGCGAGCGCGAGGTTGAGCCGGTTGGGCGCGGCGGACTCGAGCCGCAGCGCGACCCGGAAGGCTTCGTACGCCTCGTCGAGCTGGTGGGCCGCCAGCGCCACCTTGCCGCGGGTGCGCTGGGTGTGCGCCAGCTGCGGATCGGCCGCGGCCCCGCGGCGCGCCCAGGCGAGCGCCTCGTCGAGCCTGCCGCCCTCGAGCTCGAGCAGCGCGAGGTTCGACATCGCGCGTGGCTCGCCGCCCTCGGCGGCGCGGCGCAGGAACGGCAGCGCGCCGGCGCGATCGCCGCGATCGGCGAGCAGGATCGCCTGGCGGAGCAAGAGGCGAGGCCCCTGGGTGTGGGCGAGCCCGCGGGTGACGGCCGCCTGCGCGAGATCCGGTCGGTCGAGGTCGGTGAAGGCCTCGGCCAGCATGCTCCACGCCCTCGCGCTCGCCGGATCCGACTCGGTCGCGCGCTCCCAGAGCAGGATCGAGCTCGCCCACTTCGACTGCGCGTCGTAGCTGCGCACCGCCGCGAGGATCGCGAACGCCGCGACCGCGACCGCGCGGACCCCACGCGCCGGGATCCGCGCGAGCGCGGCCGCAGCGGCGAGCGCGAACCCGAGCGACATCAGCATCGCGTAGCGATCCGCGACCGCGACCATGTTGAGCGGCAGGATCAGGTGGCTGACCGGCAGCCAGCCGAGCAGCCACACCGCCGCCGCGGCGCGCAGCTCGTCGGCCGCGCTGCGGCCGCGGAGCCGGACCACCGAGGCCACCAGCGCGGCGAGCCCGAGCGCGCCGAGCGCGATCTGGAGCCCCGAAGGCCCCGACGACGCGATCGGAT
>JBQCJR010000168.1:0-16263 GCA_051952595.1 Kofleriaceae bacterium
GCGCTGTCTGGGGGCACCTTTGTATGGGTTTTTTCCCCTCCCTTTGGTTTGTGCGCCCTCGCTTTCGTTTTTTTCGTTATCGCGCTGCCCGCAGATCCCGCCGCCGCGCAGGTGTTCAAGCCACGCAGCAAGACCGCCGCGCCGGCCAAGACGGCCAAGACCTCCAAGACCACGAAGGCCCCCGCCCGACCGGCGGCCCGCCCGACCGCCTCCCGACCCAGCCGCACCACCGCCGCTCGCACGCCCCCGAAGAAGGACAAGGCGAGCGAGCCCACGCCCACCGCGAGCAAGAAGCGCGGCAAGGAGCCGGCGGAGGACGAGGTGGTGATCGCCGATGATGACGACGAGGTCGTGATCATCGACGACGACGAGTAGCAGGCGAGCTCGCGGCGAGCGCCCGCGCGCACGCAACACCTGTTCAGCCTCGGATCCCCGCAGCGATCCCGGAGAGATCCGGATCGATCCGGAGTGGAGCCGAAAAATTGCTCCGCCGATCGGCGCGTGCGTATTTGCGAATCATGGATCGATCCCGTCGCTCTGCGGCAAAGGGCGGCCGCCCGACGACTTCGTCGAGCGCGCCCCCTGCGGCCTCGCGGCTGACGGTGCGCTCGCGCAAGAACCGCCGGCGCCCCGCGTCGCTGTGGTCGCGCATGCCGCGGCCGGGGGCGATCGCGGATGCGTGTGGCCGGGCGCTGCGGCGCTCGGTCCCGGCGATCGCGGCGACCTGCATCGTGCTCGCGGTCGGCGCCGGGGTCTGGCTCGGCTATCGGTTCGTGACCACGTCGTCGCGCTACGCGATCACCTCGATCGAGGTGCGCGGCGCGTCGCGCGTCTCGGCCGACGAGATCCGCGCCGCGATCCCGGTGCGGCTCGGCCACAACGTGTTCAAGGCCGACCTCGCCGGGGTCGGCGCGCGGCTGCGCAACCACCCGTGGATCGCCGAGGCCTCGGCGCACCGGATCCTGCCCGACACCCTCGTGGTCGAGGTCCGCGAGCACGTCCCCGCGGCGATCGCCGTGCTCGGCGAGCCGTACCTGGTCGATCGCCAGGGCCACGCGTTCAAGCGCGCCCAGCTCGACGCCGGCGATGGCGACGGCCTGCCGGTGATCACCGGGGTCGATCGCGCCGCCTACCAGCGCGATCCGCGCAGCGGCGCCGCGTCGATCCAGTCGGCGCTCGATGCGCTGGCGAGCTGGCGCGAGCCCGGCTCCCGCCCCGCGATCGGCGAGGTCCACATCGACCCGCTCGGCGCGATCACCCTGCGAACCTACGAGCACGGCGCGTCGATCCAGCTCGGGCAGGTCGACCTCCCCGCACGGATGCACACGTTCGACGCCGCGTGGGCCGAGCTGAGCGAGCTCGAGCGCACCCGCGCCCGCGCGATCCACCTCGACGCCCGGACCGACCACGTCATCGTCGCTTTTGCGAAGGACTGAAAGCAGCTCATGGCAAAGCCCAAGACCAGCGAGATCATCGTCGGCCTCGACATCGGCACCACCAAGATCGCCTGCATCGCGGGCGAGGTGACCGAGGACGGCGTCGACATCATCGGCATCGGAACCGCGCCGTCGAAGGGCTTGCGCCGCGGCTACGTGGTCAACATCGACGCGACCGTGTCGTCGATCCAGCAGGCGGTCGACGAGGCGGAGAACATGGCCGGCTGCGAGATCTCCACGGTGTACGCCGCGATCTCCGGCGCGCACGTGCGTGGCCTCAACTCGCACGGCATCGTGGCGGTCAAGGACAAGGAAGTGCGCGACGCCGACATCGCGCGGGTGATCGATGCGGCCAAGGCGGTCGCGATCCCGATGGACCGCGAGGTGCTGCACGTGCTGCCGCAGCAGTACGTGGTGGACGATCAGGACGGGATCCGCGATCCACTCGGCATGGCCGGCGTGCGGCTCGAGGCCAAGGTCCACATCGTGACCACCGCGGTCGCCTCGGCGCAGAACGTGATCAAGTGCGCGAACCGCTGCAACCTGCAGGTCGCCGACATCGTGCTCGAGTCGCTCGCCTCGTCGCAGGCGGTGCTCGAGGAGGACGAGAAGGAGCTCGGGGTCGCGCTGGTCGACATCGGCGGCGGGACCTGCGACGTCATGGTCTACGCCGACGGCGCGATCGTGCACACCTCGGTGCTGCCGCTCGGCGGCGGCCACGTCACCAACGACATCGCGACCGTGCTGCGCACGCCGCTCGACTCGGCGGAGAAGATCAAGCGCAAGTACGGCTGCGCGTGGCGCAACCTGGTCGACGAGGGCGACACCATGGAGGTCCCCTCGGTGGGCGGCCGCGGCCCGCGCGTGCTGCCGCGGATGAAGCTGGTCGAGGTGATCGAGCCGCGGATCGAGGAGATCTTCGAGCACGTGCGCAAGGAGCTGATGCGCACCGGCTTCTTCGACGGCCTGGCCGCCGGCCTGGTGCTGACCGGCGGCGCGACCGCGATGGAGGGCGTTGGTGACATCGCCGAGCAGGTGCTCGGGCTGCCGACCCGCCGCGGCGTGCCGACCAAGATCGGCGGCCTCGTCGACGTGGTCCGCTCGCCGGCCTACTCGACCGGCGTGGGCCTCGTGATGTTCGGCGCGGCGCAGGGCAAGTCGGTCCAGCTGCCGGCGCGGGGCGACGAGCGCCCCGGCATGTTCAAGCGCGCGTGGAGCCGGCTCGCCGAGATGTTCTGATCCCGGCGCTGCCGCGGCGCGACGGCACGTGCGCTGCAACATCCCGGCGCATGAGGAGAATCGCCGAACACATGACGCGTCAGCCGTGGGCGGTCCGGCCGGACGACTCGGCCGCGGTCGCGCGGCAGATGCTCGTCGAGCGGGAGATCCACCACCTGCCCGTGCTCGACGGAGATCAGCTGGTCGGCATGGTGCTCGAGCGCGATCTCGCACGCGCCGCAGAGCACCCGGGCGCGACCGCCCAGGACGTGATGAGCCCGGTGCACCGCGTCGACGCCGACGCCTCGCTCGAGGACGTGCTGTCCGAGATGTTGTGCGAGGGCCGCGACGCCGTCGTGGTGACCACGCGCGAGGGCATCGCGGGGATCTTCACCGCGATGGACGCGGTGCGCGTGCTCCACGATCTCATGCGCCGGCGCGCCGCCTGAGACGCCTGAAACGCCTGAAACGCCTGAGGCGCCTGATCCGTCAGTGCACGTGGCCCGGCGCCTCGTGCGCGACCGCGCCGGGGCCGAACAGCAGCCGGCCATCGCGCAGCGTCGTATCGCGCAGCGTCACCGCGAGCGCCTCGGCGAGCGTCTCGACCGGCGAGACCGCGATCGAGCTCCGCACGTCCTCGGGTAGATCCTCGAGGTCCGCCTCGTTGGCCGCCGGGATCACGAAGTGGCTGATCCCGGCGCGCACCGCGCCGAGGATCTTCTCCTTGAGCCCGCCGATCGGCAGCACCCGCCCGGAGATCGTGATCTCGCCGGTCATCGCGACGTCGTTGCGGACCGGCCGCTGCGACAGCTCGGAGACCAGCGCGCTCGCCATCGCGATCCCCGCCGACGGGCCATCCTTGGGGATCGCCCCGGCCGGCACGTGGATGTGGATGTCGCGCTCGAGATCGCGCTCGTCGATCCCGAGCCAGCCGGCGTGCGAGCGCGCGAACGTCCACGCCGCGCGCGCCGATTCCTTCATCACGTCGCCGAGCTGGCCGGTCAGGATCAGCTCGCCCTTGCCCTTCATCAGCGAGGCCTCGACGAACATGATGTCGCCGCCCGCCGGCGTGTAGTACATGCCGGTGGCGATCCCGATCTGGTCGTGGCCCGCCATCTTCTCGGGGTGCACGCGCGGCCGGCCGAGCAGCGCGCGCACGTCGCTGCGCTCGAGCCGCGCCTGCGAGATCGACCCGGTGGCGATCCGCCGCGCGACCTTGCGGGCGAGCCGGCCGAGCTCGCGCTCGAGCTGGCGCACGCCGGCCTCGCGCGTGTAGCTGGAGATCACCTCCTGGATGGTCTCGTCGGCCAGCTCGAGCTGGTTCGGGGCCAGCCCGTTGTCCTCGAGCTGGCGCGGGATCAGGTAGCGCTTCGCGATCTGGAGCTTCTCCGGCTCGGTGTAGCCGACGAAGTCGACCACCTCCATGCGATCGAGCAGCGGCGCCGGGATGCCCTGGAGGAAGTTCGCCGTCGCGATGAACATCGCCTCGGACAGATCGAACGGCACGCCGAGGTAGTGATCGGTGAAGCTGTCGTTCTGCGCCGGATCGAGCACCTCGAGCAGCGCGCTCGCCGGATCGCCCTGGAACGACACCCCGAGCTTGTCGACCTCGTCGAGCAGGAACACCGGGTTCTTGGTCCCGGCCTGCTTCATCCCCTGGAGGATCCGCCCCGGCATCGCGCCGATGTACGTCCGGCGGTGGCCGCGGATGTCCGCTTCGTCGCGCGCGCCGCCGAGCGAGATCCGCACGTAGTGGCGGCCCATCGCGCGGGCGATCGACTTGGCGATCGACGTCTTGCCGACGCCGGGCGGCCCGACGAACAGCAGGATCCGCCCCTTGACGTGGGCGCGGTCCTCGGGCGGCTGCTCGCCGGCCGCATCGCGCGCGCGCTGGAGCTGGAGCACCGAGAGGAACTCGAGGATCCGGTCCTTCACGTCGGGCAGGCCGTAGTGATCCTCGTCGAGGATCCGCGCCGCCTCCTGCACGTCGAGGTGCTCCTCGCTGCGCACGCCCCACGGCAGCTCGGCGATCGTCTCGAGGTAGGTCCGGATCACCTGGGACTCGGTCGACTCGCGGCCGATCCGGGCCAGCCGGCTCCACTCGCGATCGACCTCCTTGCGCGCCTCGGGCGGCAGCGGCAGCTGCTCGAGCTTGGCGCGCAGCTCCTGGAGCGAGGTGTCCGCCGCGCCCTCGCCCTCGCCGAGCTCCTGCTGGATCGCCTTCAGCTGCTCCCGTAGATAGACCTCGCGCTGGCGGTCGCCGAGCTCCTCCTTGACCTTCGACTGGATGTGCTCCTGCGCCGAGAGCACCTCGAGCTGGCGCTGGACATCGATCAGCACGCGGCGCAGCCGGTCCTCGATCGAGAGCGTCTCGAGCAGGGTCTGGCGCTCGTGCGTCGAGACATCGAGGTAGCCGGCGACCAGATCGGCGAGCCGGCCGGGCTCGCGCGCCTGGGCGAGCACCTGCTCGATCGCCTCGTTCTGCAGGCCGAGCCGACGCGCGAGATCGCCCGCGCGCTCGCGCACCTCGCGGTGCAGCGCGACGAACGCGGGATCGCGCGGATCGATCGGTAGCAGCTCGTGGGCCTCGGAGACCACCGCCTCGAGGTAGCCCTCTCGGCTCGCGATGCGCCGCGCGATCCCGCGGCCCTGGCCCTCCAGGAAGAACCGGACCCCGCCGGGCCCGCGCTGGATCGAGCCGATCCGGGCGATCGTGCCGATCGCGTACAGCCCCTCGGGCGTGACGTCCTCGATGTCCTGGCGCTGCGCGAGCGCGAACACGCGGCGCTCCGAGTTGGCCATCGCCGCCTCGATCGCGCGCAGCGTGCCCGGGCGGACCGCCGACAGCGGGACGCTGACCCCCGGCAGCAGCACGGCGTTGCGCAGCGGGACCACGGGCAGGTTCATCTCGGCCATCGGGAGCTCCTCGCCCCGACGAAGGTTGCAAGCGATGGACCGTCGAGGACGCGAAAATGCGCGTCCGGATCCCGATCGCAAGAATCTCGCGATCAAAAAGTTGCCCGATTTCCGCACCCACTTTCATATGTGGCGGAAGCGGGAGACACCAACCATGGCACTCATCGAATTCGACGACGTCAATCACGCGAAGATCCTCGTCATCGGCGTCGGCGGTGGCGGCGGGAACGCGGTCAACACCATGATCAGCGGCAACCTCGACGGGGTCGAGTTCGTCGTGGCCAACACCGACATGCAGGCGCTCGAAGCGAACATGGCGCCGCACAAGATCCAGCTCGGCAACGCGCTGACCAAGGGCCTCGGGGCGGGTGCCAACCCCGACGTCGGCCGGCGCAGCGCCGAGGAGAGCATGCAGCACATCGCCGACCTGATCTCCGGGGCGGACATGGTGTTCGTGACCGCGGGCATGGGCGGTGGAACCGGGACCGGCGCGGCGCCGGTGATCGCGCAGATCGCCCGCGATTGCGGCGCGCTCACCGTCGGCGTGGTGACCAAGCCGTTCGGCTTCGAGGGCAAGAAGCGGTCGCGCCAGGCGGCCGAGGGCATCGAGCGGCTCGAGAAGGCGGTCGATACCCTGATCGTCATCCCGAACAACCGCCTGCTCGCGCTGGTCGGCCAGCACACCTCGATGGTCGAGGCGTTCCGCAAGGCGGACTCGGTGCTGCTCAACGCGGTGCAGGGCATCAGCGATCTGATGACCGTGCCTGGCCTCATCAACGTCGACTTCGCCGACGTCCGCACGATCATGAGCGGCATGGGCCGCGCGCTGATGGGCACCGGGATCGGCACCGGCAAGCGCCGCGCGACCGAGGCCGCCGAGATGGCGATCAGCTCGCCGCTGCTCGAGGACGTCAGCATCGACGGCGCGACCGGCATCCTGATCAACATCACCGGTGGGCCGGATCTCACGCTGCACGAGGTCAACGAGGCGTCGTCGCTGATCCAGCACGCGGCGCACGAGGACGCGAACATCATCTTCGGCTCGGTGATCGATCCGAACCTCAGCGAGGAGGTCCGGATCACCGTGATCGCGACCGGGTTCAACCACGCGGTGAAGACCCAGGTGATCGTGCCGGAGGTGGTGCAGCACGCCGCGCCGATCGCGAACACCCGGCGCACCAGCGCGTCGCAGATCACCCTGCCGTACGACGCCAGCAGCCAGATCACCAAGGACTACCCGGCGCCGGTGATGTCGGCGCGCGCCCGCCAGGCCGCGCACATCGTCGAGGAGCCGGAGATCGACATCGACTGGGCGCAGCCCGAGGGCACCGATCTCGATCGCGCGCTCGGCACGCTCGGCGATCCGGTGCCCGAGCACGAGCTGTCGTCGCGCCTCGCGGCCGGCTCCGGCCCGGCGCCGGTCGATGGCACCCCGCTGGTCCAGCCGAACCGCCAGCGCGCGCAGTCGCGCCCGAGCATGAAGGCGGTGCTGACCGGCGAGATCGACACCGAGAGCGAGCTCGACGTGCCGACGTTCATCCGCCGCCACAGCGCCACCCAGCAGTAGCGCTTCGCTGGTCCCGCCCAGCGGCGCAGTCAGGGCCCCGGTTCGGGGCCTTGCGCCGTTTCGGGGCGCGTCACGGCCACACGCCGAGCTCGGCGCCGATCCGCACGACCGCCAGCTTCCCCTCGAGGAGCCCGGCGCCGGTCCACTCGCGGTACATCCTGACCGCGGAGACCAACCGGCGCGCGCGCAGCTCCTCGATGATCTCCTCCGGATAGTCCGGCGGCGGCGGCTGGTACACGAGCCGGCAACGCGCGGCGATCTGCGCGCGGGTCTCGTCGTCGATCGCGCCGCGCAACACGAGCCGCACCAGGCCACGCAGCGCCGCGCTGGTCGCGATCGCCCGCGCCACCTCGCGGTGCGGGCCGACGTCGAGCTCGAGCCGGCGCAGCCGCGACGCCGACGGCTCGTGCGCGATCGACGCGAGCTCGTGCTCGGACAGCGCCTCGCCGCACAGCCGCAGCCGCCGCAGCGCCGGCATCGCGGCGACCAGCCCGCCGAGCTCGAGCGACGCGTCGTCGGGCTGGCGCTCCCACTCCAGATCCAGCTCTCGCAGCCCGTGCAGCCGGCTCGCCAGCGCGACCAGCCCACCGGCGCTCGCCGTGCAGCCGCGCAGCACCAGCGTCTCGAGGCCCGGGAGCTCGCCGATCACCTCGAGCGTGCCGTCGTCGATCGCGATGCCCGCCAGGGTCAGCGAGCGCAGCGCCTCCGCGCGCCCGGTCTGGAGGAACGCGAGGACCGCGGCTCCGTCGAGCGGGTACGGAAAGTACTGCGGGGGGCCGAGCTCGAACCCGAGGTGCACGAGCGGGCCCGACAGCTCGAGCAGCGCCGCGATCACCTCGCCCGGCAGCCGCACGTTCCCGATGTGGAGCCGGCGCAGCCCCGCGAGCCGCGGCGATCTCGCGAACCGGAGCATCGCCCCGGGATCCGGGTCGTCGTGCCTGTCGCGGAGCTCGTGCAGGGTCAACGAAGTCAGCCGGGCGAACGCCTCGGGCAGCGGGTGCTCGACGATCGCGCCGCGCACCGCGAGCGATCGCCACAGCGGCGCGGCGACCGCCAGCTCGTCGGCGTGCTCGAGCAGGTCGCCCTCGCGCAGCGCGACCACGTGCTCGACGAACCCGCGGCGCAGCTCGTAACCGAGCTGGGCCAGCGCGCGCAGCGGGACGAGCAGCCGCGCGGCGTGGCGCTCCCGCAGCGCCGCCTCGAGCGCGAGCGCGGTCGGCTCGTCGGCGAGCGGCTCGTCGGTGGCGTCGGCGCGGGCGAGCGCGCACTGCACCGCGATCAGCTCGCCCAGCGGATCGCCGCGCTCCATCAGCCAGTCGGCGTAGACCGATCGCGGCGCGTCGTCGTCGGGGGCGTTCGCGATCGCCGCGACCAGTTCACGTTCGTTCACGCCGGCCCACCGTAACACCGGCGACCCGCGCCTCGATCCGCGCGACCGGCGTCCGCCGTCCCATGCCATGCCAGCGGGTGCGTCGCACATCCGCCGATATCGAGCTCCCGCCCGCCTGGATGGCTCGCCTATTGAGCTGCGCTCGCGACAGTGCGATCCAGTCGCCATGCGCTCCCTCTCCCTGTTCGCAGGCCTGGCGCTCGCGCTCGGCCTCTCCGCGGTCGCTCATGCCCAGCCGAGGACCGGCGCGCCACCACCACCACCGCCGCACACCAAGCCGGCCGTGCCCGCCGGCAAGACCTCGCTGACCTGGTACGGCCACGCCGCGTTCCGGATCGACCTGCCGAGCGGCAAGGTCGTGCTGATCGATCCGTGGCTGACCAACCCGGTCAACCCGGCGGGCAAGGAGCTGGTGAAGACGGTCCCGGCGGACCTGCTGCTGGTCACCCACGGCCACAGCGATCACGTCGGCGACTCGGTCGCGATCGCCAAGCGCACCAAGGCCAAGCTCGTCGCGACCTACGACCTGGGCAACGCGATGGTCAGCGCGGCGGGGTTCCCCAAGGCGCAGTACGGGATGGAGACCGGCGGCAACACCGGCGGCACGCTCCAGCTGCTCGATGGCGAGCTCTCGATCACGTTCGTCCCGGCGGTCCACAGCTCGGACATCGCCAACGGCGCCAAGATCACCGCGGGTGGCAACCCCGGCGGGTTCGTGATCGTGGTCAAGAACGGCCCCACGCTCTATCACACCGGCGACACCGACCTGTTCGGCGACATGGCGCTGATCCCGAAGTTCTCCAAGATCGACTGGATGCTCGCGTGCATCGGCGGCCACTTCACGATGGATCCGGTGCGCGCCGCCGAGGCCGTCCGGCTGGTCAACCCCCGCCAGGTGGTGCCGATGCACTTCGGCACGTTCCCGGCGCTCAAGGGCACGCCGTCGGAGCTGGACTCGGCGCTCGGCCGGGCGCGCTCGGCCACCAAGATGGTGGAGATGAAGGTCGGCGAGCCGGTCTCGCTGTAGCCTGGCGCGGTGCTGTCCGAGTCCGCCGCGCGCTGGTTGCTGGTCCTGCACACCGCGCTCGGCGTGGCGGCGGTGGGCGCGGCGACCCACCTCGTGGTGTGGATGCGCGGCTACCTGCGCGGCAAGTACGGCCGCCACCGCGCGGTGCGCCGGTTCGCGTGGATCGCGCTCGCGCTGCACGCCGGCGCGTTCGTCGCCGGCAACATCGTGTACCCGACGTACAAGGTCGAGGTCCGGGTCGCGTACCTCGAGAACCCGGGCGCGATCGCCGAGGAGCAGGCGGCGCGCCAGCGCGTGCTCGCCGAGATCGCCACCCGCGACGGCGCGCCGATCCCCTCGCGCGCCGCGACCCGCGATGTCGTGCGCGCCGCCGGCAAGGCCGCGCGCTGGTTCGACGTCAAGGAGCACTGGGTCGCGCTCGGGCTGATCGCCTCGGCCGGGCTGGTGCTCCTGCTCGCGTTCTGGGATCCACGTCGCGACTCGCCGGCGCTCGCGCCGATCGCGTTCGGGCTCGCGGTGGTGATCGCCGGCACGGTGTGGCTCGGCGCTGTGGTCGGCGTCCTGACGTCGGCGTGGCGAGCTGTGTAGCCTTCCTGCGTGGCCCGCAGACTCGCCGCTCCGATCGCCATCGTCGCCGCGCTCGGACAGCCTGCCCGCGCCGAGCGCGCGGTGACCGGCGCGGTGATCGACGACGCCACCGGGCAGCCGATCGCCGGCGCGCTGGTCGCGATCGGCGCCGGCGAGGCCGCGACCGACAACGCCGGGCGGTTCGAGGTCGCCGAGCTGCCGTTCGGACGGCTCGACGTCGTCGTGATCGCCGATGGCTATCGCGCCTACTTCGGCGCGGCGCGGGTCGGAGAGCAGCTCCGGATCCGGCTCGCGCCCGACGCCGGGAGCGGCGAGACGATCGAGATCAGCGGCCGGGCTCCGAGCGGCGCGCCGCTCCACCTCGACACCACCGAGATCCGGAACCAGCCGGGCGCCGGCAACGACGCCCTGCGCGCGCTGCAGAGCCTGCCCGGCGTGGCGCGCACGCCGTTCGGCCTCGGCGGGCTCGCGCTGCGTGGCACCGCGCCGCGCGACACCAAGGTCTACCTCGACGGGATCGAGGTGCCGCTGCTCTACCACTTCGGTGGGATCGCGTCGTTCCTGCCCACCGGCGTGGTCGATGCGCTCGAGCTCCAGCCGGGCGGCGCGAGCGTGCGTTATGGCCGCGGGCTCGGCGGGGTCGCCACGGTGACCTCGCGCACCGGGCGCGGCGATCGCTGGCGCGCCGGCGGCGAGCTCAGCCTGATCCACGCCGCTGCGCTCGCCGAGGGGCCGGGCCCGGCGCGCGGCAGCTGGTTGATCGGCGTGCGGCGGTCGTACTTCGACGCGATCGAGGAGGCCGCCCAGCTCGATCTCGCGCTCGCGCCGCGCTACGCCGACGCCCAGGTGCGGTGGGAGTCGGGCGACGGCCGGTGGATGGCGCTGCTGTTCGCGTCCGACGACAAGCTGCGGCTGCTCCGCGCGCCGGGCCAGGAAGATAGCGGCGGGATCGACACCAGCAACGTCAAGTCGTTCCAGTACACGTCGCGGTTCGCGCGGCTCGGCCTGCGCTACCGCGCGGTCCGCGGCGCGACCCAGCTCACCGTGGTGCCCTCGATCGGCGTCGACGACGTCGACGCCAGCGCGGTCCACAACGACCTCGACAAGGGCCTGCACCGGGTCACCGTGCCGATCCACCTGCGCGCCGATGTCGCCACCCCGCTCGCCGGCGGCACCCTGATGCTCGGGCTCGACGCGGGCGGCGCACGCCACAGCTACGACATGCTCAACACCCCGCCGCCGACGCCCGAGCGGCCGAACCCCCACGAGGTGATCGGCCGCTCGCTCACCCGGTGGACCGCGGATCTCGGCGCGTGGATCGAGCAGTCGTGGTTCGTGCTCGGCGACAAGATCGAGCTGCGGCCCGGTCTGCGCGGCGATCACGACGGGCTCTCCGACCGGTGGACGCTCGATCCGCGGGTGGTCCTTCACGAGCAGCTGCCACACGGCATCCAGCTGACCCAGTCCGCCGGGCTCTACCACGCGCCGCCGCTGGTCACCGACCTCGATCCGATCTTCATGCGCACCGCGCCGATGCTTGGCTCCACCGCGACCCAGCTCGCGCTCGGCGCCCGGTCGATCCTCGGCGAGGACAAGGAGCTGTCGGCGACCGCCTACTACCAGGATCTGCGCCAGCTGCCGGTCGACGCGGTGACCGCGGCGACGCCGATCTCGGCGAACGGCGGCACCGACTCCGGCGGGGTGTTCGGGATCAGCCGCGAGCTGGTCGACTCGCAGTTCGGCTCGTACAGCTACCGCGAGGCGATCGGCCGCGGGCGCGCGTACGGAGTCGAGCTGATCGCGCGGCGCAACCGCGGCCGGTGGACCGGCTGGATCGCGTACACGTACGGGCGGTCGCTCCGGCGCAACCCGACCCGCGATCCGGATCGCGAGCACCCGTACGTGCTCGACCAGCCACACACGCTGACCGTGCTCGGGACCACCGCGCTCGGCAAGCACTGGCGGATCGGCGGCCGGTTCCGCTACGCGACGGGAAACCCGTACACCCCGGTCGCCGGCGCAGTGATGATCCCGGATGGCGACTGGATCGCGCTCGACGGGCCGATCCTGTCGGCGCGGCTGCCGGCGTTCTACCAGCTCGACCTCCGGCTCGATCGCGCGTGGCGCCGGCCGTGGGGCGTGATCAACCTCTACATCGACATCCAGAACGTCACCAACCGGCGCAACGCCGAGGGCGTCACGTACAACGAGGACTACACCGTGCAGAGCTACACGCGTGGGCTCCCGATCTTCCCGTCGATCGGCGCCGAGTACATCCCGTAGCCGCCGCGGCGGTCTCGGGCGATCTCCGGGCGATCTCCGGGCGATCGACCGACGAGGAACGTCCACTCGACGAGCACGGTCAGATCCGCACGCACGGCCGGTTGGTGCTGCGGTACAGGTCGCCGCGCAGGTTGAGCCCGAGGCGGTGCATGCCGCCGTCGCTGACATCGGGCTCCATGAACGAGAGGTACGCGTAGTCGGTCTCGAGCGTCACCGGACCGAGCCGAGCGCCGAGCGCCACCATCGGGCCGAGCTCGTGTTGCTCGGGCGCGCGCTCGTTCGCGAGGCCAGCACCACGACCGACGGGGCACGCATGGCGGCACGATAGCGGGAAACCCGCGGCCCGCCCAACGCGGCGTGTTTGGCAGGCGCTGTCACCCCGCTCGGCGCGGCGCGTGTGGACTCGTCACACCAGGCGGCAACCGTGTTACTACGGCGACACCATGCGCATCGCGATCGCCCTCACGTTCCTGCTCGCCGCCTGCAGTGGCCCGAAGGCCAAGACCGAGAGCCCGCTGGTCAACGAAGGCTCCGCGGCGCCGTCCGACGAGTGCTGTTGCAAGAGCACGCCGATGACCTCCGAGGACGGCCAGCCGGTCTACGAGGCGTCGAACCGCATGGAGTGCTCGGGCAAGCAGGGCACCTGCGTCGACGACGTGCAGTGCACCGCCGCCGCGCACGAGTAGCCGCGCTCGCCGCGCCTACCAGGTGACCGACACGCTCGACTGGAACAGCATCGAGCGATCGGTGAACCGCTCCTCGGTCATCCGCGGGACCGGCCGGCACGTGCTGCCGCGGCAGATCGACGCCGCCTCGGCCTCGTGTGGCGCGAGCGCCATCCGCCAGCCGAGGAACCACCCGATCCGGTGGGGGAAGCCGATCGGCTCCTGCAGCCGGTGATCGAGCTGGATCCCGAACCCGACCTGACCCTCGACGCGCTTGGTATCGGCGGGCACCAGCCGCGCCGCCTCGTCCCACGCCGGCGTGTACCAGTCGTTCCACGCCACCGACGCGCCGCCCTCGACGTAGAACGACAGCAGCGAGTTGCCGCCGACGTAGCGCGGGCCGATCCGGAGGAAGTCCAGCCGGCCGATCACGCCGAGCCGCTGGCCATCGCCGAGGCGCAGCGAGGACGGCCCTTTCACCTGGAACGTCAGGTAGCTGTACTCCGCCTCGAGCGCGAGCCGCCCCCACCGGTGGCCGACCGCGAACGTGCCGCCGAGCGCGAGTACGTCGAGCTGCTCGCCGTAGATGAAGCCGACCGCGGTGCCCGCGCGCGCCGTGGTGCCCGTCGTGTCGTGCGGCGCCATCGGATCCTCGACGTAGAGCGACGGGCGGGGTGATTCCTCGGCCCATGCGACAGCAGATCCTGTGAAACTCAGGCACACGAACGCGAGCATCGACCACGGGAACTGACGGAAGTTCCTCACGAGCACCTCGCCGGTTTCGGGGGGAGGTCAGCGCCTTTGCAGATCACGTACCGGCGAGCGCTGCATCCAGCGCACGCGCCATCGCGTCCACGGGAGCCGGCGCGCCGGTCCAGATCGAGAACGCCCGGGCGCCCTGATGGACCAGCATCGCGCGACCGTCGAGCGTCGCGTGGCCACGCGCGCGGGCGCGCGAGAGCAGGAGGGGCTCGCGGTGATAGACCAGCGTCGCGACCCAGGCGGACGGCCGCAGCGCGTCGAGCGGCAAGCCATCGACAAACGCCGCCTCGCCGTCGGGATCGAGCCCGGTCGAGGTGCAATCGACGACCAGGTCCGCCCGGGCGAACGCGTCGCGCAGATGGTCCTCGGTCCACGGCCACGCGAGCGCCCACCCGACCTGCTCCGGCCGCCGCGCGATCACCTCGATCGCCCCCGCCGCGCGCAGCCCGTAGGCCACCGCGCGCGCCGCCCCGCCCGCGCCGAGCAGGATCGCGCGGGTCGACCGGCGCGCAAACCCGGCGGCCGCCAGCCCGTCGGTGAACCCCTCGGCGTCGGTGTTGTGGCCGATCAGGCGATCGCCGTCGAGCTGGAGGCAGTTCACCGCGCCGATCACACGCGCCGCCGGCGAGAGCTCGTCGCACAGCGCCGCGGCGGCGAGCTTGTGGGGCACCGTGACGCTGGCGCCGAGCACGCGCATCGCGCGCAGCCCCGCGATCGCGCGCGGGAGCGCGTCCGGCTCGACGGCGAGCGGCACCATCACCGCGTCGAGCTGCGCCGCGACGAACGCGGCGTTCAGCATCTGCGGGCTGCGCGAGTGCTCGACCGGCCAGCCGATCACGGCGGCGACGCGGGTGGTGCCGCGGATCGCGGGAGCGGTCACGGCGGCACCGCCAGGTCGGCGCCTTCGCGTCGCGCCTGATCGAGCGCACGCGACGCATCGCGAAGCTGGCGCACCACGGACCGCGGCGGATCCGCCTCGGCGGTCACCACCGCCCCGATCACCTGGGCCGGGAGCGCGCGCCCGGCGGCGACCACCGGATCGATCGCCGAGACCGCTTCGAGCACGCGTCGAGCGACGTCCGTGGCATCGCCGCGCGAGGTATCCGGGAGCACGATCAGGAAGCGCTCCGGACTGCCGTCGGATGGCAGCGGTGCGGCGATATCGATCTCGCGGATCGCGCCGGCCACCGCGATGCCGGCACGCGCGCGCAGGATGCCGCTCACGCCCGGCGGCGCGTCCGTCGGCGGCACCAGCTCGAGCATCGCGATCGAGATGGGGTGTCCGTGGCGCTGCGACAGCTCGAGCTCCACCTCGAGCTGCCGCTCGACCTGCTCGAACGACAGCAGCGACCCCGCGCCGTCGGGGTCCGAGTCGAGGTCGAGATCGAACGCGCTCCACGCCGGATCGCTCTCGAAGCCGGGCGGCTCCGAGTCTGCGAGGCCATCGTTCGAGGACGCGTCGAGCACATCGTCCGCAGACGCGTCGAGCACATCGTCCGCAGACGCATCGAGCACGTCGTCCGCAGACGCGTCGACCACGTCGTCCGCAGACGCGTCGACCACGTCGTCCACCGCCGCGTCGAGCACGTCGACCCGGGACGCGTCGAGCACGTCGACCCGGGACGCGTCGAGCGCATCGTCCGGAAACGCGTCGAGCACATCGTCCGCAGACGCATCGAGCACGTCGTCCGCAGACGCATCGAGCACGTCGTCCCCCGCCGCGTCGACCACGTCATCCGAGGACGCGTCGAGTACGTCATCCCGGGACGCGTCGAGCGCATCGTCCGGGAACGCGTCGAGCACATCGTCCGCCGACGCGTCGAGTAGATCGTCATCCGCGCCCTCGTCGAGCGACGACGCCAGCTCCGGGTCGTCGTCGAGATCGACCTCGACGGCATCATCGGAGCCGTCGTCGGAGCCGTCGTCGAATCCCTCGTCGAGCGCCTTGCCGAAAGGCCCGAAAGGCCCGTCGGACACCTCGGGCACCTCGGGTACGCGCTCCACCACCGCGCGCGCGGCTCCCGTGCCGCGCGCCTTGTCGAAAGCTCCAGCGGGCGCCTCGTGGGGCGCCTGCTCGTGGACCGGAGGCACGTGCTCCGCCTCGGGGCGCGCTCCCGCATCCCGGCGCTGCTCCACGAGCCGCGTCGCCGCGAGCAGCACCAGCGCGAGCCGCTCGGCGTCATGCGGCCGGGTCACCGCGAGGTCCGCGCCAGCCGCGCGCGCGCGGCGCACGACGTCTGCCGCCGCGCCGGTCCCCGACGCGATCACCACCGGGCGAGCACCGCCGGGGGTTAGCACGGCGTCGAGCTCGGGTTGGCTGTGGGTCCCCCCCACCTGCTTGGTGTTTTTCCGCTCGCGCGCGAGCGCCCGGGCGATCACCGCCGCGCCGTCGCGTCCGGTCGCGTCGACCA
>JBQCJR010000169.1:0-13765 GCA_051952595.1 Kofleriaceae bacterium
GCGCCACGTGCCGGACACGCCGCGCACCTCGGCCTGGCCGCCGAGCACGCCATCGATGCCGACCTCGCGCGCGACGCGCGTCACCTCGGACGCGAAGCTACCGAGCTGATCGACCATCGTGTTGATCGTGTTCTTGAGCTGGAGCAGCTCGCCGCGCACCTCGACGGTGATCTTGCGGGTGAGGTCGCCGTTCGCGACCGCGGTCGTCACCTCGGCGATGTCGCGAACCTGGTTGGTCAGGTTCTTCGCCATCTGGTTGACGTTGTCGGTCAGCTCCTTCCACGTGCCGGCGACGCCGCGCACCGCCGCCTGGCCGCCCAGCTTGCCCTCGACGCCGACGTCGCGCGCGACCCGGGTCACCTCGTCGGCGAACGAGCTCAGCGTGTCGACCATCGTGTTGATCACGTTCTTGAGATCGAGCAGCTCGCCGCGGACCTCGACCGAGATCTTGCGGGTCATGTCGCCGCGCGCGATCGCGGTGGCGACCGCCGAGATGTCGCGGACCTGGTTGGTCAGGTTCGACGCCATCTGGTTGACGTTGTCGGTCAGCTCCTTCCAGGTGCCGCGCACGCCCTCGACCGAGGCCTGGCCGCCGAGCTTGCCCTCGGTGCCGACCTCGCGGGCGACCCGGGTCACCTGGTCGGCGAACGAGCTCAGCTGATCGACCATCGTGTTGATCGTGTTCTTGAGCTCGAGGATCTCGCCGCGCGCGTCGACGACGATCTTCTGCTGGAGATCGCCGTTCGCGATCGCGGTCGCGACCTTGGCGATGTTGCGGACCTGGTCGGTCAGGTTCGCGGCCATCGAGTTGACCGCGTCGGTCAGGTTGCGCCAGGTGCCGAGCACGCCGCGCACGTCGGCCTGGCCGCCGAGCCGGCCCTCGATGCCGACGTCGCGCGCCAGCCGGGTCACCTGATCGGCGAACGAGCTCAGCTGGTCGACCATGATGTTGACCGTGTTCTTGAGCTCGAGGATCTCGCCCTTGGCGTCGACGGTGATCTTGCGGGTCAGATCGCCGCGCGCGACCGAGGTGGTGACCTCGGCGATGTCGCGGACCTGGTTGGTCAGGTTCGACGCCATGCCGTTGACGTTGTCGGTCAGCTCCTTCCAGGTGCCGCGCACGCCCTCGACCGAGGCCTGGCCGCCGAGCCGGCCCTCGGTGCCGACCTCGCGCGCGACGCGCGTCACCTCGGACGCGAACGCGTTGAGCTGATCGACCATCGTGTTGAGCGTGGCCTTGAGATCGAGCACCTCGCCGCGCGCGTCGACGGTGATCTTGCGGGTCAGATCGCCGGTCGCGACCGCGCGGGCGACATCGGCGATGTTGCGGACCTGGTTGGTCAGGTTCGACGCCATGCCGTTGACGTTGTCGGTCAGCTCCTTCCAGATCCCCGAGACGTCGCGCACGGTCGCCTGACCGCCGAGCACGCCCTCGGTGCCGACCTCGCGCGCGACGCGCGTCACCTCGGACGCGAACGCGTTGAGCTGGTCGACCATCGTGTTCATCGTGTTCTTGAGGGTGACCAGCTCGCCGCGCGCCTCGACGGTGATCTTGCGGGTGAGGTCGCCGTTCGCGACCGCGGTCGTGACCTCGGCGATGTCGCGAACCTGGTTGGTCAGGTTCTTCGCCATCTGGTTGACGTTGTCGGTCAGCTCCTTCCAGATCCCCGAGACGTCCTTGACGTCGGCGGTCACGCCCAGCGTGCCCTCGGTGCCGACCAGGCGGGCGACCCGGGTCACCTCGGCGGCGAACCGGTTGAGCTTGTCGACCGTGGTGTTGATCGTGTTCTTGAGCGAGAGGATCTCGCCGCGCGCGTCGACCGCGATCTTCTTCGAGAGATCGCCGCCCGCGATCGCGGTCACGACCTCGGCGATGTTGCGCACCTGGGTGGTCAGGTTCGTCGCCATCGAGTTGACGTTCTGGGTCAGCTCGCGCCACACGCCGGACACGTCCGCCACCTCGGCCTGGCCGCCGAGCACGCCCTCGGTGCCGACCTCGCGCGCGACGCGCGTCACCTCGGCGGCGAACGCCGAGAGCTGATCGACCATCGTGTTGAGGGTGTTCTTGAGCGACAGGATCTCGCCCTTGGCCTCGACGGTGATCTTCTTGCTGAGGTCCCCCGCGGCGACCGCGCTGGTCACCTCGGTGATGTTGCGGACCTGGAACGTCAGGTTGTTCGCCATCGAGTTGACCGACTCGGTCAGCTCGCGCCACACGCCGGACACGCCGCGCACCGTGGCCTGGCCACCGAGCCGGCCCTCGCTGCCGACCTCGCGGGCGACGCGGGTCACCTCGTTCGCGAACGCGCGCAGCTGCTCGACCAGCGTGTTGATCGTGTTCTTCAGCTCGAGGATCTCGCCCTTGACGTCGATCGTGATCGTCTTGGTCAGATCGCCCTGGGCGACCGCCGTGGTGACCCGCGCGATCTCGCGCACCTGCGAGGTCAGGTTCGACGCCATCAGGTTCACCGAGTCGGTGAGGTCCTTCCACACGCCGGACACGCCCTGCACGCGGGCCTGCGCGCCGAGCTTGCCCTCGCCGCCGACCTCCTGCGCGACGCGCGTCACCTCGGAGCCGAACTGCGCGAGCCGCGCGACCATGCCGTTGACGATCCGCGCGTGGCGCAGGAACTCGCCGCGCCGCTGCCCGGCGCCGCCGTCCTCGATCTCCATCGTCTGCTCGAGATCGCCGCGCGCCACCGCGGTGACGACCCGCGCGATCTCGTTGGCGTGGCCGGTGAGATCGCCGAGCACGTCGTTGACCGCCGAGATGTAGTCGGCCCAGCCGCCGGAGGTGTTGAGCCGGCGCATCCGCTTGGTCGCCTGGCCCTCCTTGCCGACCGCGTTGGAGATGTCGTTCGCCTCGTCGCGGATCTGGCGAACCATGTCGACGAGCTCGTTGAACGTCTCGGCGATCTGGCCATCGACGCCGGTCAGATCGTCGCGCAGGTGGACCTCGAAGTCCCCACGCTTGAACGCGCGCAGCGCCGCGAGGATCTGGCGGCGATCGAGGCTGGGCGCGCTGCCGCCCGCCGGCTTGGTCCCGTTCGCGCCGCCCTTGGCCTTGCCGCCGTTCTTCTTCGGTGCCTCGAGCGTGGTCATGCGTCCTCCGGGCTGGCGTACAACGCGCGCAGGATCTTGTCGGCGCTCGCGGGCTTGACGATGTGGGCGTCGAACCCGGCCTCGAACGCCGCCGCGCGGTCGCTCGCCTGGCCGTAGCCGGTCATCGCGATCAGCCGCGGTCGCTCGTCGCCGAGCGCCGCGCGGATCCGCCGCGCGACCTCGTAGCCGTCCATGTCGGGCAGCCCGATGTCGATCAGCGCGACGTCCGGCTTGTCGCGGCGGATCAGCTCGACCGCCGACGGGCCGTCCTCGACGACGGTCACCTCGTGGCCGCGCAGCCGCAGCAGGTCGGCGACCAGCTCGCGGAGGTCCGGCGCGTCGTCGCACACCACCGCGCGCAGCGGCCGGTCGTGCGGGCCGGTCTTGTTGCGGGCCGGCGCGCGGGCGTCGCCCGGTGGATCCGCGAGCGCGAACCGGATCTCGAACGTGCTGCCCTGGTCCGGGCCCGGGCTGGTCGCGCGGACGCTGCCGCCGTGCATCTCGACCAGCCGCTTGACCAACCCGAGGCCGAGGCCGAGGCCGCCGGCGCCCGAGGGCTCGGTGCGCTCCTGGACGAACATGTCGAAGATCGTCGGCAGCAGCTCCTTCGAGATGCCCTTGCCGTCGTCGGTCACCCGGATGAACCCGTCGGTGTCGTCGCTGCCCCACGCCACGCGGATCGTCCCGCCGGGCTCGGTGTACTTCGCGGCGTTGTTGACCAGGTTGGACACCACCTGGACCAGCCGGATCGGATCGCCGTGCACGACCGCGGGGCCGCCGCATCCCGCGACCTCGAGCTTGTGGCGGCGGTTCTCCACCGCCTGGCGGCACGCCTGGGTCGCCTCCTCGACGATCGACTCCAGCACGACCGGCTCGCGGCGCAGCTCGAGCTTGCCGGCGTTGAGCCGCGCGATGTCGAGCAGGTCGTCGACCAGCCGGGTGATGTGGTGGACCTGGCGCTGGATGATCCCGCGGATCCGCGCGGGGACCGGCGCGTCCGGATCGTGCTCGAGCACCTCCACCGCGGTCTGCAGCGGCTGCAGCGGATTGCGCAGCTCGTGCGACAGGATCGCGAGGAACTCGTCCTTGCGCCGATCGGTCTCGGCCATCTGCTGCATCTGGCGCTCCATGACCTCGGCCTCGAACCGCTTGCGCTGGGCGTGCAGCTCGCGCTCGTGCGAGCGCGCCTGGGTCCGCCGCAGCTCCTCGGCCTTCTCCTGGAGCTCGATCGTGCGCTCCTGGAGCTGCACGAACACGCTGGCCTTCGCGCGCAGCACCTCGGGGCGGATCGGCTTCATCAGGAAGTCGAACGCGCCGAGCTCGTAGCCGCGGAGCACCGCGTCGTCCTGCCAGGAAAGCCCGGTCACGAAGATGATGGGCGTCGCGCGGTTGCGCTCTCGCGAGCGCACGAGCTTGGCGGTCTCGAACCCGTCCATGCCGGGCATCGAGACGTCGAGGATGATGAGCGCGAAGTCCTGCTCGAGCAGCCGGGCGAGCGCCTCGACTCCCGAGTGGGCGAGCACCAGGTGGCGGCCGAGCGGCGATAGCGCAGCTTCGATCGCGATCAGGTTGGTCTGGTTGTCGTCGACGATCAGGATGTCGCGGCCGTAGCTGATCGCGAGGGCATCGCCCTCGTGCTCGAACTCGTACGGTAGATCCGGTGGTGACACGGTGCCTTGCATGGACGGAGTGATCCCGAGCCCGGCGCCCTCAACGGCGGGCCTGAAGATCCCACACGGATGACACGGAACGCATGTTCCGTCTCCCGCGAATCGAGCCGAGGGAACCTGCGAGTCCAGGCAGATCGGCCATCTCCCGCGAGCGATTTGCATGCCATGTGCCCGATCGCGCGCCGGCGCACCACTGCGATGTTAGCGACTTCTGAAGCTCAGCTGTGCGCTCGCGCTCGGTGGGCGCAGTCGCACGGCGGCCGGTGGGCGCGGACGCTCAGGAGAGGAGGGGAGATCGTTTCACGGTCTCAGGGGCAGGTCGGGGTCAGATCGCGGCCGCCGAAGAACTCTCCGACCAGCGCGCGCCACGATCGCCCGTTCTCGGGCCGCCCACATTTGAACGGTCGCCGCGCCAGCTTGCCGGTCTCGAGCAGCTCGCGGTGCTCCTTCCAGTAGCGCACGGCGAGCTCGGCGGCGTACTCGTGCACGCCGTTGCCGTTGTCGGGCTGGAACGCGTAGTAGGTGCCGCCGCGCACCGTGGTGTCGTTCGGCGCGTACGGCGCGAGGCAGCGCCGCGAGGTTCCGCACCGCGCGACGATCGCCTCGTAGTCGCGCGCGAGGTGGCGCGCCGACCAGTCGCCGTGCGCGGCGTCATTGTTGTGGAACAGCTCGTGGAAGTAGGTCTCGCGCACGCCGGCCGCGCTGGTCAGCAGCGAGCCCTCGACGTTGTAGGCGATCAGCCAGCCCATCGCGTACGCGCTCGGCGTGTGCTTGCCGACCGAGCGCACGAACCGCAGCTGGAGCGCGCGCCAGCGATACGCCGGCGCCGGGCGATCCTCGAACAGCCGGGAGAAGAACCGGTCGATCGAGCGATCCGCCTCGACCAGCCACTGGAGGTGCTTGCGGTACTTGCCGATCGGCAGCTGCGGGACCAGGCGGATCTTGCCGCGGTAGCCGCCGTCCATGATCTCCTCGGGGCCGACCCCCGCGACGTGGCCGGCGCCGCGGAACAGCGCGAGCGCCAGGGCGCGGGCCCGCGGATCCTCGGTGTACGCGCGCTCGATCAGGCACTCGATCGTGGTGCACGCCGGGGCGGCCGGCGCGGTCGGCGTGGAAATGCCCGCCGGGAACAGCGCGCGCGCCTCGTCGAGCGTGATCTGCGGCGGCGCGTCACCGTCGGCCAGAAAGATCGGCGAAGGGATCTCGGCGATCGTGCGCGGCGACGCCGCCGGAGATGCGCACGCCGCGAGCACCACGAGGGACCACACCCGCACGCTCGCGAGCGTAGCTCAGCTCGCGCCGCGAGTGCGCGCCGGTATGGTTGCTGCACCAGGCGACCGCATGAAGCAGGTGAGCGGGCTGGTGGCGGTGGCAGCGGCGGTGGCGGTGGCGAGCGTGCCGGCGATGGCGAGCGCGGCGCCGGTCGCACTCACGATCGGGACGGGCATGCGCGGGCACCTGAGCGTGCCCGAGCCGGACATTCTCCCGCTCGACGAGAACGCGCCGGGAGGCGAGGTGGTCGGCGCGCTGATCGGAACGCTCGCGCTGCGGCTGCCGCTCGGCTTCGCGATCGGCGTCCACGGCGGCGCGTCGTGGCGGAGCTATCGCTCGGCGGCGCTCGGCGATCTGCGCTCCGCGAGTCGCGAGTTCGATCTGATCCCGGTCGACGTCGGCGTGACCCTGGAGTACGCGCTTGGCCGCGCGTGGATCTCGCCGTGGATCGGCCGGCACTACACGCGGCGCACGGTCTCGATGACGACGTGCGATTTCACCTCGGTGGTCCCGAGTTGCTCCTCGGACAAGGCGACCGAGTGGACCAACGATCGCATGTCGGTCGGGGTCACCGCCGGGATCGACGCCTGGATCAGCGGTCCGCATCGCGTCGGCGTGTTCGTGGATCTGCAGACCGGGACCAACGACTACTCGGCGATCAGCATCGGCGCGTCGTACCGGATCTAGCCGGCGGGCCGATCGAGCGACAGGAACGCCGCGTCGAGCGCGGCGGTCATCTCCGCCGCATCGGCGAACCGGTCGGTGGTGCGCTTGGCGAGCGCGCGCGCGATCAGCGCCTCCAGCTCGGGGGTCCACGGGCGCGGCGAGACGCTCGCCAGCGTGGGCACCGGCGCGGCGGCGTGCATGCGGGTCAGGGTGACCGGATCCGGGCTGCGGTACGGCGTGCGCCCGGTCAGCATCTCGAACGCGACGACGCCGAGCGCGTACAGATCGGCGCGGTGGTCGACCTGCTGGCCGAGCGCCTGCTCCGGCGCGATGTATGCCGGCGTGCCGAACACCATGCCGCCCTGGGTGAGCTGATCGTCCCCGAGCTCGGCCGCCGCGTCGCCGACCAGCTTGACCAGCCCGAAGTCGAGCAGCTTGATCCGCTCGTACTCGCGCCCCGGCTCGCCGACCTTCACCAGCATGATGTTGCTCGGCTTGAGATCGCGATGGATCACGCCGCCGGCGTGGGCGTGGCCGAGCGCTTCGAGCACCTGGCGCGCGATCACGAGCGCGCGGCGAGGCGGCAGCGCACCGAGCTCGAGCACCTCGGCGAGCGACGATCCGGCGAGCAGCTCCATCACCAGGTAGAGATCGTCGCCGTCGGCGACCAGCTCGCGGATCTCGACCACGTTCGGGTGCTCGATCCGGCGGGCGGCCCGGGCCTCGCGGGCGAGCCGCGCGGCGACCTCGGCGGCGTTGGCCAGCCCGGGGAGCAGCGCCTTGACCGCGACGGTCTCGCCGGCTTGCAGGTCCTCGGCCAGGTAGACCGCCCCGACGCCGCCGCGGCCGAGCAGGTGATCGAACCGGTAGCGCCCGGCGATCACCCGGCCGACCAGGTGGGCGAGCGGGCGCGCCAGCGTGGAGTCGGCCTTCGAGTCGTTCGGTGCGGGCACTCACCCGAATGTACCCGCGACCGCGTCGGCCGTCGCGGCTGTGTACAATCCCCCGCGATGGCAGAGCGGCTCCACGCGACGACCTTGCTTCATGTCGCGAACCGTCCGATCGCCATCCAGATCCGCGGGTTCGCGCTGGAGGTGCTGTCCGGCCCGCGCGCCGGCGCCACGATCCGCGCCGACAAGCGCAACCTGCTGCTCGGCACCCACGGCTCGGCCGACGTGGTGCTCGATGATCCGCTGGTGTCGCGGCTGCACGCCCGGCTCGACGTCGAGGATCGCGACTACGTGCTGCGCGATCTCGGCTCGACCAACGGCACCCGGGTCGGCGGCACGCGGATCCGCGAGGCGTGCCTCGAGGACGGCGCGGTGATCGAGCTCGGCGCGACCCGGCTGGCGTTCCGGCTGCTCGACGAGCCGTTCGAGATCCAGCTCGCGATGGAGGATCGGTTCGAGGGCATGGTCGGCCGCTCGGTCGCGATGCGCGAGCTGTTCGCGGTGTGCGCCAAGGTCGCGCCCACCGACGCGCCGGTGATCATCCAGGGCGAGACCGGCACCGGCAAGGACCTGGTCGCCCGCGCGATCCACGAGCGCTCGCTGCGCCGCGGCCGGCCGCTGGTGGTGCTCGATTGCGCCGCGATCCCGCCGCCGCTGATCGAGAGCGAGCTGTTCGGGCACGAGAAGGGCGCGTTCACCGGCGCGACCGCGATGCGGGCCGGTGTGTTCGAGCGCGCGGACGGCGGCACGGTGTTCCTCGACGAGCTCGGCGAGCTCGCGATCGAGCTCCAGCCCAAGCTGCTGCGCTGCCTCGAGACCGGCGAGTTCCTGCGGGTGGGCGGCGAGCGCCCGGTCAAGGTGGACATCCGGGTGATCGCCGCGACCAACCGCGATCTGCCGCGCATGATCACCGAGAACCGGTTCCGCGCGGACCTGTACTACCGGCTCGCCGTGATCCGCCTGACCGTGCCGCCGCTGCGCGACCGCCGCGACGACATCCCGCTGCTCGCGGCGCACTTCGCGCGCCAGGTGCTCGGACCGGCCTCGCGCGGCCTGCCGCCCGACGTGCTCGACGCGCTGTTCGGCGAGCTGACCCGCCACGACTGGCCGGGCAACGTGCGCGAGCTGCGCAACGTGGTCGAGCGCGCCGCGATCCTCGCCGATCCGAAGCTGATCCGCGGCGTGGTCGAGCAGGCGGCCGGCGAGCTCCAGCGCTCGATCGAGAAGGCCGTCCACAAGCAGATCCCGCTGCGCGCCGCGCGGGCCGAGCGCGAGCGCGAGTACCTGACCGACCTGCTGCGGACCACCGAGGGCGACCTCGACGAGGCCGCGCGGATCGCCCAGGTCCACCGCAAGTCGTTCGAGCGGCTGCTCCGCCGCCACAAGCTGCGCCGCGACGCCTGACCGCGGCCGGGCTGGAGCCGAAGTGCTCCGCGGCGCCGTTCGGCTCCGCGCCTGCGGGCCGGGCAGGGCGGTAGAGGTGCGATCTTGCAGGACATCTCGGCGGGTGCTGGCTGGTCCGCGGGTTGCTCTTCTCCCGCTCGCCGTGCCCCACGACGTCGAACCGGACCCGCTGATCGAGACCGTCCTCGCCGACCGCTACCGCATCGTGCAGCGCGTGGGGGTGGGCAGCATGGGGGTGGTGTACGAGGCCGAGGCGATCGAGGCCGGCACGCGGGTCGCGCTCAAGATCCTGCGCAGCTCGCTCGGCGACCTCGCCGCGGCGCGGTTCGTGCGCGAGGGCAAGACGATGAGCCTGTTCCGCCACCGCAACATCGTCGATCTGCTCGACGCCGGGCGGTTCGACGAGGACGGGCTGTTCCTGGTCACCGAGCTGGTCCGCGGGATCTCGCTGCGCGAGCTGATCGAGGCCGGCCCGGTCGAGCCGCGCCGCGCGCTCGCGATCGCGCGCCAGGTGCTCGAGGCGCTGGGCCACGCCCACGCGGTCGGGGTGGTCCACCGCGACATCAAGCCCGAGAACGTGATGCTGGTCGATGGCGGCGCGCCCGACCGCGACGCCGAGCTCGTGAAGGTGCTCGATTTCGGGGTCGCCAAGCTGGTCGGTGACACCGCGGCGCTGCTCGAGGAGGGCAAGCTGACCAAGACCGGGTTCGCGACGCTCGGCACGCCGCTGTACATGGCGCCCGAGCTGGTGCTCGGCCGGGCGGTCGACGGGCGCTGCGATCTGTACGCGGTCGGCGCGCTGCTGTTCGAGCTGCTGACCGGCCGGCCGCCGTTCGACGATCCGGATCCGGTGGTGCTGATGCGCCACCACGTGGCCTCGGCGATCCCGCCGCTCGACGAGCTGGCGACCCCGGCGCTCGCGCTCGTGGTGTCCGAGGCGCTCGCCAAGCAGCCGGAGCACCGGTTCTCGTCGACGGCGGATATGATCGACGCGATCGATCGCGCGGCGGTGTCGCTCGAGCCCGAGCCGGCGCTCGCGGACGAGGCCGCGCAGGTGCCGGCGCTCGGGCACGAGGTCGTGCCGGCGCCCGCGCCCGAGGCAGCGCCCGGAGCGGCGACTGCGTCCTCGTCCTCGTCCTCGCCCGCGCCCTCGTCCGAGCCCTCGCCCTCGTCCGCGTCCTCGATCGAGCCGCGGCCCGCGCACCCGACCTGGCAGGCGCTGCCGCCGCCGCCCACCGGCGTGCGCGGCCCGGCGCCGGCCGCACGCACCGGCGCGACGACGAGCCCGCCGGTCGGTGCGCCGCCGGTGTTCGGCCCGTTCACCGCGGCGTCGCGCGACTCGCTGTCTCACATCGCCACCCCGCGGCAGTGGCGCCGGCTGGCGATCGGCGGCGCGGTGTTCGCCGCGATCTCGATCGGCGCGGCGGCGCTGTCGCGCGACGGCGCCGGCCAGGGCGCATCGTTCGCCAAGCCGGCCGCCGCGCGGCAGTCCGCCCCGGGCGCGGGCGCGGGCGCGGGCGGCTCGGTGCTGGCGCGCCGTGGGCTCGAGCTGGTCGCCTCGGGCGAGCCGGCGACCGCGGTCGAGTATCTCGAGCAGGGCATCGCGAGCTCGCGCGACGACGCGAGCGCCCACCTCGCGCTCGGCCACGCCCGGTTCGCGCTCGGTCGGCGGCTCGACGGGCTGGCCGCCTACGAGCGCGCCGCGAGCCTGTCGAAGACGGCCGCCGCGGATCCGCAGCTGGTCGCGAACGCGCTCGGCGTGCTCGACGGCCGCGACGCTGTCTCGGCGGTGGTCGCGCTCGAGCTGCTGTCGACCCGGGTCGCCCCGCCGCAGCGCGACGCGATCGCCGCCCAGGCGTCGAGCGGCAAGCTCGCCGACGTCCGCCACCGCGCGGTCGCGATCGCCGAGCGCGACGGGTTCGCCGACCGCATCGACCGGATCGAGAGCTGGTCGCTCGATCTCGTCCAGCTCTCCGGCTGCGAGGACCGCAAGCTCGCGATCGCCAGGTTGCGCACCACCGACCGCCGCGCGATCCCGGCGCTGCGCCGCGCCCGGAGCCTCAAGTGCATCGAGCGCGAGGCGACCGACGCGATCGGGCACTTGGAGTCGCACTGAGTCGCACTGACCCTCGTTCGCCGGATCTGCTAGCGTCCGCGGCATGAGAATCGCGCCGCTGTTCGCCTCCCTCGTTCTACTGGTCGCCTGCAAGTCGAAACAGGAGCCCGCTCCGCGCGAGAAGCCCGCCGGCTCGGCGGCCGGGAGCGCCGCGGGCTCGGCGGCGGCCGCCGCCACGGCCTACAACGCGATGCCGCGGACCGAGTTCAACCGGTGGGCAGTGCGCACCAACCTGCCGGTCTACTGGACCGCCGACAAGAACGGCAACAAGACGATCGACGCCGACGAGGTCGAGTCGCTGCTGTTCTACCCGACGGCCGGCAAGTGGACCGAGAACGGCAAGCTGACCCCGGAGTTCGAGGCCGCGTACAAGACGATCCTCGAGGCGTCGAAGGCGCCGCCGCCGACCGGCGAGGACGCGAAGCGCCAGGAGCTGGTCGGGCAGGACCTCGACCAGGGCCGCGCGACCCTGGTCCGCACCGACCTCAAGTCGCTGTCGCCCGACGACAAGCAGTTCGTCGCGCACATGATGAAGGTCGGCGCGCTGATCGATCAGCTGTACGAGCTGCAGAACGGCGCCACGGCGCTCGAGCCCAAGCTGCCGCCCGACGTCGCGAGCCACAGCCTGTTCCGCCGCAACCGCGGCCCGCGCTGCGTGGGCCCGTCGACCGAGAAGGATCCGGCGTGCTCGGCGATCCCCGGCTCGCCCAAGCCGATCTTCGATCTCTACCCGGCCGAGCTCCAGGCCGACGACAAGTTCTGCCAGAAGCTCGAGGCGCGCAAAGACGCCAAGACCCTGCTCGAGTCGCACTTCTCGGTGGTGCGTGGCAGCGGTGACGATCTCAAGGCGGTTCCGTACAACGAGGCGTACCCGGAGCAGATGGGCGCGATCTCGAAGGAGCTGACCGCCGCCGCCGACGCGATGAAGGATCCCGCCGAGACCGCGCTGGTCACCTACCTGCGCGCCGCCGCGGCGAGCTTTGCCTCGAACGACTGGATCCCCGCCGACGAGGCGTGGGCGAAGATGACGGTCGACAACTCGAAGTGGTACGTGCGCGCCGCGCCCGATGAGGTGTACTGGGAGCCGTGCGCGCAGAAGGCGGGCATGCACCTGACGTTCGCGCGGATCAACCAGGCCTCGAAGGAGTGGCAGCAGAAGCTGGTCCCGGTGCAGCAGGAGATGGAGACCCAGATCGCGGCGCGCGCGGGCGCTCCGTACAAGGCCCGCAAGGTGACGTTCCACCTGCCGGACTTCATCGACATCGTGATCAACTCCGGTGACGATCGCGATCCGCTGGGCGCGACGATCGGCCAGAGCCTGCCGAACTGGGGCCCGGTGGCCAACGAGGGCCGCGGCCGCACGGTCGCGATGACCAACCTGTACCAGGATCCGGACAGCATGGCGGCGCGGCGCTCGCAGGCCGAGAGCCTGCTCGACGGCGCGAGCATGAAGGGGTACGCCGGCACCCCCGAGCCGGGGCTGCTCAACACGATCCTGCACGAGGCGACCCACAACCTCGGCCCCGCGCACGAGTACAAGGTCGGCGGCAAGACCGCCGGGCAGGCGTTCGGCGGGCCGATCGCGTCGGTGATGGAGGAGCTCAAGGCGCAGACCGGCGCGCTGTTCCTGATCGAGTTCCTGCGCGGCAAGCAGATCATCTCGGACGAGCTCGCGACGCAGACCTACGCCGACGCGGTGGTGTGGGCGCTCGGCCACATCTCGCAGGGCATGTACACCGGCTCCGGGGAGCGCAAGACGTACTCGAACCTCGCCGCGATCCAGCTCGGGTTCCTGCTCGACAAGGGCGCGGTGACCTGGGATCCGAACGCCAAGGCGGCCAACGGCACGGACACCGGCGCGTTCGCGATCCACTACGACAAGCTGGTCCCCGCGGTCGACGAGATGATGAAGCTGGTCGCCGGGATCAAGGCGCGCGGCGACAGGAAGGCCGCCGAGGCGCTGCTCGCGAAGTACGTCGATTCGAGCGCGGTGGTCCCGCACGACGTGATCAAGGAGCGGTTCCTGCGGTTCCCGAAGGCGAGCTTCGTCTACGCGGTCGATCTGTAGCCGCGGTCGTCGCGCGGCGGGCCCTCCCGGCGCGGCATCGTAAGGTGTCGCGATGGGAAGGCCGCGGCGGCGCCAGCCTCTGCTGATCCGGATCACGCACTGGCTCAACGTCCCCGCGCTGGCGGTGATGGGGATGAGTGGGCTGCAGATCCTGAGCGCGTATCCCTGGTTCGGCCCCCGCGGCGCGACCTACGCGTGGGTGCCGCTGTCCGGCTGGGAATCGCCGGCGTGGCTGCGCGCGGGGCAGTGGCTGGCCGGGGCGCGCCACCTCCACTTCGCGATGGCGTGGCTGCTCGTGATCAACGCGATCGGCTACCTGGGCTACCTGGTGTGGAGCGGCGAGTGGCGGCGCCGGTTGTTCTGGCCACCGCGCGAT
Source organism: Kofleriaceae bacterium (assembly GCA_051952595.1). Classification (GTDB taxonomy): domain Bacteria; phylum Myxococcota_A; class Polyangia; order Haliangiales; family Haliangiaceae; genus JABFXX01. Next base: position 13,625 of record JBQCJR010000169.1, read on the forward strand.
ACCCGGCCGGCGATCCATCAGGCGCTCCACTACGTGCGCCTGCGCAAGCGGCCACCGGCGCCGGCGTTCTACAACGGCCTGCAGCGGTTCGCGTACACGGCGGCGCGGGCCCGCCCCCCGGGGGGGGGGGGGGGGGGGGGG
>JBQCJR010000170.1:0-5571 GCA_051952595.1 Kofleriaceae bacterium
GACAAGATCGCGGTCGGCCACTCGGTGCGCGAGCCACGCGCCGCGGCCCGGCTCGCCAAGGACGATCTCGCCACCGCCACCGCGCTGCTCGACGCCCGCCACATCGCGGGCGAGCGCCGGCTCACCACCGAGCTCGTGCGTGCGACCCTCGGCCAGCTCGCGCCCGGCGGCAACCCGAACGAGCTGATCGCCGCGCTCGCGACCGAGAAGAAGGCCCGCCACGATCGGTTCGGCGCGTCGCTGTACCTGCTCGAGCCCAACCTGAAGCAGGGCATCGGCGCGCTGCGCGATCTCGCGACCGCGCTGTGGTGCGCCGCGGTTCGGTGGCACCCGCCGCGGCCCGGCGAGGATCCGGTGAGCGCCGACGCGCTGATCGCGAACCTGGTGACGATGGGCCACCTGACCCGCCGCCAGGCCCAGGTGCTGCTCGGCGCGCGCGACTTCCAGCTCCGCATCCGCGCGCTCGTCCAGCTCACCGCGCGCCGGCGGTTCGATCAGCTGACGTTCGAGATCCAGGAGGCGATCGCGCCCGCGCTGTACCCCCACGCGCGGCCCCACGAGGGCGATATCCGGCCCGCCGTCGCGCCCGCCGTCGAGGCGCTGATGAGCGACTACTACCTGCACGCGCGCGGCGTCGTGCAGGTCGCCGATCGGCTGCTCGAGTCGGCGCGGGTCCCGGCGCGGCGCCGGCCGCGGATCGCCCAGATCGACGCGTCGTTCATCACGTTCAACGGCGAGCTCGCGATCCGCGATCCCCGGCTGTTCGTCGAGCGGCCCAGCGAGATGGTGCGGCTGTTCCGGGTCGCCGTCGCCGAGCAGCTGCCGGTCTACGGCCACACCCGCGAGCTCGTCGCCGAGGCCATCGCGCGCGACCCCCATCCGCTCGCCAGCGACGCGGTTGCGCACCGCCTGCTGCTCGAGGCGATCGCGGATCTACGCGACGCCGGCCAGCCCTCGGCGCTCGAGGCGATGCAGCAGCTCGGGATCCTGTCGGTGCTGATGCCCGAGTGGGCGCCGTGCACCGGGCGCGTCCAGCACGACCTGTATCACGTGTACACCGTCGACCAGCACCAGCTGTACGCGCTCGCGATGCAGAAGCGGCTCGCGCGCGGCGAGCTCGCCGAGGCTCACCCCGCGGCGACCGAGCTGTGGCGAGAGGTGCGCCGGCCCGTGCCGCTGCTGCTCGGGACGCTGCTCCACGATGTCGGCAAGCCGCTCGGCAAAGGCCACGCCGAGAAGGGCGCCGTGGTCGCCGGCGAGATCGCGCGGCGGCTCGGGATGGCGGAGGAGGACGTGGAGCTCACCGAGTTCCTCGTCCGCCAGCACCTGACGATGTCGCACCTCTCGCAGCGCCGCGACCTGTCGGACCCCGAGGTGATCGCGCGGTTCGCCGAGCGCGCCGGGACCGACGAGCGCGTCGTGCAGCTCTACCTGCTCACGCTGTGCGACACCGCGATGACCGCGCCCGACAACCTGTCCGCGTGGAAGGACGGCCTGCTGCGCGACCTGATGTTGCGCACCCGCGAGTACTTCCGCGGCGCCGCCCGCCCCGCCGCGGGCCCCGGCGATCCACGCGCCAAGATCCTGGAGCTCGCGGGCGCCGAGGAGGATCCCGCGATCGCGCGGATCGTGGACGGCATCGATCCGCGGCTGTTCACCCAGCTCACGCCGCGCCAGACCGCGCGCCACGCCCGGCTGATCGCCGCCGCGCGCGCGTCTTCGCCGCCGGTCGCGATCGAGGTGCACTGCTTCCCGCTCAAGGGCCACAGCGAGGTGGCGATCGTCGCCCCCGATGCGCCCGGCGTGCTCGCCGCGATCGCCGGCGCGCTCGCCGCCAGCCGCGTCGACGTGCTCGGCGCCGTGCTCGGCCACGTCGAGCTGCCGATCGAGGGCGCCCACGTGGGTCCCCTCCAGCGGCTCGTCACCGACGTGTTCTACGTGCGCGACCTCACGGGGGCCGCGATCCCCGCCGAGGATCCGCGGTGGCAGCGGCTCGCCGGCGATCTGCGCGGCCTGCTCGCCGGTGGCGCGCCCGACCCCGGCGAGGTCGCGACGCTGATCGCGCGCCGCCGCCCGCGCTCCGGCATGCCCAAGCGCGTCACCCCCGGCGTCGTGACCGAGATCCGCCTCCACGACGACTCGACCCAGGCCACGATCGTGGAGGTGTTCACCCGCGATCGCGTCGGCGTGCTCTACGCGATCACCCAGACCCTCGCCGACCTCGGCCTCGACATCACGCTCGCCAAGGTGTCCACCGAGGGAGAGAAGGTCGCCGACGTGTTCTACGTGACCCGCGGCGGCAACCGGCTGACCGACGACATCGAGCGCGCCGTGCTCGTCGAGCGCCTGCGCTTCGCCGTCGAGGCCCCCGGCCTGACCGGCGGCTGAGCGGCCGCGGCGATCATTGCCATCCGCTCCACTGCATGTCGCCGTGGAGCTCGATCGTCACGTCGACGGTCATCGGCGCGGTGCCGCGGTTGCGCAACAGCAGCGACCAATCCGCCTGGGCCGTCGGCGCGAACGTGTAGCGCGCCGTCATCACGCCCAGCTCCTCGGCGATCGTCTGGGAGCTGCCGTTCGCGTGCCCGTGCAGGTTCCAATCGAGCGTGGGGCTCGCCGCGACGAGCGAGATCACCGCGGTGTCTCCCGGGCCGCCGTCGAGCGTGGCCTCGGCGATCTGTCCGGCCACCAGCGTCTTCGATTCCATCACGACCTGGCGCGGCACCGCGTCCTCGGGGAGCGGCGCCGCATCGGGCTGGCCCGCGCCACTGGAGTCTCCACAGGCCGCGACGAACAGGATCAGCAACGATCGAACATGCATGGGTGCCTCTCGGTAGGAGCGCAGTGCTCCGCACGAGCAGGCCAGCTTCGTGGCCGCGCGGCGAGCGCGCGAGGTGCGTGATATTTGCGCAGCCGCGCTCGAATTGATTCGCCGAGTTTTTGCGGCCACGCCGAGGTGCAAGCGGGGACCGGTTCCGGCGAGCGGCGCTCGGTCTACTCTCGGGACTGGATTGCTTTGCTCGAGTGGCCACAGCACCCATCAGCAGATTCCGGTAGGGATTTCGAGAAATCGAATTGCGTTGGTTCAAGCTCGTCGGCGCTTCCGGCGCCGCGCCGAGGCGCGAGCGGTGGCCGTCCGACGAGCGCCGCTCCGTGCCGGGTTTGAATTCGCCGAGATTCGGGCGGCCACGGCGAGGCGCAAGCGGGGACCGGTTCCGGCGCTCGGCGCGTTGGTTTGATCTCCCCGCGCTTCAGGTGCCGCGCCGAGGCGCGAGCGGAGACCGTCCGACGAGCATCGCTCCGTACGCGGTTTGAATTCGCCGAGATTCGGGCGGCCACGGCGAGGCGCAAGCGGGGACCGGTTCCGGCGCGGCGCTTGGCGCGTTGGTTTGATCTCGCCGCGCTTCAGGTGCCGCGCCGAGGCGCGAGCGGAGACCGGTTCCGCGAGCGCCGCTCCGTGCCGGGTTTGAATTCGCCGAGATTCCGGCGGTCACGCCGAGGCGCAAGCGGGGACCGGTTCCGGCGAGCGGCGCTCGGCGCGTGGGTTTGATCTCGCCGCGCTTCAGGTGCCGCGCCGAGGCGCGAGCGGAGACCGTCCGACGAGCTCCTCCGTACGCGGTTTGAATTCGCCGAGATTCGGCTCGTGCGCCGAGGCGCGAGCGGAGACCGTCCGGAGAGCGTCGCTCGTACCCGGTTTGAATTCGCCGAGATTGGTTCGCGCGCCGCGGCACGAGCGGGGACCGGTTCCGGCGAGCGTCGCTCCGTGCTTTGGTTCGAGCTCGCTTCGCTTCTGGCGCCGCGCCGAGGCGCAGCGGTGGCCATCGGATGAGCGTCGCTCCGTCCCCGGTTTTGAATTCGCCGAGATTGGCTCGCGCGCCGAGGCACGAGCGGTGACCGGTTCCGCGACCGCCGCTCCGTGCCGGGTTTGAATTCGCCGAGATTCGGTTCGCGCGTCGAGGCGGGGCGCCGAGTGCTTGCCCGCGATGAGGTCCTGTGGCGGAGCAGCCACTTGCTCTGCCAGCCGTTCCTCTTCTCGTCCCCCAAGAAATCCTCTGGTGGCGGTCGTAGGCGTGTGGAACCTGTGAACAGGCGCGCCAACGGCACTGGGCGTCTCGTTCTCCTCGTCGCTGCGCGGCGCGGCTGTTCAAGCCCGTGGGGCAACCGTCTCTGCCGAACATCCCGCACGTCGCGCGGTTGTCCACGGGCGTCAGGATCCACACGCGGTCCGCGTTCTCGTCGCGGCACGCGGTTGTCGTCGGGCGCATCGGGCGTCTAGACACGCCATCGGGCGCGCAGAGCGTAGCGTCCCTGAGAGGCCGTTCAGGTGAGCCGTGTGCGCCGTAGCCATCGGCGGCGCGGGCGAGGAATACTACGGGGCGGATGAGCGCCCTCGATCTACCTCCCGGGATCGGGCTCGCCGGGACACCACTCGGCACGTTTGGCGCGCCGCGCGGCCCGCGGCTGCTCGCCGGAACGGCGCTGATCACCGCGGTCGCGCTTGGCGCCGTGACCTGGTACCTCGTGTCGAAGCACCCGTGGCGGCGCGGCTCGAGCGCGCAGATCACGTTGCCCGTCGCGTTCGCCGCCGTGGGGCTGCTCGGCTATGCGGTGCGCCGCGCGCGGATCGCGGTGACCCGCGACGGCGTGCGGTGGGGCTGGAGCTTCCTCGGGTTCCACCAGACCGCGGCGCAGCTCGAGGAGGTGCACGTGTACCGCGACGGCGTGGCGCTCGCGGCGCGCCGCGGCTCGCGGTGGTTCCTCGCGGCGCGCGACTGGGACCGCTTCGATGCGCTGGTCCGCCAGCTCCGCCGCGCCGATCTGCCGGTGCGCGAGCACGACAGGCGCGCACCGCTGCGCGCGCGCCTTCAGAGCTACGGCCGGGTCCTCGATGCGCTGATGATCGGCACGATCGCCGCCGCGTTCGCCGTGGCCGTGTGGGCGGGCTGAGCACATTCGGCTTTGGTGCACGAGGAATGTGATCGGGGCCCGATGACCCCTACAATCATTTCGGAGGGTGACCACGACCGGGAAGAAGACCAAGGCGTTGTGTGTCGCCACGCGGTGCACCAACGTCGATCAGTTTGTCGCGACCTATCACCGGTTCTGCGATGAGTCGTCGTTCTTCGTAGCGACGCTCAACTCGCGCCCGGTCGGGCTCGACACCGCGTTCTCGATCCAGCTCGCGGATCAGACTCCGGTGCTGCGCGGGCTATGCACCGTCGTCGACGCGTGGACGACAGCAGAGAACCCGTTCAAGCGCCCGGGGATCCGGCTCGGCATCAAGCGATTGACGCCGGACAGCGTCGAGGTGTTCGCGCGACTCAAGGCGGCGCGGTTCGACACGCCCCCGCGCGCGCACACCGATACGACGCCGATGCCCGCGTCCTCGCCGCTCGATGCATCACTGCCGCTGGTCCGGACCGCTCCGGTCCCGCCGACCCCCACGCCGCGCGCGCCGGGCATCACGCTCGCGCCCGTGGGCAGCGCGCCGCCGGCCGAGACGTCGTCGGCGAGCGCGACCTCTGCAGCCGCGGCGGCTGCGGGGGCGACCTCTGCTGCCGCGTCATCTAG
>JBQCJR010000171.1:0-21657 GCA_051952595.1 Kofleriaceae bacterium
AACCGGTTTGGTGAACACGCCGTCGACACTGTTGACCAGGGTGGCCTCGCCCGTGGTCCCGTGGATCGCGGGGGGGGGGCGGCGCGCGCGGGCCGCCGCGACCAGGTCCTCGCCGCGGCCGTGCGACAGCTGGAGATCGGTGATGACCACGCCGAACACCGCGCCGCGGATCTGGGCCAGCGCGTGCTCGACGGTGGCCGCCTGGACGACGTCGTAGCCGGCGTCGCGCAGCACCCCGCCGACCAGCTCGCCGATCATCGCCGAGTCCTCGACCAGCAGCACGCGGCGCTCCTCGACCGGCACGGCGCCGCGGCTCGGCGCGTGCACGCCGGCCGGTGGATCGGTGGCGAACGGGAACACGATCGCGAACGTGGTGCCGCGCCCGGGCTCGGTCTCGATCGAGATCGTGCCGTTCGCGCGCGTGACGATCGAGTGGCAGGTCGCGAGCCCGATCCCACCGCGGCCATCGGGCTTGGTGGTGAAGAACGGATCGAACGCGCGCGCGCGGGCCGCCGCGTCCATGCCGCGGCCATCGTCGGCGATCCGGATCTCGACGAACCGCTCCGGCGGCGCGCGGTGGCCGTCGCGCACGATCACGTCGGTCGAGATCCGCACCATCCGGCCGTGATCGCGGGTCGCCTCGCCGGCGTTGGTCACCAGGTTGAGCACCAGCTGGCGCAGCTCGGTCGGCGAGATCCGGACCAGCCGCCCGGCGGCATGTAGATCCAGATCGAGCCGGAGGTCCTTGCCGATCGCGGTCGCGAGCACCGGGGTGAGCTCGCTGATCGCGTGGTCCACGTCGACATCGGCCACCGCGACCGGATCGCGGCGCGCGTACGCGAGCAGCGAGGATACCAGCTCGCTCGCGAGCGCCATCGAGGTCGCGATCTCCTCGCGCTTGCCGCCGTGCGCGAGCGCGAGCGACAGCACGGTGAGCACGTTGTTGAAGTCGTGCGCGACGCTCGCGGCCATCCGGCCGAGGCTCTCGAACTTGCGCTGCTGAGCCAGCTCGGCCTCGAGCTGGTTGCGCTCGGTGACGTCGAGCCCGAGGCTGGCGGTGCCGGACACCGCGCCGCGCTCGTCGTACAGCAGGGTGTTGGTCCACACGATCTGGCGCAGCTCGCCCTCGCGGGTGCGCAGCGGACACTCGACGCGGACCGGCGCCTCGCCGCTCGCGACCGCGCGCTGGTGCACCGCGCGGACGCGCGGCAGATCGGACTCGGGCACGAACGCACCGAACCCATCGGTGCCGATCAGCTCGTCGGGGGTGACGCCGAGCACGCGGCACAACGCGGCGTTCGCGAACTCGACCCGGCCGTGGTTGTCGACCACCAGGCCGAGCAGATCGACGTGATCGATCAGCTGGCGGTAGCGGCGCTCGGCCTCGAGCCGGCGCTGCTCGGCGGCGCGCTCGATCGTGATGTCCTCGAGCGTGCCCTGGACCGCGAGCGGCCGACCGGCGGCGTCGCGGACCACGGCGCACAGATCGCGCACCCACACCACGGCGCCATCGCGGCGCACGATCCGGTACTCGATCTGCGGCTCGAACGCGCCGGCGATCCCGATCCGCATCCGCTCGTGCACGCCGCGCCGATCCTCGGGCACGATCTGCTCGATCCACCCGTCGATCCCGAGCGCGAGCCAATCCTCGGCGGCGCGGCCGGACAGCGCGGCGATCGTCGGGCTGACGTACGCGAGCTTGCCGGTCGCCACGTCGAACGAGTAGATGACGACCGGCACGGTCTCGACGAGGTGGCGGTAGCGCGCGTCGACCTCGCGGACGCGCTGCTGCGCCTCCTGGCGGCGCTCGGCCTCGATCGCCAGCGCGACCACGCTGCCGAGGTTCGCGGCGAAGTCGATCTCGGCGTCGAGCCAGTTGCGGGGCGAGCCGACGTGCTCGTGGCAGATCACGCCCACGACCTCGCCGTCGAGCACGACCGGGATGTCGATCATCGCGCCGATCCGGCGATCGGCGCAGTACTTGGTGAGCTCGAGCAGCCGCGGATCGGTGGTCACGTCGTCCACGGCGAGCAGATCGGTGGTCAGCGCGCGCACGTAGCGCTGCACGCCGCTGAGCTGGATCTCCGCCGGCTGATCCGAGCTCGGGCCGCGCACGAACAGGTACGCGCAGCGGAGCACCTGGCGCCCGCTGTCCACCAGCCACACGCTCGCGCGCGCCACGCCGAGCGCCTCGGCGGAGATCTCGGCGACCTGCGAGAACACCGCCTCGGTCGAGCGAAGCTCCTCGTCGTGCAGCGAGCGCCGCAGCTGCGCGGCGTACTGGCGGAGCCGCGTCGACAGATCGAGCTGGCGCTGCCAGCCATCGCGATAGCTGACCTCCCGTGCGCGCAGCTCGGCGTTCTCGCGTCGAAGGATGTCCTCGCTCCCCATGCTCCCGGTGTGCGACGAGTATCCGGTCGGCGTTCGCGGGGTGCAAGTCGCCGCGCGAGTTCGACTGTGGTTGAAAAAATCCGCCGCGCCGAGCGCGCGCGAGGGGTGGTAAGAGCGACGGATGATCCCACGCACCCGCGCCGAGGCCACCGCCTACGAAGAGACTTCCCTGCACGCTGACGTGATGGCCTTCCTGAAAGCGCTGGGCGCGCGGCAGGACCCACGCCTACACGTCGGTTCGTTCGGCGCGAGCCCCGGCGGACGCGAGCTGCCGTTGCTCGTGGTTTCGTCGCACGGGGTGAAGACCCCGGAGGAATCGAGGGCGCGCGGGCTGCCGGTGGTGCTGGTGATCAACGGGATCCACGCGGGCGAGGTCGAGGGCAAGGAGGCGAGCCTGATGCTCGTGCGCGACGTGCTCGACGGGCGCCACCCCGGGCTGATCGATCAGCTGACCCTGGTGGTGGTGCCGCTGTTCAACCCCGACGGCAACGACGCGATCGATCCGGCGAACCGCAAGCTGGATCTGCCGAAGCTCGAGGGCCAGCTCGGGCCGGCGAAGGTCGGGACGCGCGTCAACGGCTCGGGGATCAACCTGAACCGCGACTACATGCGTCAGGCCGCGCTCGAGATGCGCCTCCTCCAGTCGCGGGTGGTGCAGGTCTGGCAACCCGAGCTCACGATCGACACCCACGCGACGAACGGCTCGGTGCACCGGTTCGCGATGACGTACGACATCCCCCACACGATCGAGAGCGGGCGCGCCGAGCCGATCGAGTTCATGCGCACGCGGATGATGCCGGCGGTGACCACCGCGCTGGCGGCCCACCACCAGCTGCTCGCCGGGTGGTACGGCAACTTCGTCGAGGACGAGCGCGCGCTGGACGCGCGGCGCACGGCGGACCCGGAGGCGCCGGTGCGCGAGGGCTGGATGACGTACCCGCACCAGCCGCGGTTCGGGAGCAACTATCGCGGGCTGTCGAGCCGGCTCGATCTGCTGCTCGAGTGCTACTCGTACCTGACGTTCGAGCAGCGCGTGCGGACCACGTACGCCACGGTGCTCGAGGCGCTGCGCTACGTGGCCGCGCATCGCGAGGAGGTCCTCGAGGTCGTCGCCGCGGCGGCCGCGCCGCGCGACCGGATCGCCGTTCGGTACCAGCTGGAGGCGTTCGAGGCGCCGATCCAGATCGCGACGCGCACGCCGCGGACGCTGGACGGCGAGCCGAGCGTGGTCGACGTGAAGCACTTCGCGAGGTTCGTCGGCGCCGTGGTGGTCGATCGGCCGGCGGCGTACGTGGTGCCCGCGGCGGTGGGCCGGCACCTGGAGCAGCACGGGCTGGTCGTCGAGCCGGCCACCGGGACGCGCGAGGTCGAGATCGCGCGTGTGGTCGGCTACGGCACCGAGGGCGGGCGGAAGATCCTCGAGGCCTCCGAGGTCGGGGACCTCGAGGTCGAGTGGCGGAGGGAGTTCCGCGAGGCCCCCGAGGGCGCGCGGCTCGTGCGCACGGATCAGCGGGCCGGCGCGGTGGCGGTGTATCTGTGCGAGCCCCAGAGCGACGACGGCGCGATCGAGAACGGCGTGATCGCGGCGCCGAAGATCGGCGAAGACTTCCCGATCTGACGCGTGCGGACCTGACTATCCGAGGGCGGTCGCGGCGAGCGCGGCGATCGCCAGATCGAGCGAGGGCTCGTCGCCGTCCCCGAGGATCCACGCGGCGGACAGGCCCGCGAACGCGAGGATCCACTGGAGCAGGCGCGTGCGATCGACGCCCCCGGCGTCCGCGATGACCTCGACCTGGCGCGCGAACCGCGCGGGCGAGCGTGGCAGCGTCTCGCCGGGGTTGCGGACGATGTTGGCGAAGTCGAAGGTGCGCTCGCCGACGAGGTTCTTGGGATCGATCGCGAGCCAGCCGCGGGGGCTGTCGAGCACGTTGTCGTGGTGGAGATCGCCGTGCAGCACGCGCGGCTCCTGCGGCGACGCGAGCAAGGCGCGCGCGACCGTGGCCGAGGGGACGAGCACGGCGTGGTGGCGCGCAGCGGGGAACAGCGGCTCGAACCAGGTGTCGAGTGACACGAGCGAAGGCGGAGGGGCCACGCGTGGTGCGTGGAGCTGGCCGGCCACGGCGCACAGGATGCGGGTCGCGTCGTCGTCGCGGCCGTCGAGCGCGAGCGCGTGCAGCGAGCGAGGGCCGGTGGCGCGCTCGAGCAGGACGGCGTCGCCGTCGATCGCGTGGACGCGCGCCGCGCCGTGGCCGTCCCACCACCGCATGACCTCCGCGCCGCGCTGCTCGTCCTCGTAGCGGGCGCGCTTGAGCACGAGCAGCGTCGAGCCGCGGCGGACCGGCCACACCGTGCCGGCGTGGGTCTCGATCGGATCGCCGTCGAGCACGAGCTGCCAGCGCGTCAGGTACGGCTCGGGGCCGCTCACGGCTTGCGCGCCGCGGCCTGCTCGGCTTCGGCCAGCGCGCGCTCGACCTCGGCGGCGTGCTGGTCGCCGATCTTCGAGCGCATCTCACCGAGGGCGCGGCGCGCTTCGGGGATCGTCAGGGCGCGCTTCGCGAGATCGATGCAGATGAGGCACATGAGGGAAGCGTAGCGCGGAGCGCGCGGATGGCAGATCGGAGGATCTCGGATCCGCTGCATCGGAGCCCGCCGTCCGCGGTATCGTCGAGCGCCATGCCGACCGAGTTCCACTACGAACACGTGTTCCAGGCGCCCACGACGGCGACCGTGCTCGCGGCGTACTTCGATCCGGACCACCTGGCTGCCCAGGACGCGCTGGCCGAGCTCGGCGATCGCGCGGTGATCGACTCCGCCGACGAGCCGGCGGTGCGGCGCTGCACGTGGCGCGTGGCGGCGCAGAAGTCGCTGCCGATGTACGCGCGCCCGTTCGTCGAAGGCGGCAGGCTGAGCTACCTCGAGACCATGGTGTGGCGGCGCGCCGACGACGCGATCGACCTCACGATCAAGCCCGAGCTGCTCGGCGGCCGGGTGCAGATCGCGGCGGTGTACCAGCTATCGCAGGTCGGCGAGGGCCAGGTCTCGCGCCGCTACCGCGGCACGATCACCGCGAACGTGCCGCTGCTGTCCGGCAAGATCGAGCGCGGCATCCTCAGCGAGTTCGAGAAGACGATGCCGGTGATGACGCGCTGCACGCAGGACTGGCTGTCGCGCAGCCGGTGAGCGCGGCGCGAGGCTAGCGCTTCGCCGGGCGCCGCATGACGATCAGGTGCCCGCGGTGCTTGCCGTCGGGGTAGCCGAACCGGAAGTCGAGCTTGCGGCGCGGCTGCGCGGCGTACTGCTTGCGCCAGTCCTCGGTCACCGACTTGCCCTCCTTCATGTTCGAGCTCTCGAACGTGCCCCAGGTCTCGTACTCGAAGCCCGCCGCGACCCCGACCTTCGGCGGCAGGCCGGTCGAGTCGGACACCATCCACTCGACGTGGTCGGCGAGGTACTTCCGCATCGAACCGAACTGCTTGAACGTGAGCAGGTAGCTCGCGGCCTTGGTCATCGCCGAGACCCGGCCCTTCTTTTCGAGGTGGCGGAGCGCCGCCGGCGACTCCGCGAGGTGTGCGTCGTCGAGGTTCGCGCGGATGTGGCGATAGATCTGCTCGCGCCCGCCGCCCAGCTTGCGGAACCGCAGCTCGACGTTGCCGAACGCGCGATTGCGCTTGCCGGTGTCCGCGATCGCGTCGAGCTCAGCGACCTCGGCGGCGGCGAGGTAGTGAAGATCGCCCTCGGGGGTGAGCGTGAAGTAGCGCAGCGAGGTTGGCTCGTAGCCGTGGAGGTACAGCGCCGACAGGCTGAAGATCAGCTGCGTCGGCAGCTGGCCGCCGCGCATCGCGCCGATCATGTTCATCGTCACCGAGAAGTTGTGGCGGTACAGCGAGCCGAGCTCGGTCGCGACGATCGCGAGCGAGTCGCCGAGCTGCTTGCGCGAGAGCCGGGCCAGCGAGCGCGGATCGCCGGCCGGCTCGAGCGAGAGCGTCGTGATCTCGTCCGCATCCGGGAACACGGTGAGCGCGGTCGAGAGGTCGCCGCCGGCGAACGGATAGACCACGACCTTCGGGATCCCCGCGGGCACATTCGCGGCGAAGAACGGGCGCGCGATCGATAGCCAGTTCTTGCGGTACTCGTCCTGCGCGGCGCGCACCTTCCGGCAGTGCGAGGCGACCAGCTCTGGCGAGGCCGCCGAGTGGCCCTCCGCACACGCGCCGGTCACCAGCAGCTCCCGGGCCTCTGGGAGCAGCTCCTGGGGCGCCGGATCCGCGGCGGCAACGGGAGTGGCGGCCACGAGCGTGCCGAACACCACCCAGAACGGAAATTGCGAGCGCATGGCGCGCAATCTGCCATGAACGACGCGAAAGATCTCACATGATCACGCGACCTTCGGTTGGCACACGGCGCGACTGCGGAGAACAGGTTGCAGTGGGGATCTAATCCTCACCAAGGACGTAAAAGCGCCCGCAAAACGATGTCGAACGACAAGCCAGCAGGTGGAGCGAAGACCGTGCTCGGGTGGATGCCCAACCCCCAGCAGCCGTGGCCCGGGCAGGCGCAGCCGCCGCATGGCCAGTCTCCGGATCCGCAGAACTTCGGTCAGCAACCGCAACCGCAGGCGCCGCAGGGCTTTGGCCAGCCGCCTGCGCCTGCTTTCGGGCAGTCGCCCGCCGCGCCCCAGGGCTTCGGTCAGCCGGGTGTGCCGCAGAGCTTCGGTCAGCAGCCGCAGAGCTTCGGTCAGCCCAGCGCGCCGCAGGGCTTCGGTCAGCAGCCGCAGGGCTTCGGTCAGCAGCCGCAGGGCTTTGGTCAGCAGCCGCAGGGCTTCGGCCAGCAGCCCGCCGCGCCCCAGGGCTTCGGCCAGCAGCCCGCGCCGCAGAGCTTCGGCCAGGCCTACGCGCCGTCGTACCCGCAGGCGGCCGGCCTCGGCTTCGCCGGCTACGGCGCGACCGGTTCGTCGGGCGCCCACACCGCCCCGTCGTCGACCTCCGACGACAGCGCCGGGATGCGGCCGATCGCGTACGCCGACGCCACGGTCGGGATGTCGGATCGCGTGCGGTTCATCCGCATGACCTACGCCCACCTGTTCGGCGCGATCCTGGTCTTTGCAGGCCTCCTGTACCTGCTGATGACCAACCCGTTCCTGATCCAGCGCGTCTCGATCCCGCTGGTGAAGTTCGCGCTCGGCGGCCGCTGGAACTGGGGCATCGTGCTGCTCGCGTTCATGGCGGTCAGCTGGGTCGCCGACTACTGGGCGAGCCACACCACGTCGCGCGGGCTCCAGTACGTCGGGCTCGGCGTGTACGTGGTCGCCGAGGCGCTGATCTTCGTCCCGCTGCTCGCGATCGTGCAGTGGAAGACCGCGGAGATCGTCGCGCGCGGCGGCGGCAATCCGAACATCCTGCGCGACTCCGCGATCGTGACGCTCGGCCTGTTCGCCGCGCTGACCGCCTCGGTGTTCGTGACCAAGAAGGACTTCTCGTTCATGCGCTCCGGCCTCGCGCTGGCGAGCGGTGCCGCCCTGCTGATGATCGGCCTGTCGCTCGCGTTCGGCTTCAACCTCGGCCTGGTGTTCTCGGTCGCGATGGTGCTGCTGGCGGCCGGCTACATCCTGTACCAGACGTCTCAGGTGCTCGCGCACTACGACCCGCAGAACTACGTGGCGGCGTCGCTGGCGCTGTTCTCGTCGATCGCCCTGATGTTCTGGTACGTGATCAAGATCTTCATGCGCGCCCGCGAGTGAACCGAGGCCGGTCCCGCGGTACACAGCGCTCGTGATTCCGACCATCGTCGTCGAGCGCGTGGCGTCCCCCGCCGGGGAGATGGTCCTGTCGCGCCGCGGCGCGGACTACTCGATCCGGGTCGCCGGGGTCGAGCTGATGAACAGCCAGAACCACGGCTCGGAGGACGAGCTCGGCCGGCTCACCTGCGCCGCGCTCGCCCGGGCCACCGCCCCACGGATGCTCGTCGGCGGGCTCGGCCTCGGCTACACGCTGCGCGCCGCGCTCGATGCCCTGCCCTCCGGCGCGCGCGTCGACGTGGTCGAGATCGTGCCCGAGGTGGTGCGCTGGAACCGCACCGTGCTCGGCGGCCTCGCCGGCCACCCGCTCGACGATCCGCGCGTCACCGTGATCGAGGGCGACGTCGCGCGCGTGATCCAGCGCAGCGACGCGCGCTACCATTCGATCCTGCTCGACGTGGACAACGGCCCCGACGGAATCTCCGAGTCCAACAACGCCCTCTACCGGCGCGCCGGGCTCGCCGCCGCCTTCCGCGCCCTCGTGCCCGACGGCGTGCTCGCCGTGTGGTCGTCGTTCGAGTCCCCGACCTTCACGAAGTGGCTGCGCGACTCCGGCATCGCCGTCGACGTCGTGCGCTCCCGGCCGCAGGGCGCCCGCCACGTGATCTGGCTCGCGCGCCGTCCGGCGGCGACGAGCTCACGTCCTTCCGGCCGCCCGGCCGCCGCCGGTCGCCCCGCAGCCAACGCTCGCCGTGGTGCCGCTCGCCCCCGCCGCTCGCGCTGACCACATCCCCGCCATTCGTCCCTCCGCCGCCCGCGCGGACCGACCGGCCGCGCGACCGATCGTCGCACTGCCGGGCTCTGCGAGATGTGCCATGAGCGAGGCGTGCGCCGCCTTCCCGTCATTGCCGTGCTCGCCGTCTCCCCCGCCTGTGGGCACTCGTCCGCGCCGGCGCCCACGCCCTCCTCGCCGCACGAGCATCACAGCGCCGATGCCCATGGCGCGCATGGCGGCCACGGCGGCCACGGCAGCCACGATGGCCCCGGCCACCACGGCCCAGGCGGCCACCACGGCATGCACCACCGCTTCGAGGACGCCGCTCGGTGGGCGCCCGTCTTCGACGATCCCGCGCGCGACGAGTGGCAACGCCCGGACCAGGTGCTCTCCGCGCTCGCGCTCGGCCCCGGGATGGCGATCGCCGATATCGGCGCCGGGACCGGCTACTTCAGCGTGCGGATCGCCCGCGCCGTCCCCGATGGCCAGGTGATCGCGACCGACATCGAGCCGGACATGGTCCGCTATCTCACCGAGCGCGCGGCGCGCGAGCAGCTCCCCAACCTGCGCGCGGTCGCCGCGACGCCGGCCGCCTCCGGCCTCACCGCCGCGAGCGTCGATCGGATCCTGGTGGTCGACGTGTGGCATCACCTCGCCGATCGCGTCGCCTACGCGCGCTCGCTCGCCGCGGCGCTGCGCCCCGGCGGACGGCTCGCCATCGTCGACTTCAAGCTCGACGCGCGACGCGGCCCGCCGCCAGAGCACCGCCTGCCCGCCGCCGCGATCATCGCGGACCTCGAGGCCGCGGGGCTGGCCGCCGAGCTGTCTCCGGTCCAGCTACCCGATCAGTACATCGTGATCGCCACGCCGCGTCGGTAGCGTCCCGGGTAGCGACGCCTCCATGAACGAGAGGCGTAGTCGATTCCCCCGCACGGGATGTCGGAACGACCACGCCGCCTGCTGTTCGTCGTCGCCCTGGTCGCCGCCGCTGCGCCCGCCGCCGAGGCCTCCCCCGACGCGTCGATGCCGTCGATCGCGGCGATGGCAGATGTCGGCCTGCCCGACGGCGCCACCGCGTCGCTGGTGTACCGCCCGGTGCGCCCGATCCAGCTCCACGGCGGCGTCGGCCACAACGCCGTCGGCTACGGCGTGCGCGGCGGGATCACCCTGGTCCCGTTCGCGTCGTGGTGCTCGCCCACCCTGTCCGTCGATGTCGGGCGCTACTTCGATGGCGACGCGCACCCGCTCGCGCGCCGGCTGTCCGGCGATCCCGAGCTGTCGTCGCCGATCCTCGACGAGGTCGGCTACGACTACGCGAACGCCCACGTCGGGCTCCAGTTCGGCCAGCGGCGCGCGTCGTTCTACTTGCGCGCGGGCGTGAGTCGGGTCGTCACGCACCTTCGCAATCTCGATCAGGTGTCCGACGCGATGTCTCCCTCGAGCACGTCGATCCACCTGTCCAGCGACCCCACCGTCGAGGTGACCTCCGTCTCGGCGCGGATCGGGCTCGTCGTGTTCTTCCTGTGATCTCCCCGCTCTCGCAAAGGATGTCCATGCTCCGCCACGCCGCTCTCCCCGCGCTCGGTCTCGGTCTCGTCGCGCTGACCACCGGTTGCCCGCTGCTCGAGGTCCAGGCCGAGGTCCAGGAGGTCTGCCTGACCTATCGCGGCGTCGAGATCCCCGGCGCACCCGATCTCGATTCGATCGATCAGAGCGTCACGTTCGACGACCTCGGCGGCGTCCGCGATCTCGTCGACCTCGACGCCGAGCTGCGGTTCGTGCGCGCCGAGCTACGGGCCGCGAGCGGCATCGATCGCATCGACTTCGTCCAGCGCGCGCGCCTCTCGATCGCGAGCGGCGACCCCAGCTCGACCCTGCCCACCCTCGACGTGTACCACTGCGACGGCGACTGCCTCTCGGAGGGCAACGCGCTCGCGATCCCCGCCTCGGTCCAGCACGACGCGATCGCCTATCTCGCGTCGCGCTCGATCGTCGTCGACTTCGAGCTCGCCGGCCAGCTGCCCGCCGAGCCGTGGACTGCCGATGTCGACGTCTGCTTCACCGGCCGCATCAACTACGCGGTAGAGCCGTAGACACCAGCGCGGTGCGCAACCGCGGGCGCCGTGTGGACGTCAACGGTCCACTGGCCGCCGACGGCGGGATCGTGAGCGTGGTGTAGGCTCTGCCGCATGAAGACATGGCTGGTCGTTGTGGCGTTGGTTGGTTGCAAGGCAAAGGAGGAGAAGCAACCGGAGCCGACTCCGACGGCTTCGACTGCCGCCGAAGCGAGCGCCGCGGGTTCTACGGGCTCTGCCGCGCTGACCACGCCGACCGCAAGTCCGGAATGCCAGGCCCGTGCGAAGCGGATCGGCGAGCGGCTCTCCGCGCTCGCGAAGTCCAGGCCCGGGATCCCGCCGTCGATGTTTCCCGCCGGCTTCGCACTGCCGACGTCCGCTGCCGGCAAGTCGATCGATGCGCCTGGGGTCACGGTGACGATCACCGCCGACAACAAGGTGATGACGATGGGCGAGCCGGTGCCGCTCGAAGAGGGCGCGCGCCTCATCGACGAGCACTACTACCGCCAAGCGTTCGAGTCCGTCGCGATGGGCAGGGGCCCGAAGGGTCCATGGAACCTCTACGTCTATGCCGACCGGAAGACCCAGGTTGCCTCGCTCGCGAAGGTGTTCGGCAACGAGCTGTTCCAGCAGGACCAGCCCGATCGCTCGTTCACGCCGCGACTGCTCGTCGCCGGAGATGCCGCGATCGATCCGGCGGACGCCGCACTGCTCGAGAAGCCGAGCGTGAAGAAGGTCGTCGAAGGCATGCCCAAGAAGGTCGAGGAGCTCGACATCTACCGCGCGAAGACGATGCGCGACGCGGGTGACCCGTGTCCGTCGCTGCCGAAGGCCTATGTCGCGCCGTCGCTCGGAAGCCCGATGATGGCGACAGCGACGATGGCCGAGGCGTTGCCCAAGGCGCTCCTCGCGTGCGACTGCAAGAGCAGCGATCCCGATGTGTGGGAGTGGGGAACGCTGCACATCTTCGGCGCGTACCAGCCGGCCCCCAGGTGGATCGAGATGCCCAAGCTCGACGCCAAAGACAAGCGCACGATCGGCGACCTCGTGAAGTAGAGCGGGTCCCGCGGAGGGCCGGAGCGACGCCTGACTCCTCGGCTCACGTCCTCGGATGTCGCCGCACCACGGCCAGGATATCGTCCCCAAATCGCGCGATCTTCGCGGGCCCGAGGCCGGGGATCTTCGCGAGCGCCTCCTTCGACGTCGGCCGCTGGCGATCGATCGCCGCGATCACGCCGCGCTGGAACACCATGTATGCCTTCCACTTGAGCTGGCGCGCCATGCGCTTGCGGTAGGTGTCGAGCTCCAAGGTCACGCTGGACGTGCTCGTCGTGCGGCGCGGACGGGCGGCGCGCTCGGGACGGGCGGTCCGCTCGGCGCGCTCGGACCGGGCGCGCGCGCCGGGCAGGGAGAGCGTGGGGTACTTGCGGCCGCGGCGGACGAGGCGGCGCTGCTTCACGAGCTGCTCGATCGCGGCCACGATCGACGGCTCCGAGTGCGCGCCGAGCGCGCCGAACTGCGCCAGCTGGAGCAGGCCGTGCAGCTCCATGGCCTTGCCGCGGCTGCCGCGCAGCGCGCGGGCGAGGTTGGTCTTGCCGACGGGACGAGGCAGCGCGCCGACGGCGTCCACGATGAGCTGCTGCTCGGCCGCAGACAGCGGGTCGACGGGCGCCTCCTCCTCCATCGCGGCGGCGGCGCGCACGCCGTCGGGATCGACGCACGCGTCGCATAGCCCACACGCGGCGTGGTCGCCGGGGCCGGTGAAGTGCTCGCACAGGAGCTGCTGCCGACAGCGAGTCGCGTGAGCATAGCGCTCGACGGCGAGCAGCGACTCCTCGGCGCGCAGCTCGCTGGTGCCCTCGGCGAGCCGGCGCTGGGTCATCAGATCCGACGCGCCGAACAGCAGCAGGCAGTGGCCGGGGCCGCCATCGCGCCCGGCGCGCCCGGCCTCCTGGTAGTACGCCTCGAGGCTGCCGGGGGCCTGGAAGTGCACGATCACGCGGACGTCGGGGTAGTCCACGCCCATGCCGAACGCGCTGGTCGCGACGAGCACGCGGGTCCGCTGGGTGGCGAACGCACGCTGGGCGCGGTCGCGGGCGAGCGCGGTGCGGCCGGCGTGGTAGTGCCCGACGGCGAAGCCGGCATCGGCGAGCGCCGCGGCGACGGTCTCGGTCTTCTTGCGCGTGCTGCAGTACACGATGCCGCGCCCGGTGGACGCGCGATCGCGCAGCCCGGCGCGGTCGAGCACCTCCACCACCGAGGCCATGCGCGCTTCGTCGCGCGTGTGGTGGCGCACCTCGAACCGCAGGTTGGGCCGGCGGAAGTCGCCGCGCACCGCGACGGGCGCGCGCAGCTCGAGCGAGCCCACGATCTCGTCGATCACGCGCGGCGTGGCGGTCGCGGTGAGCGCGATCACAGGCGCCTCGATGACCTCGCGCAGCTCGTGCAGCCGCATGTACTCGGGCCGGAAGTCGTGCCCCCACTGGCTCACGCAGTGCGCCTCGTCGATCGCGAGCATCGCGATCCGCGCGCGCGCGAGCAGTCGCTTGAACCCGTCGAGCACGGCGCGCTCGGGCGATACGTACACCACCGCGAGCTCGCCGCGGACGAGCGCGCTGGTCGCCGCCGCGCGCTCCTCGTCGTCGAGCTGGGAGTGCAGGGCCGCCGCCGCGATGCCCCGCCCGCGCAGCCCGCTCACCTGATCGTTCATCAGCGCGATCAGCGGCGAGATCACCACGGTGGTGCCGAGGCCGCGGCGCGCCGCGACCACCGCGGGCACCTGGTAACACGACGACTTGCCGGCGCCGGTCGGCAGCAACACGACGGCATCGCGCCCGCCGAGCACGGCGGCGATCGCGTCGCGCTGGCCACCGCGGAACGCCGCGTGGCCGAACACCTCGCGCAGCACGGCGAGCGCCTCGGTCTCCAGATCGGGATGCGATGGCATGCTGCTCCGGTAGCACGCCGGTCTGAGACTGGCGGTCGGCGGCCGCGCTATGCTCGCGCGATGCCGCGCACCGCGCTCGTGATCGGCGCGTCGTCCGGGATCGGGCTCGCGTTCGCCCGCCGGCTGGTCGATCGCGGCTGGTCGGTGATCGGCCTGGCGCGCCGCCCCTCGCCGCTCGCCTCCGAGCGCTACACCCACGTGCTCGGCGACGTCACCGCGTCCGACTACCGCGCCACGCTCGCGCGCGCGCTCGAGGGCCACGCGCTCGACGTCTGTCTATACGCGACCGGCATCGGCCACGAGCTCGATCTCGCGGCGCCATCCCACGAGACCGCGACGTTCGCCACCAACCTGCTCGGGCTGGTCGCCACCGCCGAGGTGGTGCTGCCACGCATGGTCGCCGCGCGCGCCGGCCACTTCCTCGGGCTGTCGAGCCAGGCGGATCGGCTGATCGACGATCGCGCCCCGAGCTACGCGGCGTCGAAGGCGGGGATGTCGTCGTACCTCGAGGGCCTGGCGTTCGCGTGCCGGCCACACGGCGTGGCCGTGACCAACGTGCGATTCGGGTTCGTGGACACCGCGATGTCGAGCACCGCCGAGGTGCGGCCGTTCCTGCTCTCCGCCGAGCGCGCCGCGGAGATCGTCGAGCGCGCGCTGGTCCGCCGGCCGATCCGGGTCACCCGTCCGCGGCGCATGGCCGCGGTGCTGTGGCTGGTCCGGTGGAACCGCCGGATCCGCATCTGGCTGTCGTGACCCACGACGTGGTGATCGTCGGCGCGGGGCTGTCCGGCCTGAGCTGCGCCCGCCGGCTGGTCGATGCCGGGCTCGACGTGCGCGTCCTCGAGGCCAGCCCGCGGGTCGGTGGACGGCTGCGCAGCGGCCAGCTCGCCGGCACCACCGTCGATCTCGGTGGACAGTGGCTGTCGGTCGGCCAGCCGCGGCTCGCCGCGCTCGCCGACGAGCTGGAAATCGCGAGCGTGCCGCACCACCGCGACGGCCGGCCATTCCTCGACGAGCGCGCCGGCTGGTGGACCCGGCTCGCGAGCGCGCTCGCGCAGTGGCGCGCGGTCCGCCGCATCGAGCGGGCGAGCCACGCCACGCGCACCACCGACGAGGCGGTCGCGCTCGATCACCAGCCGCTCGCGACCTGGCTCGCCGGCGAGGTCCGGCAGCCGCACGCGCGCGCCCGGATCGCGATGCACGCCGAGCTGATCTTCGCCGCCGAGCCGGCCGCGCTATCGACGCTGCACTACCTCACGACCCTCGCGGCGACCGGCGGGTTCTCGCCGCGTGGACCAGACCTGCCCGGCGGCGCGCGCGACCACCGGTTCGCCGGCGGCGCCGCCTCGATCGCGCACCGGCTCGCCGAGGGGCTGCCGATCGCGCTCGACGCGCCGGTCCACGCGATCGACCAGACCGCCGCCCGCGCGCGCGTGCACACGCGCACCGGGGTCCTCTCCGCCCGCCGCGTCGTGCTCGCGCTGCCGCCCGCTCAGGTCCGCCGGATCGAGGTCGAGCTCGCGCCGTCGCAGCGCCGGCTGGTCGAGGCGTCGCGCCCCGGCCCGGTGGTCAAGTGCTTCGCCGCGTACGACCGGCCGTTCTGGCGCGATGCCGGGTGGTCCGGCGAGGGCTACCGCCCGCGCGGCACGGTGCGCGCGACCGTGGAGCTCGCGGATCCCGGGGGCGGCCCGGCCGCGCTGCTCGCGTTTGTGGTCGGCCCGCCCGCCGCGCGCTGGGCCTCGCGCGATCCCGGCGAGCGCCGCGCCGAGATCCTCGCGACCCTCGCGGCGCAGTTCGGCGCGCCCGCCGCCGCGCCGATCGACTACCTCGAGATGGACTGGGCGGCGGATCCGTGGAGCGCCGGGTGCGTCGCCGGGCTCGGCCTCGGTGCGCTGGCTCACGGCGCGCGCTGGCGCGAGCCCCACGGCCTGCTCCACATCGCCGGCACCGAGTCCGCCGCGCGCTGGCCCGGCTACATGGAGGGCGCGCTCGAGGCCGGGGAGCGCGCCGCCGCCGAGGTGCTGCACGCGGTCGCGGGAGCTGGCGCCTCCTTCGGTGAGACCCCATCATGTGGCGGTGAGTGACGCCCTGCCTCCCTGCGGCCTGTACCGCACCCTGCTGCCGATCGGCAGCGTCGAGGCCGACCGCCTCGTCTACTTCCACAACCACGGCAATCCCGGCCCCGGCGTGTACTTCCCCGAGAAATGGGCGCACAACCGCGCGCAGTTCTCGGAGAACGGCATGACCGTGCCGCTGCCCCTCGATGCCCGCGCGATGCGCGCGTTGCCGGCCGAGGGCTTCTACCGCGTGAACAAGACGTTCCACTGCTGCGCCAAGAAGTGCGTCCAGTTCGAGCCCGAGACCCTGGTCCAGCTCGGCTACAACGGCGCCGGCCGGGCGCTGCTGTTCCTGCCCGAGCTCGCGCGCGGCGTGATCGGCGTGCCGGAGCGCGGCACGATGATCGACGATGACGCGCTCACGAACCTGGTCGCGCTGAAGCTCAACGAGCGCCAGCAGACCGAGGAGATCTCGATGCCGCGTGGCCTCATCGTCCACTGACGAGCACCCGGAAATAGGCGCTACGCCGTAGGAGCGTTTGACCGCTCCTGACTCCCCCGCCCGCTCCCCTTCACCGCCCCGTCGCCAACCTCCGTCTCAACCGCCCCTACGGCGTAGCGACCAGGCACTGTGCAACAAGCGGGCTCAACGCGGGCGACCAGGGTTTCAGGACTTCCGGACCGCCGGTGTCCATTCCCGCGGACAGCCAGCGGCGAGCGTGTCCACTCTACTGGACACTCCCGCGATCGTCGTGGAGCGCCGCGTGGGCCCGCATCGCGAGCTCCTCGGCGGCCTCCACCGCGGCCTCGACCACCCCGAACCGGGTGGAGATCGCCCCCTCACACGGCCGGGCCTCCCGCCGCACGTGGTCCCGGCAGCGCTCGGCGAGGATCCGGGCGCCGGCGAGCGACGTCCCCGGCATCACGATCGCCAGCTCCTCCGCGCCGATCCGGAAGCACGCGTCGATCGCCCGGGTGTGCTTCTGGATCACCAAGGCCACCTCGCGCAGCGCCGCGTCCGCCGCCGCCTGACCGAGCCGATCGCTCGCGTCCTCGAGCCCATCGAGCCGGACCAGCGCGAGGCTGAACGAGTGGCCGTAGCGGCGGTTGCGCGCCAGCTCGGCGTCGATCCGCTCGTCGAACGCGCGGCGGTGGGCGAGCCCGGTGAGCGCGTCGTGCTGGTTGTCGTAGCGCGGCCGCGGATAGGTGTACGCGCGGTGCAGCGAGATCGCGACGATCTGGGCGAGCAGCCGCAGCGTCTCGACGTCCTCGTCGGTGAACGCCGACGGCGCGGCCGAGACCACCTCGAGCACGCCGACCGCGTTCTCGCCGTAGAGCAGCGGCACGCATAGCACCGAGCGGATCGCCGCGGCGTGCTCGGCCGGCGCATCCGCTTGCACCGGCTGGCGCTCCGACACGCTGCGACCCGCGGCGCTCGCCGAGCGAGACACGCGCGATCCGAGCAGCGCGCGCGCCGAGCCGGTCGCCGCGCGGTACACCAGCTCGTCGCCCTCGACGAGCGCGACCACGCCGCCCGCGGCCGAGGTCAGCAGCGCGGCGCGATCCGCCACGAGGCTCGTCACCTCGTCGGCGTGCAGGCCTGCCGCCGCGATCGCGTTCTGCAGCTCGATCACCGAGAGCAGGCGCTCCGCGCGGGGGGTGGCTGTCCGAGCTTCCGCCATCGCCCCAGCATATCACCGCGCGTCACCGGGGCGTGCTAGCCCGTGGACGATGACCACCGACGCCGCCCGGCTGTCCGCCGACCTCGAGCGCGCCCTGCTGCTGGAGCTGCGCAGCCGGTACGACTGGGAGAACGACGCCCACTTCGCGAACCGCCTGGTGCCGCCGGTGTTCGCGCTGATCGACTCGGCGTCGCGGCTCGGCCAGTGGGTCCCCGCGCGCCGCGCGATCGAGCTGTCGCGCACCCTGGTCCTCGAGCGGTCGTGGCTGGAGGTGACGAGCGTGCTGATGCACGAGATGGCGCACCAGTTCGTCGACGAGGTGCTCGGCGTGCAGGGCGAGTCCGCGCACGGCGAGACGTTCCAGCGGGTGTGTGCCGAGCGCGGGATCGATGCGCGGGCCGCCGGAGCGCCCGCGGTTGGGCCCGACGCCGCCGCCGCCGAGGAGGGCGAGCGCGTGCTCGACCGGATCCGCAAGCTACTCGCGCTCGCCGGCAGCCCGAACCAGCACGAGGCCGAGATCGCAATGCGGCGCGCCCACGAGCTGATGCTGCGCCACAACATCGCCGCGGCCACCGCGCACGGCGAGCGCAACTACGAGATCCGGCACCTCGGCGATCCGAGCAAGCGCGGCAACCGCGTCGAGTCGGAGATCTGCGGCTTGCTCGCCCAGTACTTCTTCGTGAAGGTGATCCGCGTGCCGGTGTACCTGCCGCGCACCGGCAAGCGCGGCCTCGTCTACGAGATCACCGGCACGCGCGCGAACGTCGAGATGGCGAGCCACGTCTACGCGTTCCTGCTCGCGACCGCCGAGCGGTTGTGGCAGGAGAACCGGCGCGACGCGCGGGTGCGCAGCGGTCGCGACCGGCTCGCCTACCAGTCCGGCGTGGTCCGCGGCTTCACCGACAAGCTCGCCGCCGAGCGCACCGAGCTGCGCGGCACCGGCCTGATGTGGGTCGGCGATCGCCAGCTCGATGACTTCTATCGCGCGCGCAATCCGCGGATCACCACGCGGCGCCACAGCGTGCGCATCAACGGCGCACACGCCGCAGGGCGCGAGGCCGGGCGCACCGTCGTGCTGCACAAACCGGTCGAGCGCGGCGGCGCCGGTGGCTCGCCGCGCCTGCTGCGCGGCGCTTAGTCGCTGCGGGCGACCGCGGCGCGCGCGTCGGCCTTGGCCGGCAGGGGCGCGTTGAGCAGCGCGAGCAGCCTCCACGCCACGCGGTCCAGGTTCTCGACCCCGACGCGCGTCACGATCCCACGCACGTGCGTGCGGATCGTCGACTCCTCGACGCCGAGCGCGGCGGCCAGCTCGGACCGCTTGGTGCCGGCGAGCATCAGCTCGACGATCCGGCGCTGCTGCGGCGAGAACCGGACCTCCGACGCCAGCCGCTCGAGCAGCTGCTCGGTGTCGCGCTGAGTCGCGGCGGCATCGCGCTGCACCTCGCTCAGGAACATCGTGACGTTCGCATCGATCGAGGGCTTGCGCGCGAGCGACGCGCCGAGCAGGTGCGCTCGATTCGCGTGGATCGCGGCATCGCTGGCCGTCGTCACGAGCACCGGTGTGGTCGGTGATCGCTTTCTCAGCTCCTCGACGAGATCGAGCCCGTCACCGTCAGGAAGGTTGATATCCACGATGGCGCCCACAGGCGCACTATCGAGCGCTTCGACTCCCGCCGCGACCGAATCGGCCTCCATCACTTCGAACTCCGACGTCTGTCGGATCCACCGAGCGAGCGAACGACGTGCGAGGGCGTCATCCTCGACCACGAGCAAGCTGTTCCCCATTGGAGCGACTATCGCCTAGTCAGCGCCAAGGATGAAGGGTTGATTCATTCTGTATGAATGACCTCATCCTTGGATCCGAATTGACATGTAGATCGTCGAGATCCATCAGCGAATTGGCACTTTCGGAGCCGATCCGAGTCATTAGCGCTCGATGAACAGCTCGATCGTGACGATCCCGCTCGCCTGCCGCGTCCATCTCGCGGCCGTCAGCACCAGATCTTTCAGGTCGTGGCCCCAGATCCCGTACGCGCCATCGGTGCGGTTGCGGCCACCGTTTCCCGCGCGCTCTTCGGGCGGCACCGTCTTGGTCGCGGCCGTTCCCTCCTCGGCCTCGTAGACGTTCGCGTACTCCTCGCAGATCGCCTTCACCAACTCGGCGCGCGTGAAGCCGTTCTCGATCGGCGCGTGGATCTCGACGGTCGCCGGCGTGGTCAGCGGGTAGTCGATCACCAGCACCGCCTGATCGAACGGGATCACGATCTCGTCCGGTCGATCGAGGACCGCGAGCGCGTGGTCCGGATCGTGGACACGCAGGCCACCGGGAAACGAGATCCGCGTCGCCATCATCGCGACCGGCTTGGGGGACACGCGGACGCTCGACAGCCACAGCCAGGCCGCCGCGATCGCGAGCAACGTGAGCAGCACAACCAGCATCGCGCGAACCCTAACATCCGATCGGCTGCGACATCCTGCGAGCAGACCGAACTCCTTGCGCTGACTCGGGTTCTGCCGAGCGAGCCGATTTCGTGCGACAGCCGCGCACGCTCCGCATCCACAGGCATTCACGAGGAGATGTCATGGTCCGTCTGATCGCTTCGCTCCCTTGCCTGTTGCTCTCCGTGCTCGTTGCTTGTGGAGGTTCGTCGTCTCCGTCCGGTGACGATGATCCGGGCCCGGATGCGCGTCCATCGCAGCTCGATCCCGCCGCGTGCGCGCCCATCGCGCAGAACTACGTCGCCGCCGCGACCGCGTGTGGCTCGCCGCTCCCGTCCGGTGCCGCCGGCCGGCTGGAGGGCTACTGCAAGAAGGGCGTCGCCGCGGCCGCGCTGTGTGGCGGCGATCCGGCGCGGGGCCTCGACTGCTTCGAGACCTCGGATCCGGACGACTTCCTGTGCCAGGCCGGCGAGACGTACTTCGCGTGCAATGGCGATCTCGCCGCGGCGCTCGGCATGTACTGCGTGATCGCGCTCGGCAACCCGGCGTGTGCGTCCGGCATCGCGTGCCAGTTCGACTCCGACTGCAGCAACGGCCTCGGGTGCAACACCGCCACCGAGCAGTGCTTCGACAAGCAAGCGTACTGCATCGGCCTGCCGTGCCGGTTCAACGCCGACTGCCCGAACGGCCAGACCTGCAACGGCGCCGAGGGCGCGTGCGTCGGGCAGTAGCCGTGCGCGACTACTCGAGCGACAACGTGTGGCGCAACGAGTAATCGAGATGGTTGGCGATCCGGCCCATCACGCTGTCGAGCGCGTCACCCGCGAGCCGCAGCGCCTCGCCGACGCCCCGCCGGGTCCGGCGCAGCAGGACGTCGCGCACCCGCGCGATCCAGCGCGCGACCGTCGCGCGGTGCACGCCGTACAGCGTCGCCAGCTCGTCGACCGTGGCGCCATAGACGTACTGCTGGCGGAGCAGGTTGCGCTCGCGCGGCGTGAGCGTCGCCAGCGCCGCGGCGAACGCCTCGCGGTACACGTCGCGCTCGGCCGTCGTCAGCTCGTCCAGCGGCGCGTCGCGATCGAGCTGCGCCGCGAGCCTCCCATCGCGATCGGCCGCGCCGCCGCCGTCGGCATCGTGCGACGTCTCGCGGCGGCGCCGGCGCAGCACCTGGAGCGCCTCGCGCACCGCGACCACGCGCAGCCAGCCGCGCAGCTCACCGCGCCCGCGGTAGTCCGCGATCTTGGCCTGCCCGCCCGCCGACGCGCCGAGCACGCGCTCGCGCACCGCGAGCCGGACGTCCTCGACCAGCGCGCTGCCGCCGTCGAGGTGTGCGATCGCGCCGTCGACATCGCGCAGACAGTGCTCGAACACCCGCAGCGCCGCCGGATCGCCGCGCGAGATCCCGCACGCCAGCCACAGATCCGCGACGCACAGCCCACGCAGCGCCTCGGCATCGAGCGCGGCGCCCTCGACGCGCGCCGCGAGGTAGGCCTCGAAAAGATCCTCGGGGATCTCGATCCCCGGCCACGCGCCGCGCGCACGCTCCAGCGCTTCGCC
>JBQCJR010000172.1:0-16820 GCA_051952595.1 Kofleriaceae bacterium
GCAAGTGCCGCAACGGCTGCAAGTGCCGCAACGGCTGCAAGTGCCGCAACGGCCGGTGCGCCAGCGAGCAAGCCCGACCTGCCGGTCGCGGAGCGCGCGCCGGACAGCCTCGGCAACAGCCCGCGCCGCGTAGGCCCCTCCATCTCCGCACCCGCGCCCGACCTGCCGCTGTTCGACGTACCGGCCGAAGCGCTCGCGCGCCGCACGCTCGCGGAGATCCGCGAGGACGTCGGCGAGTGCACGCGCTGCAAGCTGCACTCGACCCGCAAGAACATCGTGTTCGGCGTCGGCGCCGAGGACGCTCCACTCATGTTCATCGGCGAGGCGCCCGGCGAGCAAGAGGACCTGCGCGGCGAGCCGTTCGTCGGGCGTGCCGGCGAGCTGCTCGACAAGATGATCGAGGCGATGGGCTGGACGCGCGACCGCGTGTACATCGCGAACACCCTGATGTGCCGGCCACCCGGCAACCGCAACCCGCAGGCCGACGAAACCGCGCAGTGCTCGCCGTTCCTAGACGCCAAGATCCGGTCGATCGCGCCCCGGCTCATCGTCACGCTCGGCCGGCCCGCGGCCAACTACATCCTCGCCAACGACGCGCCGATCAGCGCGCTGCGCGGCCGATTCCACGAGCGCCACGGCATCAAGGTGATGCCCACGTTCCACCCCGCGTACCTGCTGCGCGACCCCGCGAAGAAGAAGGAGGCGTGGGCCGATCTCAAGCAGGTGATCGTCGAGCTCGAGCGGCTCGGGATCGCCGCGCCGAACCCGCCGCGCGGCTGACCATGGCGCCTCCGCGCGACGCGCTCGCTCTCGAGATCGCGCTCGATCGCCTCGAAGCCGAGCTCGCCACCCAGCTGCCCGGCCACGTCCGTGCGTTCGCGCGCGCCCACGCCGCCGGGCTCGCACCGCCACCCGCACCCCGCGCAGCCAGCCGCCCCTCATCGGTCGCGCTCGCCCGCGAAGCCCTCACACATCCCGCGCTCGCTGCGCGCGCCACCGCGCTGCTGCGCCTCATCGCGCCCCTGGCGATCGACGCCGATCCATCCGTCGCGCCGCTCCGAGCCGCCTCTCCCTCGTGGCCGGCGCTCGCCGCGCTCGCCGCCGCTCGCGACCGGGTCGCCCGCGCATGGCTCGGGCTCCCCTACGTCGCGCTCCACCACGCACTGCACGTCGGCCCACTCATCGCCGCTCCGCCCGCGCATCCCGCGTTCGCGCATCTCGCGTCCGAGCATCCGGGGGCCGTGAGTCCGGGATCCGGGCGTCCGGCGTCCGAGCGTCCGGTGTCCGAGCGTCCGGCGGCGCCCGAACGTCCGGTGTCCGAGCGTCCGATGTCCGAGCGTCCGGCGGCGCCCGAGTGTCCGGTGTCCGAGCGTGCGGTGTCCGAGCCTCCCGCGTCCGAGCGACCGGTGTCCGAGCCCTTATCCGGGCAGTCGGTCGTGGTGCCCGAGCACCTGGCGTCCGGTGCGGCGGCGTCCGAGCGTCCAGTGTCCGAGCCCTTGGTGTCCGGGCGCTTGGAGAGGATCTCCGCGGCGGACGCAGACCTCCGGGCACTCCGTGCCGCGGCCGAGGTGGAGATTCCTGGCTGGACCGCGCCGGGGCCGCCGCTCGGCCGGGCGGCGATCGAGGCGCGGTGGCGCGAGCTGGCGCGCCGCCATGGTGCGCGCGGGGCGGTGCACATCGTCGAGAGCGCTGTGGCTCGGCCGCGCGCGTTCGTCGTCGAGCCGGGGCGCGAGGTGATCCTGGTCGTGCCGGCGAACGCAGGTACGCCGGCCGCGCGGTTCGCCGTGTTGCACGAGCTCGGCCACGCGGTCGCTGCGCTGCTCGAGCCCGGCGGCCTGCCGCGCGCGGTCGACGAAGCGGTCGCGGCGTACGTGGCACGCGACCAGGAGGTGCCCGAGGATCCGGTGTTCAGCCCGCTCGCCGCGGCTGCGCGGCAACGGCGCACCGCGATCGCACAGCTGCTAGAGCGCGTCGAGCGCGCGCTCCCCGCGCCGCTCGACATCGGCAGTGCGGCGCCCCCGTGGGCGCTGTGGCACGACGCCGGGGCGCAGACCTCGTACGTGGCCGCGGAGCAGCTCGCGGATCGATGGTGGCGCGAGCTCCGCGCCACCCCGGGGCCCGGCGCGCTGGCCCGGGCGCTCGCGGAGGCGCGCGCCACGGTGGACGGCGCGACGGTGGACGGCACCGCGGTGGATGGCGCCGCGGTGGGCGGCGCGGTGCTGCCGCGGGGTTGATCGGCCACCGACCAACGGCCAAGATGTCGCGGTGATGCGTCGCGCCCGACGGGCGATCTGGTTGGCGATCGCGGTGCTCGCGATCGACGCCGGCTGTGGCGTGCGCGCGCCGGGCCGCATCGATCACGGAGCGCTGGTCCGGCGGCTCGGTCCGGTCGAGGCGCGGCGCACGCTCGAGCTGCGGACGCTCGAGCACCCGCGCGACCTCGGGGCGAGGCTCGCACTCGCCGCGCTCGACGAGCAGACCGGCCGGCCAAGCGGCGCGATCGAGCAGCTCGAGGCGGTGGTCGCGATCGGTGGACCGCTCGGCACGCGCTGGCACGACGACGATCGCACGCGGCTCGCGCGGTTGCTCGCGGCGCGGGGCAGGGCGCGGCTCGCTCGCGGCTCGCCGACCGCGCTTGCCGAGCTGGTTCGTGCCCGCGGACTCGGCGCGGGCATCGAGGATGACGAGCTCGCGCGCGCCAAGGCCGCGAGGGCGGTCGCCCGGCTGCGCCATGTCGATCCCGCGGAGCGCGCTTCCGGTCGCGCGGAGCTGGCCGCGCTCGCAGGTACGCCCGGCGCCGATCCGGCGTGGCGCGGCGCACTCGCGAACGCGAAACCTGCGGAGCGCGGCGCGTTCGGCGCGTGGCTGTGGAGCGCCGGCGCGCGGAGAGCCGCGTGGGACGAGCTCGTCGCGTGGCACGCCGGCACCGCCGCGCCGCGCGACCCCGCGATCCAGCACAATTACCTCGTGGCGCGCGCGTGGTGGTCGCCGCCCGAGGCGCCGCCGCTCGCCGCGAGCGAGCTGGTCGGTCCGGCGCGCTGCCGGTTCCGCGAGGCTGCGTGCGATCCGGCGCGCGTCCTCGGTGACGCGGTTCCCGGCGAGCTGGAAGCGCTGCTCGCCGCGCCGGCGCGCGAACGCACCACCGATCCCACCGCCGCCCGCGCGTGGCTGGAGATCACGCTCGGCCAGGCGCTGCGCGGCGATGCCAGCTGGGGCCCGGCGTTCGCCGCCCGGGTCGACACCGCTGTGATCCCGATCGAGCAGCTCCCCACGGGGATGCGCGCCGCATTCGCGCAGCTCGCCGGCCGCGATCGCGCCGAGATTTCCCCGGTGATCGAGATCCTGCCCGGGGCGTCGCGGCTCGTAGCCGCCGGCCGTGCGCTGCGCGGCGCGCCTGCCGCAGAAGTGCGCGCCGCGCTCGGCCCGCTCGCCGAGTCTTACGAGGGCCGCGCGCTGCTCGCCGTCGTCGAATCTCCCGCCGCGGACCGCAGTGTCGCCGACCGCAGTGTCGCCGACCGTACCGCCGCGGACCGCACTGGCGGGAACCGTCCCGCCGGGGACCGTAGCGCCGCCGACCGTGCTGCCGCCGACCGTGCTGCCGCCGACCGTAGCGCCGTCGACCGTAGCGCCGTCGACCGCACTGCCGCGGACCGCAGTGCCGCGGACCGTACTGCCGCGGACCGCAGTGCCGCAGACCGTACTGCCGCGGACCGCACTTCCGCTGACGCTGGTGCCGCGGACCGTACTGCCGCGGACCGCAGTTCCGCGGACGCTAGTGCTGCCGAGCGCAGCCTCGCGGAGCGGACTTCCGCCGGTTCCACCGCCACGCAGCCGCGTGCCTCCGACCCGAGCGCAGATTCGTTCGCTGCGGCCGCGGTGGCGTACATCGGTGCGAGCGTGCCCGATGGCCCGCCGGCCGTGACGCTACGCCGACTGATCGACGCGTATCGCCGCGACCCGGCGATCGCGGACCGCCTCGCGCTCGACGCGATCGCCGAAGCGACCGACGATGCCATCGCGCACGCCGCGCTCGGCACGCTGTTCGACGTGCTGGGCGACCCGGCCCGCGCGCGCGCCGCGTGGCAGGCGGCGGTCGCGTCGAGCCCGGAGCCCGCGTTCGTGCGCGCGCTCGCCGAGGTGGCGGCCCGCGCGAAAGACCCGGATGCCGCGCTGGTGTTCGCGACCACCGCCGCCGCTTCCTCTGGAGATCCCGCCGCGGTGTGGAGCGCGATGTCCCGCGCGCTCGAGGGCGCCGGCTCGCACGCACACGCGCTCGAGGCCGCGCGCTACGCGATCGACCTGGCCGGTCCCGACGAGCTGGCGGGCGCGCTCGACGCGGCGATCGACGCGAGTCGATCGTTTGGCCGCACCGCACAGGTCGAAGCGCTCGCCACCCGCCGCGCCGCCGCCGCGCCACCGCCCGAGCGCCGCGACGAGCACGCCGATGACCCGACCGATGCCGCGACCGCCCTCGCGCGTCACCGCGCGCAGCCCTCCGAGGCCACCGTGGCAGCGCTGTGGCTGGCCTCGCGGTGGAACCCGCGCGACGTGGCCTCGCGCGCCGCGCTGCGCGCCGCACTATCCGCTACCGATCCGCGGCGTCTCATCATCGAGGCCGAGCTGGTCGTGCTTGCAGCAGACCGCGATCGCGAGCGGGCCCGCGCGGCCGTGACTGCCCTGCGCTGAGTCGATCGCGATCCCGCGGAGCGCCACGTGCGCGGCGCATCGGCGGCAGTGCCGGGAGGCCACCGTCGCGGCGCTGTGGCTGGCCTCGCGGTGGAACCCGCGCGACGTGGCCTCGCGCGCCGCGCTATCCGCTGCCGATCCGCGCACGGCACCATCAGGCCTCGCTGGTCGCGCTTGCCGCGGACTGCCATCGCGAACGGGCCCGCGCGGCAGTAGCCTGCAATGAGCCCATCGCGATCCCGAAGCGCGCTACGTTCGCGGCGCCTCGGCTGCGGTGCGAGCCGGTCGTCGCACCCTGCACCCGCAGCTGCGCCACCTACGAGCTTAGCGCCGCTCAGCGCTCGACGCGCACGGTCACGACCCGGCCAAACCGAGTATCCACGACGAGCGTCGTCGGGCCCGCCCAGCTCAGTACGCTCGCGCGATCGATGCCCAGCGCGAGCCGCCCGTGCACCGCGCCCGTCGCGGCGGACAGGATCCTCACCGAACCATCGCGCGCGCCGGCCGCGATCAGCTCGCCATCATCGGAGAACGCGAGCGCCGTGATCGGCGTCGCCTCCTCGGTCGACCATCGCTGCGCGCCGCTGGCGCGCTCGCGCAACTCGACGACGCCGTCGCTCCGGCCGACCGCGAAACGCAGCTCGTCCGGCGAGAGCGCGATGCGCTCGATCGTGTCGTCAATCTGGATCCTCCGCGATACGCCGGTGGCCGGCACGTACCAGATCGAGATTCCTCCACCGGAGAAGCGACTCTCGCCGAGCAAGAAGTCGCCTGTCTTCGATGCGATCACGGTGCCGTTGGTTCCGCCGGGTCGCTCCTGGTGGGCGGTTCGATAGAACACGTGCCCGCTGCTGAGAGCGTCGGACACCGCAGGCCCGGTCATGGCCGCCCGCAAGACCCCTGTCGTCCAGTCGACGATCTCGACGCCGCCGCTCACCAGCAGGAACACGCGGTCGAGCGCCGGCATCACGACCGCGGAGCCAGCGCCCTCGGCTTCCCAGGAACGGATCACGCGACCATCGCGCGTGCTTCGCTCCGATAACCGCAGGCGACCGTCGCGAGCTTGCACCGCGAAGAGCGACGCGCCATCGGCAGAGAACGTGAACAGATCCGTCGAGTGGCCGGGGCCGAGCTCGAAGCACGCGTCCGCGGTCCGGAGCATGAGCGAGCCGGTCAAGCCGTCCCTTGCGCCCCCGAGGAAGAACTGCTCGAAGTCCCGAGCCGCGAGCAACGCGATCTCGAGCTCGCCGTGACGAGCAAGCGTCAGCGACGTGGGGCCTGTCAGGCCGAAACGCAGGACCGGCTGGAACTGCAGGGAACCCAGGTTCGCGCCGTCGCCTTCGACGACCACGACCGCGTGCTCCTCCAGACTTTCGAACGGCCTTTGCGTGACGAGGATCGTCCGGTCGTCGGTGGACCACTCGAGCTTCTTGTTCGCGTGCGGATTTCCCGGCACCCGTAGGACCGAGATCAGGCTGCTGTCGTACACAGACCACACCGAGACCGTTCCGTATCCCCCGACCGCCACACGCGCCCCGCTGTTCGACCACGCCACCTCGTCGCTTGCATCGGTCCACAGCCGGGCGGCACCGCGCACCGACTCGACGTGCAGCTTGCCCTCGGCCTCCACGCGTGGCTCCGTTGTCTCGGGCCGCGCCGCAGGTGCACACGGCGTCGGCGCGTGGGCCCGCCCGGCGAGCATCCTCGCCTGCGCAATCTCCGGCGGGCGGTGCCCCGCGCAGCCGGCCAACACGAGCACCACAGCCGCGGACACAACACGCATGGCTTCATCGTAGTCGCGCGGACGCCACACCTCGCGCGCGGTGGCTTGGCACCCCATGGCACCCTGCGCGGCCGCCGCGCCCCTGCGACACCGCGAGGTGCGCTACGCGCTCAGCGCCGCGGCGGCGGGCGCACGCCGTGCCGGCGATACGCCTGGTAGTCCGCCACGATCGTCGCGTGGTCGAACACGAGCGGGGCGGGCAGGTCCTCGGGGCGGCACACGACGCAGCGCGCGGCGTCATCGCCGCCGACCGGCTGGCCACTCGCGCGCCCGATGAACACCATCGAGATCGTGTGCTTGCGCCGATCGCGCGCCGGATCCGAGTACACGTGGAACAGCTCGATCAGCTCGACCTCGAGGCCGGTCTCCTCGCGTGCCTCGCGCACCGCGGCGTCGGCGACGAACTCGCCCTCGTCGACGAAGCCGCCGGGCAGGGCGAGCCCGTGTGGCTCGTTGCGGCGCTCGATGAACACCAGCTCGCCGGGCCGGCCGTCGAGCTCGATCAGCACGTCGACCGTTGGCGCCGGGTTGCGGTACGTGGTCACTTCGGCGCCCCCGCCGCGAGCGCGCCCTCGATCCACGCCGCCATCTGCGCCTGGAGGTCCTTCGACGCGGGATCCTTGTCGACGATGTTCTGCTTCTCGTCGGGGTCGTTCTCCAGATCGAAGATCTCCCACTTCGAGTCGCTGATCCGGAAGAACACGTGGCGCGCGTGATCGGCGGTGATCATCGACTTGGCCTCGTGCTTCCACGCGTCCGCCGGCATCAGCTCGGCGTAGGCGGGGCGCGGGTCGAGCGGCTTGCCCTCGATCGCCGGCACCAGGCTGCGGCCCTGCCAGCTCGCGGGCGGCGCGACCCCGAACAGCGCGGCAATCGTCGGCGCGAGATCGATCAGCTGCACCACGTCGCGCGCGATGCGGCCCTTGCCGTCGGGCACCCGGAACATCAGCGGCACGTGGATCAGCTCGCGGTACAGCGTCTGGCCGTGGAAGAACATCCGCTGCCCGGCGAACGAGTGCACGCCGAACGCCTCGCCGTGGTCGGACATCAGCACCACGGTGGTGTCCTTCGCGAGCCCGGTGCGGTCGAGCGCGTCGAGCAGCTCGCCGATCAGCTTGTCGGTCACCGCGATCTCGTAGTCGTACTTCTGCGACAGCGACGCCTCGCCGCGCTCGGTGATCGGGTAGCCGTCGTGGGTCATGTACGTCGAGTGCGGCTCGAACAGGTGGACCAGCATCGCGAACTTCTGGTCGGCCTTCGCGAGCTCCTCGAGCCGCGCGATCGTCTTCTTCACGATCCGCGGTCCGGCGTTGTCCTTGTTCGACTCCGGGATGTTGAGCGCGCCGTCGTTGTTCCACTCGTCGGCGCCCTGGAGCACGTTCGCCTTCATCCACGGCACGACGTCCGGGCACATCTTCGGATCGCGCACGCGGTCGCAGAAGTAGAAGTGCGAGCTCATCCCGATCGTGCGGAACCCGGCGGGCTTGAGCGCCTCGAACAGGAACTCGTTCGCTTCGTCGTTGGTCGGGTAGTCGCGGGTCTTGCGATCGACCACGAGCTGCGACGGGAACCGCGAGCTCAGGAACGAGGGCACCGAGCGCGGCGTGTTCGGCGCCTGGGCGTACGCGTTCTCGAACACCACCGCCTGCTGCGCGAACGTGTCGATCCGCGGCGTCAGCGACTTGCCATCGCGCTGGTAGCCGGCGACGCCGAGCCGGTCGTAGCGCAGCGTATCGACGAAGATCACCAGCACGTTCTTGCCGCCGCTGATCGTGGGGGCCGCGGGCTCCTGCGGGGCCGACGCCGAGCCGCCGCCCGCACCGGATCCGGCGTCGCCGGCCGCGGGGGCGGGGGCGACCGTGCCGTCCCCACCGACGCAGTTGTCGTCGATCCCGTTGCCCGGGATCTCGGTCGCGCCGGGGTGGACATCGGGGTTGTTGTCGTCGCAGTCCGGTCCGCCGAAGAACGCCGAGTAGCCGTCCTTGTCGCGATCGATCAGCTTGCGCAACAGCGGGATCATCCGCGCGCCGACGTACGAGCGCTCGGTGACCGCGGTGCGGGCCTCCTCCGACGGACCGCGCAGCATCACGAACGGCAGCGCGAGCGCGATCGCGGCGGCGGCCGCGGCGATCGCGCCACGCGCTGGGATCCGTTCGCGCAGCCGCGACAGCGGACCGTACGCCGCGAACCCGATCGCGATCGCGATCACCGGCAGCAGCGCGGGCGCGATCAGCGAGCCGAGGTTGAGCGCCTGGTAATCGAGCTTGCGGAACACGATGAACGTGCCGGCGGCGACTATCGCGGCCGCCGCGCCGACCACCAGCAGCAGGACCCGCGACAGCGGGCCGATCGCCGGGATCACCGCGGTGATCCGGCGCGCGAACCGGTACAGCGGCAACGCGCCGAGCGCGAGTGCGGGGAGCGCGCCGACGACGACCACGCCGAGCACCAGGCCGCCGACGCTCTTGCGGCTGACGTCGCCGACCAGCCCGACCGACAGCTTGCCGATCAGGATCACGAGCACGCCGCCGATCACCGCGGCGGCGATCAGCACCGCGGCCACCGCGCGATCGAGCGCGGCGTCGTCGCGGAGCTTGCGGAACACGCCGCGCACCCAGCCGGGGCCCCAGGTCGCGTTGCCGGCGCCGAGCACGAGGCCCACGCCGAGCGCGACCGGCAGCGAGATGATGGACCACAGGCCGAGCAGGGCGCCCGCGCCGGTGGCGCCGCCGGTGTGCACGACGTCGACGATGGCGAGCACCAGGCCGGCGAGCAGCACCACGCCGAGGCCGGTCGCCATCCCGGAGCGATAGGGCGGTGGGGGAGTGTCGACAGACATCGCCGGTGAGTTACCACACCGGCGAACGCGCGCGGGCTAACTACGCTTCACCTCGACCAGGACGCCCTCGACGAATCGCGGGTCGATCTCGGCATCCTTGACCCGGCCGAGCGTCGCCTCGAGGTCGCCGAACCAGCGATCGACCAGCGGCGACAGCACGGCTCCCGAGGCCGAGAGCTGCACCGCTCCGAGCCGCCGGCGGATCGCCTCGGTGCCGGCGTCGCGCGCCGCGGCGTCGAGCTGGCCGCCCACCATCCGCGCGCGCAGCGCCGTGAGCTCGGCCTGCGACAGCGCGTCGCCGGAGAAATTCCCACCGATCGCCGCGCGCGCGAGCGCCGTGCGCAGGATGTCGTCGAGCTCGGGCCGCGGCTCGGGAGTCTGGCCGAGCGCGACCACATCCACGCCGAGGCCCTCGACGATCGCGATCCGCAGGGTGAGCCCGGTCAGGATCTCGCCGGCGCGCCGCAGATCCGCCTGCGACTCGAACGGCCGCATCCCGGGGCGCGGCGGCTCGTCGGCCGCCCGCGAGAACAGTGGGCGCGGCGAGCACAGCCCGGCGACCAGCTCCTTGGCCGGCGACCCCGCGGCGACCGAGCGCGCCGCGAGCGCCTGCGCGAGCCGCGCCAGCTTATGGGTCACGGTGTAGCCGACGCGGAACAGCCGGCCGAGCGCGATCGAGGCCAGCGCGCTCGGCGCGCGCGTCAGGTCGCCGCGCACCACCGTCTCGAGCCCGAGCGACAGCGTCGCGGTCGCGTACAGCGCGCCGCGGCGGACCACCTCGGCCTGGCCCGGCTTGGCGCGCCCCGCGGCGAGCACCTTGTTGACCAGCACCATCAGCGCGCCCTCGAGCCGCTCGGCCTCGGTCGGGTCGTCGATCGAAGCCATCGCGCGCGCGAGGAAGCTCCGCCCGATCACCTCCTCGGCGATCGCGAGCGGCATCCGGCTCGCCTCCTCGCCGGCGATCCGGTCCTGCGAGCCCTCGCCGATCTGCACCTGGTCCGCGTCGAGTGGCCGGAACAGATCGAGCGCGTCGTAGAAGTCCACGTAGCCGAGGTCCGCGAGCCGGCCGGCGCGCCAGCGGTACGCCTGTTCCTCCAGCTCGGCCGGCGGCTCGGAGCGCGCGGACATGATCGTGTGGCGCGCGAGGTCCGGATCCGCGCGGTACAGCTCCTCGACGATCTGGTGGACCAGCCGCTGGGTGTCGTCGTCGCCGTGCAGCTCGAGCTGGAAGAACCGGTCGGACGTGGCCAGGATCGGCAGCTCGCTGTCCTCGGGCGGCTCCTCGCCGAGCGACGCGTCGTACACCTTGACCATGCGCTGGACGACGAGCGCGCGCAGCTCGGCGTCGAGCTGCCCCCACACCTGGCCGAACTTCTCGAACCCCGCGTCGAGCAGCGACGCGAGCCACGGCTTCATCGGCGCGAGCTCGAGCTCGTCCTTGGCCCACCCGTCGAGATCGAGGCAGCCCTGGATCTGCGCCGGGGTCGCCAGGTGGATCAGGTCCGCCGCGTCCTCGAACCCGACCTCGTGCACCAGCTCGAAGATCTCGTTCGGCGACAGCGCCGCGATCGCGGCCGGCGCGTCATCGGCCGAGAGCAGGGCATCGATGCGGCGCACGCCGCGCGGGGCGGCGAGCTGGGCGCGCAGCCGGGCCAGCGGACCACTCGGAGGAACGTCGCGGTCAGACATCGACGCCCTCATACCAGGTCGCGCTCGGTTCAACGAGCGCGCGGCCACGGAACGCGCGAGGGGCTGGTACGGTGCCGGCCGATGGGCAAGCCCGCGCCGACCCGACCGGACCCGATCGCCGCGGCGGTGGCGCGGGAGCTGGCCGCGATCGGCCCCGGGGTGTACGGCGTCGCGTGCTCGGGGGGCGCCGACTCGATCGCGCTCCTCGATGCGGCGATCGAGGTCGCCGGCGCCGCCCGGGTGATCGCGCTGACGATCGACCACGGCCTCCAGCCGCACAGCGCGCAGCTCGCCGGCGAGGTCGCGGCGTGGGTGCGAGGGCGGGGCGCCGCGGCGGTGGTCGAGCGGGTCGAGGTCCCCGCGCGCGCCTCGATCGAGGCCGCCGCCCGCGAGGCCCGCTACGCCGCGCTCGATCGCCTGGCCGACCAACTCGGCCTGGCCGCGGTGCTGATCGGCCACACCGCGCGCGATCAGGCCGAGACCGTGCTGCTCCGGGTGCTGCGCGGCACCGGGCCCGCGGGGCTCGCGGGGATCGCGGCGCGGCGCGGCCGCTACGTGCGCCCGCTGCTCGCGATCGAGCGCGCCGAGATCGATCGCCGGATCGCCGCGCGCGCGCTCCCGGTGTGGCACGACCCGATGAACGACGATCTGCGGCTGGCGCGGGTCCGGGTCCGCCACGAGCTGCTGCCACGGCTCCGCCAGGAGAACCCCCACGTCGACCGCGCTCTGACCCAGCTCGCGCGATCGGCGGGGGAGTGGCTCGTGGTGATCGACGCGCTGGCGGCGCCGTTCGCGCGGTTCCCGATCGACTGCGCCGCGCTCGCGCGCCAGCCGGCGGCGATCCGCAAGCGCGCCCTGTCGCTCGCGCTCGAAGCCGCGGGGCTCGACTATGACGCCGGTCACCTCGACGCGCTCGATCGGCTCGCGAGCGCGGCGGATCGCGGCGAGATCGCGATCGATCTGCCGGGCGGGCGCGCGGTCCGCAGCTACGGCGCGCTCGCGATCGCGGCGCCTCACGAAGCGCCCGCGCCGCTGATCGCTCCCGAGGGGCCCTATCTGCTGCGCGCGTGGCAGGCGGGGGACCGCATGAAGCCCGCTCGGCTCAAGGGTCGGTCGCGCAAGCTGTCCGACCTGTTCATCGACGCGAAGGTTCCGCGCGCGGCTCGCGCGTGTGCGCGGGTCCTGGTGCGGACCACGAGCGGCGCGATCGTGTGGGCCGAACATGTCGGGATCGCACACGGTGAACCAGAGACGCTCGCACCACGTACCCCCCGAACAGGTGGGGGTTTTTGACAAACATTCGGCTTTGCAACCACAGGCAAAGGCCGCATGCTAGAAGGCAAATCTCTCCGACCCCCCGGAATCCGAGTTGCGCCAATCCCACAAGACCATCCTGATCTGGGCGATCCTGATCCTCATGTTCGTGAGCATCTATTCGATGTTCACCGACAGCTCGAGCAAGGAGAAGGAGCTGGACGTCACGGCGTTCCGCAGCCTCCTTGTCAACAAGGAAGAGGCGGCCAAGATCGAGAGCGTCCGCGCCGAGCCGCGCGGGCATGACGACGCACGCTACGTCGTGACGATGAAGAGCGACCCGACCAAGCGGGTCGTCTACGCCGAGTTCCCCGGCACGATCGTCAACGAGATCTACGGGGCCAACATCCCGTACTCGGTGAAGTCGAAGGACGAGTCGAGCATCTGGCCCCAGGTGCTCGTGTGGTGGCTGCCGATGCTGCTGCTCGTCGGCATCTTCTTCCTGTTCATGCGCCAGCTCCAGTCGGGCGGCGGCAAGGCGATGAGCTTTGGCAAGTCGAAGGCCAAGCTGCTCTCCGACCACCAGAACCGCGTGACGTTCAAGGATGTCGCCGGCGTCGAGGAGGCCAAGGACGAGGTCGAGGAGATCATCGCCTTCCTCAAGGATCCCAAGAAGTTCACCCGCCTCGGCGGCCGGATCCCCAAGGGCGTCCTCATGATGGGCCCGCCGGGCACCGGCAAGACGCTGCTCGCGCGCGCGATCGCGGGCGAGGCCGGCGTGCCGTTCTTCTCGATCTCCGGATCGGACTTCGTCGAGATGTTCGTCGGCGTCGGCGCGAGCCGCGTCCGCGACCTGTTCGAGCAGGGCAAGAAGAACGCCCCGTGCATCATCTTCATCGACGAGATCGACGCGGTCGGCCGCCACCGCGGCGCCGGCCTCGGCGGCGGTCACGACGAGCGCGAGCAGACGCTCAACCAGCTGCTCGTCGAGATGGATGGCTTCGAGTCGAACGACGGCGTGATCATCATCGCCGCCACGAACCGCCCCGACGTGCTCGATCCCGCGCTGCTTCGCCCCGGCCGCTTCGATCGCCGGATCGTCGTCCCGCGCCCGGATCTGCGCGGCCGCATGGGCATCCTCGGCGTCCACACCCGCAAGGTCCCGATCAGCGGCGTCGACCTCGAGGTCCTCGCCCGCGGCACGCCCGGGTTCTCCGGAGCCGACCTTGAGTTCCTCGTCAACGAGGCCGCCCTGATCGCGGCTCGCCGCGACAAGGACAAGGTCGAGATGGAGGACTTCGAGGAGGCCAAGGACAAGGTGCTGATGGGCGCCGAGCGGCGCTCGATGATCATCTCCGAGAAGGAGAAGCGCACCACCGCCGTCCACGAGGCCGGCCACGCCCTGGTCGCCCGGTTCGCCGGCGACGAGGCCGATCCGGTCCACAAGGTCACGATCATCCCGCGCGGCCGCGCCCTGGGCGTCACCCAGCCGCTGCCGCCCGAGGACCGGCTGAGCATGACCCGCGAGTTCGCGCTCAACCAGATCGCGATCCTGATGGGCGGCCGCGTCGCCGAGGAGGTCGTGTTCGGTCAGAAGACCACCGGCGCCGGCAACGACATCGAGCGCGCCACCGAGCTCGCCCGGTCGATGGTGACCGAGTGGGGCATGAGCGACGAGTTCGGCCCGCTGAACTTCTCGAGCGGCAAGCAGGAGGTGTTCCTCGGCCGCGACTTCTCGAGTGGGTCGCAGCTCAGCGAGGACACCGCGATGCGGATCGACGCCGAGATCCGGCGGATCGTGATGCACCAGTACGAGCGCGCGGTGAAGATCCTCACGGATCACCGCAAGGAGCTCGAGCAGATCGCCGAGGCGCTGCTCGAGTACGAGACGATCGACGGCGACGACATCGATACCCTGCTGCGCGGCGGCAAGATCGAGCGCCCGCTGTCGGCCGCCGCGAAGAAGCGGCTCGATGCCTCGAGCGGTGACGCCGAGGAGGGCCGCAAGCGCCCGTCGATCTTGCCCCCGTCGATCCTGCCGGGCAAAAAAGACCCGTCGCCCGAGCCGGCCTAACCGGCCTCGGCCGGTCTCGGCCCGATCGCGCGATGCCAGCGGCCTTCTCAGAGGGCCGTGTTATGGCATCGGCATGCAGATCCGGAAGGCAGTCCCGCAGGACTGGCAGTCCCTGCGCGATGTCCGGCTGCGTGCGTTGGCCGACGCGCCAGACGCGTTCCGGCAGACGCTCGCCGAGGCCAGCGCTCAGCCCGAGCGCTACTGGCGCGGGCTCCTCGATCCGCGGCCCGAGGTGGTCCAGCTGGTCGCCGAGCGCGATGGTGCGGCGGTCGGGATGGCGGTCGTGGTGCTCGAGCCCGATGCTGGCCACGCGAACCTCTACGCGATGTGGGTCGCCCCCGAGGCCCGCGGCGCGGGAGCCGGGCGCGCGCTGGTCGATGCCGCGCTCGCATGGGCGCGCAGCCAGGCGGTGCTCGACGTCGTGCTCCAGGTCACGGAGGGGAACGACGCGGCCCGGCAGCTGTACCTCGATCGCGGGTTCGTCGATACCGGCGAGCGCGAGCGGTTGCGCGAGGGCTCTCCGCTGCACAGCCACACCCTGCGGCTCCGGCTG
The DNA here is from genome assembly GCA_051952595.1 of Kofleriaceae bacterium. GTDB lineage: Bacteria > Myxococcota_A > Polyangia > Haliangiales > Haliangiaceae > JABFXX01. The sequence continues at coordinate 14,879 of JBQCJR010000172.1, forward strand.
CCGCCGCTGATCATGGGTGTGGTCAACGTCACACTGGACTCGTTCTCGGATGGCGGCGCGTACTTCGAGCCGGCCTCGGCGATCGAGCACGGCCTGGTGCTGCGCGCCGACGGCGCGGACATCCTGGACGTCGGCGGCGAGGCCACCAACCCGAGCGCGATGCAGATCGACGCCGCCGAGGAGCTGCGCCGGGTGGTGCCGGTGATCGAGGCGCTCGCCGCCGCGGGAGCCACGGTCTCGATCGACACCACGAAGGCCGCGGTCGCGCGCGCCGCGGTCGCGGCCGGCGCGTCGATCGTCAACGACGTCTCGGGTGGGCTGTTCGATCCGGCGATGGCCGCGGCGCTCACCGATCTCGACGCGACGTACATCGCCGGCCACCTGCGCGGTCACAACCTCTCCGAGGTGTTCGGCCGCGAGCGCGCCGGGGAGGACGCGAGGATCCCGTGGGCCGAGGTCGCCGGAGAGCTCGCGGATCGGCTCGCCGTGCTGGCCCCCGCGGTCCGCGCACGGGCGTGGATCGATCCGGGCCTCGGGTTCGGCAAGGGCGCGAATCCGGAGGGCAACCTGGACCTGATCCGGCACGCCGGTGACCTCGGTCGCGCCGTCGGCCGCCCGGTGGTCATCGGGCCGAGCCGCAAGCGATTCCTCCGCCGGGTGGTTGGTGGCGCTCCGGCGCCGCGCACGCTCGATGTCGCGTCCACCGTCGCGTGTCTCGGGGCGGTGCGCTGCGGCGCGCGGGTCCTGCGGGTCCACGACGTCGCCGCGCTGCGCGCCGCGCTCGCCGTCGACGCGCGGCTCTAGCGGTCGTGAAACAACCTCGCCTCCGCGCAGGCGAGGCCGACGGGTTCGTCGCCGCGCCTCCGAGAGAGCGGGCACCGGCGCACGGACACATCGTCGCGCGCAGGGCCGCAACGTTGCGTTGCCCAGGGCGGGGCTCGCGGTGTACACCAGACAAGCAGGGCGTAGCGCGGTTCGTCGTCGCGCGAGCTCGCGCCCGACGGCTGTCATGATCGCGTCGCTCAACCAGTGGTTCGACGGGCTCACCGTCGGAACCGTCGCCACCACGGTGGTCGACGTGGCGCTGGTCTACTACCTGATCTACCGCCTGCTGCTCACGATCCGCGGCACCCGCGCCGCGCAGATGATCGTCGGCATCGTGCTGGTCGGCGCGGCGTTCTTCGTCGCCGAGCGGCTCGAGCTGTCGACGGTGTCGTGGCTGCTCGACAACTTCATCTCGTACTTCATCATCCTGATCATCGTCGTGTTCCAGCAGGACATCCGGCGCGCGCTCGGCCGGATCGGCCAGAACGTGATGCCGTTCGGCCGCAAGCAGGAGACCACCCACGTGGTCGACGAGGTCGTCGCCGCGACCGCCCAGCTCGCCCGCGCGCGGATGGGCGCGATCATCGTGTTCGAACGCGACGCCGCGCTCGAGGAGTTCGTGGACGACGCGACGAAGATCGACGGCGCGCTGTCGCGCCAGCTGCTGGTCTCGCTGTTCGTGCCGGTCAAGGACAACGAGCTGCACGACGGCGCGGTCGTGATCGGCAAGAACCGCCGGATCGAGCTCGCGCGCGCGCTCCTGCCGCTGTCGCGCGCCACGGACCTCGGCCCGGAGTTCGGCACCCGCCACCGCGCCGCGCTCGGGATCACCGAGGACACCGACGCGGTCGCCGTGGTGGTCTCCGAGGAGCGCGGCGAGATCTCGCTGTGCTTCAAGGGCTCGATCGCCCGCGACCTCGAGCCGGTGATGCTGCGCCGCGCGCTGGTCGGCCTGTTCGCCGGTGGCCGCGCCACCGAGGAGATGACCGAGGAGGCCGCCGCGGCGGCCGAGGTCGGCACGGCGATCGCCACCATCGCCGAGCCGCGCGCCGAGCCCGGCGAGGCGGTGGAGGCCCGCGGGGGAAGCCGCGCTCCCCGGGCCCGCGCTCGCCGCTCG
>JBQCJR010000173.1:0-20919 GCA_051952595.1 Kofleriaceae bacterium
CCCGATGACGATCGCGCGCACCTCGCGCCGATCTCCGCCCCACCTCCGCCCCACCTCCGCCTCACGTCGCCTCACGTCTGCCGCCGTTCCCGACGCCATCTGCCGCGCTCTGCGCCGCGCGCCGACAGCCGCGCCCTGCTTCCGCAACGTGGCGCGATCGCTGCAACCGGGAGTGACCGGAGGAGATCCGATATGGCGTATCAGGCTGAACAGACGATTCGCGAGGGTACTCGGCGGGTGGACGAGATCCATGCCCATCGCCAGAGGCGCTCGGTCTGGCCGTGGGTGCTGGGGCTCATCGCGGTGGCGTTGGCGGCTTGGGCGTTGCTGCGGAACCGGACGACGCACGAGACGACGACGACCCGGACGCGCGAGGTGCCGTCGGCGATGCCGGACCAGACTCCAAACCAGCCACGCACGGAATCGGCGAGGTGAGCGCGCCCCGGCCGCGACCTGCGCACCACGAATCAGGAGGACGAGATGGAACGGAACAAGACCAAGCTCTCGAAGTGGGAGCTGGATCGCGACAGCGATGACATCCGTGGATGGCCACTCCAGGATCTGAACGGGCGGCAGCGGGGCACGGTGGCCGAGCTGATGGTCGACCCGGAGTCGCAGTTCGTGACCGAGGTCGTGCTGGAGAACGGGGCGCGGCTGTCGGCGCACGACCTCGTGATCGGGGACCGAGTGCTGATCCTGCAGGCGGGCGTGCGCGACATGGGCCCGGCGAAGCTGTCCGCGGTCCCGGCGCCGGGGCCGGGCCCGGAGCAGCGCACGGCGGAGCGCGAAGCGGAGCGCATGCAAGAGCGCGAGACCGAACGCTTGGCCGAACGCGCGCCCGAACGCGAGGTCGAGCGCCCGACGGTACGCGCGGAGGAGCGCCCGACGGAACGCCTGGCCGAGCAGGCGGCGAAGCCGAAGGTGGCGGAGATCCCTCCGGAAGCGAACCTCCAGCAGCCGGAGATCACCGAGCGGTCCACGACCTCGCCGGCCTTCGCGACGGCACCGACCGGCCCGACGAAGGGCGCGACCGAGGCGGAGAAGATGCCGCCGCGGGTGGCGAGACCGGCGGCCGCAGCGGCGACCGAGGTTCCGATCTGCAAGACGGTGACGGAGGACTTCGTCCTTCAGCTGGCAGACGAGGAGCTCGAGGTGAGCAAGCGGCAGTTCTCGGCGGGCGGCGTCCACCTCGAGACCCACATCATCTCCGAGCCGATCACGCAGGAAGTGGTGCTGCGCGAGGAGCATGTCCAGGTGGAGCGCATGCGGGTGGACCGGCCAATTGCGGACAGCGACGCGGAGCGGTTCCTGCATGACGAGATGGTCGAGATGAGCTCCAAGGCGGAGCTGCCGGTGGTCGACAAGCAGGCGCACGTGGTCGAGGAGATCCACCTCCGCAGGATGGCCGAGGAGCACGTCGAGCGGATCCGCGACACGGTCCGCCATACGGACGCGGACATCACGCAGCTGCCGCCGGACGCGGAGCTGCAAGGAGTCAGGCGATGAGGACACAACAGGAACAGGAGACGCGCGATGTGGAGAGCGCGCGCCAGCGGGCGAAGCTCGAGAGCGAGCGCGAGCTGCGCGGCGACGGCCGCGACGACATCGTGATCCCGGTGGTCGAAGAAGAGCTGCGGGTAGCCAAGCGCGAGGTCGATGCGGGCGGGGTCCGGGTCTCGACGCGCGTCCGTGAGGTGCCGATCGAGAAGACGGTCACGATCCGCGAGGAGCGCGTGACGATCGAGCGCAACGTGGTCGATCGCACGGTCGATCCACGCGACGAGGCGTTCCGCGACCGCGCGTTCGACATGGAGGCGACCTCCGAGGAGCCAGTCATCATCAAGCGCGCGCACGTGGTGGAAGAGATCCGCATCCACAAGGACCGGACGGAGCGGGTCGAACGGATCAACGACACCCTGCGCCACACCGACGTCCAGGTGTCGAGCCTGCCGGCCGAGCGGGCGTTCGATGTCGCGCCCTACAAGACGCACTTCGAGCGCGAGTACGGGCCGGGCTACGAGATCCGCGACCTGGCACCGGCGTACGAGTTCGGCGAGCGGGTCTACCGGACGGCGGGCCCGGGTGGAGACTGGACGATCGCCGAGGTGGACGCGCGGGCGACCTGGGAGGAGCGCCAGCCGGGCACCTGGGACCGGTTCCGCGAGGCGATCCGCGCGGGCTGGGCGCGCGCGGCGGGTCGCAAGACCTGACCGCGCCCGACCACAGGCCTGCGCGGGCACCTCGATCCGAGAGTGGCGAGATCCAGATTGGCAATCACGGCACTGGGACACGCGAGTGTGCGCCGGTGACCACTGGCCTGTTCGATCGCACACGAACACGTGTAGATTCGCGCACTCCCGATGTCGTGCGAGCCGCGATGGGTAGAGTGTGGGCTGGTGCCGCATGAACGAGCTCGAGCGCATCGCCCACGCCGCGGCGACCCTGGCGAACGAAGGCGCGCCGTACCTGCTGGCGACCGTGGTGCGGGTATCGGGCTCGTCGTACCGCCGCCCGGGCGCGCGGATGCTGGTCGCGGGGGATCGCTGGATCTCGGGGTGCGTGAGCGGCGGATGTCTCGAGGGCGACGTGATGCTGCGCGGCGCGCACCGCGCGCGCGACGGCGCGGTGGTGGTCACCTATGACTCGACCTCCGACGACGGCGAGCCGTGGAGCGTGGGGCTGGGCTGCAACGGCGTGGTGGACGTCTTGCTCGAGGGGGTCGCGCCGGGCGCGCATCACGACGCGCTCGCGTTCGCCCGCGCGTGCTTCGCGCGCGAGACCACGGGCACGCTGGTCACGGTGATCCGCTCGACGGTTGCGGCCGCGACGGTGGGCGAGCGGCTCGCCGTGGGGCCGCGCTGCGAGCTGGCGCGACCGGTCGTGGATCCGGAGATCCGAGCAGCGCTGGCGCGGATCGCCGGCGGGCCGGCGGGTGTGGTCGAGCTCGGCGAGCTGGGGGTGACCGCGCTGGTCGAGGCGATCGCGCCGTCGCCGCAGCTGTTCGTGCTGGGCAGCGGGCACGACGCGGTGCCGGTGGTCTCGCTGGCCAAGTCGATCGGCTTCCGGGTCACGGTGGCGGACGCGGCGATCCGCGAGCGCTCGCGGTTCCTCGCCGCGGACCTCGCGCTGGCCACGGGCAGCTCGCTCGACGAGCTGGCGGCGAGGATCGACGCCGCGGCGGACGCCTCGGTCGCGATCATGCACCACCAGCTCGACCGCGATCGCGCCGCGCTCGCGATGGCGCTGGACTCGCGCGCCCGCTACATCGGGGTGCTCGGCCCGGCGCGGCGCACCCGCGCGCTGCTCGCCGAGCTGGGCCGGCGCCCGGACGATCCGCGGCTGCACGCGCCGATCGGGCTCGACCTCGGCGCCGAGACGCCGGAGCAGATCGCGATGGCGATCGTCGGCGAGGTGCAGGCGACCGGGCGCGGGACGCGAGGCGGCTCGCTGCGGGCGCGCGCCCGGCCGCTCCACTCCCGGCTCGCGACGGCGGTGCTCGCCGCGGGCGCGTCGCGCCGGCTCGGCCGGCCCAAGCAGCTGGTCGAGCTCGAGGGGGTTCCGCTGGTCCGCCGGATCGCCGAGACGTGCGCGGCGCTCGAGGCGGGGCCGGTGGGCGTGGTGGTCGGCGCGCGCGCGGCGGAGATCTCGGCGGCGCTCGGCGACCTACGGGTGGCCCGGATCGAGAACAAGGGCTGGCAGGAGGGCGTCGCCTCGTCGATCCGCGCCGCGGTGCAGTGGGCGCGCGACCAGGGCGCGGATGCGCTGCTGCTCGCGCTCGCCGATCAGCCGCTGCTCACCACCACGCACCTCGCCGCGCTGCGCGATGCCTGGCTGGCGGGCGCGCCGGCCGTGGGCTCGCGGTTCGACGACGTGATCGGCGCGCCGGCGGTGTTCGATCAGTCGCGCTGGGACGAGCTCTCCCGGCTCGAGGGCGACCGCGGCGCCGGGGCCCTCCTCCGCTCGGCAGAGGTCGCGGTGATCGACTGGCCGGGGGGCGCGGTCGACGTCGACACGCCCGAGGACGTCCAGGCGCTCGCGCGGCGCGGCTGATCTCCCGGCCGGTCCTCCCGGGATTGCGGTATGACCGATCCTTGGAGGGGTCATGCGCTTGTTGTCGGTCGTCCTCGTCGTGCTGGTGGCGTTCGCCGCGTGTGCTCCACCCGCGCGAACCCAGCCGGACGCCGCGCCGAGCGACGCGCCCGACGTGCCCGACGAACCAGACGCGATCGACGCGCCGCGCTCGAACGGCATCGCCGAGGCGCGCGCTTCCTTCGATGCCTCGGGTCTCGAGCTCCCGATCACCGATGTCATCGTCACGCACGTGCGACCGCGGATCGGCAACTCGACCGAAGGCCCCGCGGGCTTCACGATCCAGGTCGACCGGGAAGGACCTGCGCTGTTCGTCTCGGTCGATCCAGCGACCCTCACCCCGCCGCCCACGGTCGGCGACGTCGTGAGCTTCGAGATCTACACGCTGGGAACCGTGGAGCGGCAGCGGCGCGCGCAGGAGATCACGAACTACGTCCGCACGGCGACCGGGGCGGATGTCGACGCGCTGCTCCAGGACGTCTCGAACGCGACCGATCTGCTCAGCGCGATCGAGGACTACGATGCCGAGCTGGTAACGATGTCCGGCGGCCTCGCTGGTTTCGACCCTTCCTTCAACGGCTTCAAATACTCGTGGATCGCTACCCCCGCGATCCCCGCAGCGAACGACAACCTACAGCTGCGCGTCACCGACGGGGTAGCCGACGAGGTCGACGCCGTGGAGGGCTGCCGCGTCACCGTGTCCCGGGTGCCCCTCGGCCGAACGGACGAACAGGTGCAGCTCCAGGCGTACGCGGCCTCCGAGCTCCAGCTCTCCGGTTGCTGGCCGCCGAACGTGGTCGAAGCAGTCACGCTGTCCGCGACCTCGGTGCGGTTCGCGTTCGATCGCCGGGTGCTCCCATCGAGCGTGTTGCCCGATGGCTCGCAGTTCACGTTCGACCACGGGCTGACGGCGACCGCGGCCACCGTGAGCGGACGCACCGTCACGGTGACCACGACGCCACAGCTCCGCGGCACCACGTATACCGGCGTTGTCGCGAGCTCCGTCACGGATCTGCTGGGCAGTGGCGTCGTGCTGCCCAACGCGAAGACGTTCCCCGGGCACGTCACGCGCGCCGTCGTCCGGATCAACGAGCTCAACACGAACATCGCCGACGGCTGCAACCTGCTCGAGCTCCGCGTGGTGTCCGGCGGCAGCATGGCGGGGTTCGAGCTCACGACCCGCGGTGGCACCTTCCTCTACGCTCCCGATGTCACCGTCGCGACCAACGACCTCATCGTGGTCCACCTCAGGCAGGCGTCGTGCAACCCGGGCGGATCGATCTCCGAGACGACCTCCATGTCCGAGCAGCCGTCATCGATGTTCCCCGCGAACTACGATTCCGCGCTCGACTGGTACTCCGACGTTTCGCTCGGTACCCAGTACACCGTGCTCGCGATCAGGGATCCCGCCGGGATCGTCGACGCGCTGTTCGTCACCCAGGATCCCACCGCGACCGGCACGAATCCGCTCAACAATTCGGCCGCAGCGCTGGTCGGCATGGCGAACCAGTGGTCGCCCGCCCTGCCCTCGTACGAGGGCGCGCTGTTCCACATGCACGCCGTCGCAGATCTCGACGCGACCGGCACCACGCGCACCGGCACGTCGATCCAGCGGCTCGACGACACCGACGACAACGACAAGGCCGACTGGTCCACAGGGCCCGGCCTGCCGGAGACCTGGGGAAAGCTCAATGCAGGACAGACGCCGCTCTGACGTTTCGAGGAGAGCCTGGGGTTGGCTCGTCCTCGCGCTGCTGTCGCTCGTCGGATGTGGTTCTCCGTCCCGAGCACAGCCCGACGGTGCCCCCGCCGACGCTCCCGACGTGGTTCCGGACTCGATCGACGCGCCGCGCTCGAACGGGATCGCCGAGGCGCGCGCCTCCTTCGATGCCTCGGGGCTCGAGCTCCCGATCACCGATGTCATCGTCACGCACGTGCGGCCGCGGCTCGGCACGACAGCGCCTGCCGGATTCACGGTGCAAGTCGACCGCGAGGGCCCGGCGCTGTTCGTCTCGGTCGATCCGGCGACCCTCACGCCGCCGCCCGCCGTCGGCGACGTCGTGAGCTTCGAGATCTACACGATGGGGACAGTGGAGCTGCAGCGCCGCGCGCAGGAGATCACGAAGTACGTGCGCACCGCGACGGGGGCGGAGGTCGGCGCGTTGATCCAGGATGTCTCGAACGCGGCCGACCTGGCCGTGCCGACGGACGAGTACGACGCCGAGCTGGTGACCGTCACCGGAGACCTCGGCACCTTCGGCCGCGACCTCTCGGCCGGGACCGAGAGTGCGCAGCTCTCGACCGCGGCGGTCTCGGCACCGAGCCAGCTGCAGCTCCGCGTCGCGGCCACGCTGATCGACGAGGTCGACGCCATGGATACCTGCCGCGTGACGGCCTCCGGGGTTCCGGTGGGTCGAGCTCGAGACGGGATCCAGATCCAGGTGTTCTCGGCCTCCGAGATCCAGCTCTCGCACTGCTGGCGGCCGATGGTGGCCGAGGCGGTCACGCTGTCCGCGACGTCGGTGCGGTTCACGTTCGATCGACGGATCCTCGCATCGAGCGTGCTGCCGGACGGTTCGCAGTTCACGTTCGACCACGGCCTCGTCGCGACCGCGGCCACCGTGAGCGGACGCACGGTCGTGGTGACCACGACCCCACAGCTTCCGGGCACCACCTACACTGGCGCCGTCGCGAGCTCCGTCACGGACGCGCTCGGCAGCGGCGTCGTGCTGCCCAACGCGACGCCGTTCCCCGCGTTCGTCACGCGCGCGGTGGTCCGGTTCAACGAGCTCAACGCGAACATCGTCGACGGCTGCAACCTGCTCGAGATGCGTGTGGTGTCCGGCGGTAGCATGGCGGGCTTCACGATCATGCAGCGCGAGAACGTGCTGTTCGAGGTCCCCGAGCTCTCCGTCTCGACCAACGAGCTCATCGTGCTCCACTTCAAGGAGGTCTCGTGCAACCCGGGGGGCTCGATCTCCGAGACGACCTCGAAATCGGAGCAGCCGTCGTCGATGTTCGGCGCGAACTACGACTCGGCGCTCGACTGGTACACCGGGATCTCGACCAGTAGCCTCGGCAACGTGCTCACGATCCGCGACCCCGCGGGGCAGATCGTCGACGCGCTGTTCGTCACCAACGATCCCACCGCGACGACGACGAGCTCGTACACCGACGCGTCCGCGGCGCTCGTTGGCATGATGAACCAGTGGTCGCCGGCGCTCGCCTCCTACACCGGCGCCACGTTCCACATGCACGCGGTCACAGAGCTCGATGCGACCGGCACCACGCGCACCGGCACCTCGATCCAGCGGCTCGACGATACGGACGACAACGACAAGGGGGACTGGTCCACCGGGCCGGGGCTGCCGTCCACCTGGGGAAAGCTCAACGCGGGGCAGACGCCGCTCTGACCGAGGCGGTCGTCACCTGGCCGTCACACAGCGAGCCGGGCTTTGGCGCATCTGGTGTTTGGCGCCGCGGAGCTTTGATGTATGACCGCGGCAAGGAGAATCATGCGCAAGCTGCCGGCCGTCCTCGCGCTCTTCGCGTTCACCGCATGTGGTGACAACCATTCCAGCAACCAGCCCGATGCCAAGACGGGCACCGATGGGCCCGCGCCGATCGACGCGCCGGACGAGCCGGATGCGCCGACCGACGCGCCGCCGGTGCCGAACGGCATCGTCGAGGCGCGCGCGACGCCCGACGGCACCGGTCTGTCGCTCGACATCGTCGGCGTGACGGTGACGTACCTCAAGCCGCAGATCGGCAGCACGACGAACGATCCGGCCGGCTTCACGATCCAGGCGGAGCAGAACGGCCCAGCGCTGTTCGTCTCGGTCGACCCCACGACCCTCACCCCGGCCCCTGCGGTCGGTGACGTGGTCAGCTTCCAGATCACCACGATGGGCACGGTGGCCATGCAGCGCCGTGCCCAGGCGATCACCGGCTACGCGCGCACCTCCACGGGTGCAAACGTCGCCGCGCTGGTCCAGAACGTCTCGGCGGCGAACGACCTGGTGACCGCGCTGGACAACTACGACAGCGAGCTGGTGACGGTGACCGGCACGCTCGGGGCGTTCGCGGCGAGCGGCTCGGGGTTCCAGCGCTCGATCCTGACCACGGCCGGGGTCTCCGGTGACAACAACATGCAGCTGCGGTTCCCGGCCACGCTGATCGACGCGATCGACCTGGTCGAGACCTGTCAGGCGACCGCGACCGCCGTGCCGTTTGGCCGGTTCAACGCGCAGGCGCAGATCGGCGTGTACTCGGCGTCCGAGCTGCAGCTCACCTGCCCGGCGCCCAACGTCGTCGGCGCGTCGGCGCTGTCGTCGACCTCGGTGCGGATCACCTTCGATCGCAACGTGCTCGCGACGAGCGTGATGGCCGATGGCTCGCAGTTCACGTTCGACAACGGCCTGGTCGCCTCGGCCGCCACGGTCGCGGGCCGCACGGTCACGGTGACGACGGGCGCCCAGACGGCCGGCACGACCTACACCGCCACGGTCGCGAACACGGTGAAGGACCTGCAGGGCTCCGCGGTGGCCACGGCGACCGCGATGTTCGGCGGCTTCGTCACGCCGGCGGTGGTGCGGATCAACGAGCTGAACGCCAACATCACCAACGGCTGCGACCTGATCGAGCTGCGCGTCGTGTCGGGCGGCACGATGACCGGGTTCAAGATCAACCAGCGCGCGACTACGCTGCTCGAGTTCCCCGCGTTCACCGCGGCCACGAACGACCTCATCGTCATCCACCTCAACTCTGGAAACGCGTCGTGCAACCCGGGCGGCGCAGTCTCGGAAACCACCGCGACGAACCAGCAGCCGGCGAGCATGTTCGCCGCGAACTACGACACGGCGTTCGACTGGTACTCCACGAGCAGCGGTCTTACCGCGACCACCAACGTGTTCACGCTCTACAACGCGGCGGGCGACATCATCGATGCATTGTTCGCGGCGGATACCACCACGGCGAACGTCGCCGGAGATACGCTCACGTCGGCGGCTCAGGTGGCGGCGGTTAACCAGTGGTCGCCTGCGATGGCGAGCTACGACAACACCACGTTCCGCGCGGCCGCGGTCAACAACCTGGCCGGGACCGGCACCTCGCGCACCGGCACGTCGCTCCAGCGGCTCGACAACACCGACGACAACGACAACGCCGACTGGACGACCGGCGCTGGCGCGGCGCAGACCTGGGGCGCGCTCAACGCGGGCCAGACGCCGCTCTGAGCCTCGCGAGGTCGCGCCCTCGCGGAGCGGCGCGGCGCGCTAACGCTCGTACGAACCGATGTCGCACCGGAGATTGGTCACGCGCGGCATGCCGCGCTGATCCTCGGTGAGGAGCACCCCGTCCGGTCCGACGCACCCCTGGGGATTGGCAGCATCGAGCGCCGCGCTGCCGGCCAGCAGGGCGTGCGTCCACGTCGGCCCTCCATTGTCCGCGAGTGATTCGAGCATCAGCGGGCTGCCCACCTGGTCCCCGAGGACCGTGGACAGCGCGCATCCGTTCGTCGTTCCGAACAGGTTGTATCCGAGCGAAAGCGTGGCCCCGGGATCGTCGCATTGCAGGTCCCTGCTCGTGCCGGAGTTCGCCGCCACGATCGAATTCGCGAGAACGACCTCGGCTTCCTGCGAGGCGTCGACGCCACCGCTGGCGCGCTGGCTACCGCTGGCCGAGTTCAGCGTCACCGTCGAGCTGGCCACGCGGATCCGTCCGCCGTTGTGGATCAACACGCGCGCTGCCAACCCACCACCGGCCGAGGTTCCAGTCGAGCGGATGGTGTTCCCCGAGAGGGTGCTGTTGACCACCAAGAGCTCGTTCACCCCGTTGGGGTGCAGCGCCTCGTAGAACACGCCTCCGCCCCAGGCAGCCTCCACCGCTTCTCCCTGGTTGTGGTGGAGGGTGCTCTGCGAGATCGAGACCTCGTGGCCCGGGGAGCGAAGCCGGATGAACGCGCCTACGCCCAGTGCAGACGAAGAGGTCACCACGTTCGAAGCGAGCGTCGATCTCACGATCGTCAGCTTGCCCGAGTTGCCGATCTGACTCGGTTGCCACGCGATCCCACCCCCTTTCGCGGAGTGTTCCACGCCGGGCGCGGTCAGCCGATTGTCATCGATCTTCGTGCCGCTGAGGGTCAGGCTACCGAGCCCCTCCAGCATGATCCCTCCACCCATGGCAACCTGACCTTCCACGGGACACTGGAGCACGATCTCGTTCGCGCGTACCGTCGAGCTCGTGAGCGTGGACGCCGCGTTCCCACTCGAGTAGATGCCACCCCCCATCGCGAGCGCGCGCTCGTCCCCGAACAGCTGCATCGTGTTGCCCTGCACCGCGCTGTTCGTCATCGAGAGCTCGGTCGCATGAATGCCCGCACCGGCCGCCTCGACACCCATGCCTCGAACGACGACCCGGTTGTCCGCGATCCGGGAACGCGTCAGCGCCAACCCGCCCGATGCGAGGTGGATCCCCGCGCCATATGCGAGGGCGTCCCCGGGGTGGCCGTCGATGTCGATCTGGTTGGCTCGAACCTCCGCGTCCTCCATGATCACGGCGGCGCCCTCCGAGGCGACGCCGGCGCCCTTCGCCACAAAACCACTCACTCCCGTGGCGGTGCGAATGGCGTTGGAGGTGATCGCTCCGCCACCCATCTGGACGCTCCCGCCTGCTTGATAGAGCCCCGCGCCAGCAGCGCCCGGTGCGCTACCCGTTCCATCACTCGAGGCGGTGTTGTTCGAGATCGTCGTTTGCTCCAGGGTGAGCGAGGCACCGTCGCTGTAGACGCCTCCCCCGCGCCCGACCGCAGCTCGGGCCGAGTTGCCTTCGATGTGAACCCCGCGAAGGGTCAGCGAGCCATGGTTGAGGATCCCGCCGCCTTCCGTGGCGAGTCCGTTCTGGATCACGACATCCTCGAGCACCACCGCGCCCGACAGGACGGTGACCACGCTCCCCCGCTGTTGCCCGTCGAGGATCGTCGGCTCGGTCCCGACGCCGATCACCCGGACGTCGCGCGAGATCGTCAGGTTCTCCTCGAACGTGCCGGCCGCGACGCCCACCATCGCGCACGAGACATCGTCGAGCGCCGCTTGCACGGACGGATGTGAAACCGGCACGAAGCACGTCGCGACCTTGCAGTCACCGCTACAGGTGTCGCCGTTCGCGTTGTTGCCGTCGTCGCACAGCTCGTCATCACCGAGCACACCATCTCCACATGCCTCGGTGACGCACGTCTTGATCTCGAGGACGCACCGGTAACCATCAGCGCAACCATCGGTTGCCTCGCAGAACTCGGGGTTGCGCGTCGTGCACCCGGCAACCACCAGGACCATCACCACAAACGTCTTCACCTCGGACCTCCGAGCGGCAGTCTACCTGGCTCGTCGCTGACACTCGACCCGTGGAGCGGCTACAGTCGTCGGGCCGATGAGTCATCGCGTCGACTCCGACATCTCCGTGCAACGCTTCGGGTACTCCGGTGACGAAGCGGGGCGACGACTACTGTTCCCGCGCGCCGAGGTGAGCGACCTCCGGGGGCGCTCGGGCACGTCGAGCTACAGCGCGGCGGACGCGCTGTTCGAGGGCCTGGAGGGGCGGCTCGATACGCTGCGCTGGACAGCCGAGGCGGCCTCGGTGGGCGCGGCGTGGATGCGCGACGACGCGGGGCGGATCGAGATCGCGGCGGACCGGATCGAGATGCCGCGCGGCGTGCGGCTGACCCGCGGCGAGCACGGGGTCGAGATCGTGGCGCCGCACGCCTCGCTGGCGGAGATGCGGCTGATGCTCAAGGGGCCGTTCGGGCGCACCGAGCCGCCGGAGGCGACGACGACGACAGGCCCCTACGTGGCGGCGACGACGGGCACCTACGTGGCGGTGACGACGGAGGAGCTGCGCCAGGACCGGCTGCGCTTCCTCGATAGCCTGTCGGGGCGGATCCACCTGACGGTCAAGGTCGTGCTCGATCTGCCGGTGCTGGGCGTGCGCACGCTGGACCAGCAGCTGAAGGTGCCGATCCACGAGGGCAGCCTCGACTTCCGCAAGCTCGAGGACAGCCTGGACTGGCTCGAGGGCGCGTTCCTCGACATCAAGCACGACGACAAGAAGCTCGCGGTGACCTGGAAGGTGCCGATCGTCGGCTCGTCGCGCGATCTGATCTCGTGGCGGCTGGACGAGGAGGCCTCGGCGCTCGCGGCGTTCGGCCGGGTGCCGATGCGCTCGCTGGCGGATTTCCGCACCGCGGCGCGCCGCGAGGACGCGAAGCGCAAGACGCTGCGAGCGCTCTCGCTCGACGCGATCGATGTGGCGCTGTCGCTGGTCGCGCCGCGCTCGTTCGAGGCGGGCGGCGGCGTGATCATGTTCGGCGGCGAGGATCAGCCGGGCATGGTCGATCTCCAGGTCACCGGCGCGATCAACCACCAGCGGCCGGGCGCGCTGCGCGGCACGATCGGCAGCATCGATACGACGCTCAAGGACGTGCGGCTCGGGCCGATGCAGATCACCGCCGACCGGCTGCACTTCGACCGGCTCGACGAGCTCGAGGTGATGTTCGACGGGTTCCGCCCGATCGCCGTGAAGATGGTCGTCCACCGGGTCACCGCGACGAACCTCGCGCTCCAGCTGGGCGGCCGGCATTGACCGCGCCGCGCCGAGCGCCCGGCACTACGTCGGGCGGACCATGTCCTCGGGGCGGACCCACGCGTCGAACTGAGCCTCGCTGACCAGCCCGAGCTCGAGCGCGGCCTCGCGCAGCGAGCGCCCGGTGTGGTGGGCGTGCTTGGCGATCTGCGCGGCGCGGTCGTAACCGATGTGCGGCGCGAGCGCGGTGACCAGCATCAGGCTGCCGTGCAGCTTGCGCTCGATCTCGGCGCGGTTGGGCTCGATGCCGCGCGCGCAGTGCTCGTCGAACGACGCGGCCGCGTCGCCGAGCAGCCGGATCGATTGCAGCACGTTGCGCGCGATCAGCGGCTTGTACACGTTGAGCTCGAAGTTGCCGCTCGCCGCGCCGATCGCGACGGCGACGTCGTTGCCCATCACCTGCGCGCACACCATGGTCAGCGCCTCGGCCTGGGTCGGGTTGACCTTGCCGGGCATAATCGAGCTGCCGGGCTCGTTCTCGGGGATCGTCAGCTCGCCGAGCCCGCTGCGTGGCCCGCTGGCGAGCCACCGCACGTCGTTCGCGATCTTGGTCAGCGCGGTCGCCAGCGCCTTGATCGCGCCGTGCAGCGCGACGAGCGGCTCGTGGCCGGCGAGCGCGGCGAACTTGTTCGGTGCGGTGACGAACGGCCGGCCGGTCAGCGCGGCGAGCTCGCGCGCGACCCGCTCGGCGTACCCTCGCGGCGCGTTGAGCCCGGTCCCCACGGCGGTGCCGCCGAGCGCGAGCTCGTGGACGGCGGGCAGCATCGCGCGCACCGCGGCGGCGCCGAGATCGAGCTGCGCGACCCAGCCGCTGATCTCCTGGCCGACGGTGAGCGGCGTCGCGTCCTGGAGGTGGGTGCGGCCGATCTTGACCACGTCGGCGAACGCCGCGGCCTTGCCGGCGAGGGTGTCGCGCAACCGGCCGATCGCCGGGAGCAGCCGCGCCTCGACCTCGAGCGCGACCGCGATGTGGATCGCCGCGGGGAACACGTCGTTCGAGCTCTGCGACAGGTTGACGTCGTCGTTGGGGTGGATCGGGCTCTTGCCGCCGCGCGGCCGTCCGGCGGCCTCGTTCGCGCGGCCGGCGATCACCTCGTTGACGTTCATGTTGGTCTGCGTGCCGCTGCCGGTCTGCCACACCACGAGCGGGAACTCGTCGGCGAGCGCGCCGTGCAGCACGTCATCGGCCGCCGCGCCGATCAGCGCCGCCTTGTCCGCGGGCAACAGGCCGAGCTCGTGGTTGACCCGCGCCGACGCCTTCTTGATCATCGCGAGCGCCTCGATCAGCGCGCGCGGCATGCGCTCGTCGCCGATCCGGAAGTTCTGCAGCGATCGCTGGGTCTGCGCGCCCCAGTAGCGCGCCTCGTCGACCTCGATCGGGCCCATGCTGTCGGTTTCGATCCGCGTCGCCATGGCCAAGCCTTACCACCCGTCGCGCGGATTGCCGACGCGCCCCGAGACGCCGCCTACAGGTCCTGCTCGCTCGGGCGCATCCCGCGCGACCGCAGCTCGTGCGCGCGCGTGGCGGCATCGGCGAACCCGGGGTCGCGCTTGATGACCATCTCGAAGTAGTACAGCGCCTCGGAGAAGTCGCCGAGCGACTCGTAGGTGACGCCGATCTCGTAGTAGAGGCTCTGGCGCTCGCGCTCGCTCGGCTCGGCGTGCAGGCCCTGCTTGAACTGATGGATCGCCTCGGTGGGATTGCCCATCTCGCGCTGGCACATGCCGATCATCACGCGGCACTGCACCTCGCGCTGCGGCGCGCGCAGCGTCTTCTCGAACGCCTTGATCGCCTCGTCGAACAGGCCCATCTCCTTGTACGCGAGGCCGAGATCGTAGTGGGTCTCGGCGTCGCCCTCGTCGACGGGCTTCTCGAGCATCACGGTGGGGCGGCGCTTGCCCATCCCGACCGGCGCGCTGTCCTGGATCTCCTCGAGCTCGTCGGCCGCGACCTCCTCGATCTCGTCGAGATCGATCGCGTCGGTGCCGCCGCTCACGTGCTCGTGCTCGATCGACTCGGGCGCGACCTCGATCGCGCCGTCGTGGGCGAGCGCCTCGACCTCGCGCAGCTTGGTCTGGATCAGGCGATGGTTGGGGTAGCGGCGCAGCAGCTCGTGCAGCGCGTCGATCGCCTCGGCGTACATGCCCTGGCCGGCGTAGAAGTCGGCCTCGTCGAGATCGTCCTCGAGCGAGCTCTCGGTGCGCGGCGTGCCATCGAGCGGATCGAGCTCGTCCAGGCCGCCCGCGGCGAGGCTGGGATCGACGGTGTGCGACGCCGTCGGATCCACCGTCGCGTACGGATCGTAGCTCCCGGACACGCTGAGCCCGTCGTCGAAGTCCGCGGCGGGTGCGGGCGCGCGCGCGGCGACCGCGCGATCGAACGCGCGAGCCTCGTCGGGATCGAACGGCAGATCCTCGGCGCCGGCGGCGCTCGCGAGCTCGGCGGCGACCTCGACATCGATATCGTCGCCGAGCGCGTCATCGAGCTGGCGCTCCACCGCGTCGAGCAGCGCGGCGTTGCCGGCGTCGAACCGCGTCGGCGCCTGGCCATGCACGTCGTCGGCCCAGCTCGGCGGGCGATCCACGATCACCGGATCGTCCACCTCGGCGGGCAGCGCGTTGAGCGCCTCGACCTGCTCGGGGGTCATCTGGCGGGTCGACTGCGACGGCGAAGGGGCGAAGTCGAGCTCGAAGTGATCCGTGGACTCGTAGTGCGGCGGGCGCGGCGGCCGGCCGGGCGCCGGGCTACCACTCGCCACGCGCCCACCGATCAGCTCGTCGGGATCGAAGTCGTCGATCGCATCGAGCTTGCCGGGCGACCGCGCGATGCCGACCGCGCGATGGCCACCGCGCGGCGCGTCGACCAGATCGAGATCGTCGAGCTCGATGTCGACCGCGGCCACCCCGCCGCCGGCGTACTCGAGCTCGTGCGACGCCGACGACGACATCCGCGCGACGCGCAGCCGGAACCGCCGCGCGAGCTCGAACGCCCCGGTGTGCGTGCCGTTGATCGCGAGCAGCTCCTGGAGATACGCCTCGGCGCGATCCGGATCGCTGCTCGCGACCAGCTCGGCGAGCTTGAGCAGCTCGACCTCGGCCTCCTGCTCGCGGCCCTGCGAGATGAAGATGTCCTTGAGCCGCTCGTGCGCCTCGACGTTCTCCGGATCGAGCGCGAACACGCGGCGCAGGTGATCGACGGCCTTCTGGTGCAGGCCGTACTTCACGTACACGTCGGTCTCCGCGAGGATCTTCGCGATCTCCTCGGCGTGGCGCTCGCCGGCGGCCGACATCGCGCGCGGATCCGGCGCCGGCTCCATGTCCGCCGAGAAGTCGGCGTCGTCGTACTCGGGCAGCGCGAAGTCGGCGCCCGACAGCGCCTGCTCGTCGACGAGCGGCATCGAGCCGGTCATGCGCGTCGACGGCGGACCGGCGAGCGAAGGCAGATCGCCGGTCAGCCCGAACTTCGCGTCGCTGGCCCCGGCGCGAATCGCCGCGGGGATCGGCTGCGAGACGCGCGCCTGCACCGGCGGCGCGACGCGCGGCGGCGGAGGTGCCGAGGCCGCGGCGACCGCAGGCCCGAGGAACTGCAGCGCGTCCTGATCGTTCGGCACGAACTCGAGGATCTTGCGGAACACCTCGGCGGCCTTGTCGCGCTGCTTGTTCTCGACGTGGACGCGCGCGAGCTCCTTGAGCACCGACACCGTCTTGGCCTTCTGATCGAGCGCCTGGAACGCCTGCGCGAGCAGGCCGAGCGTCTCGACGTCGCGCGGGTCGGCCTTGAAGCACGCCTGGAGCTTCTGGAGCGCGCGCCGCGGATCGTTGCGCCGCAGGTACAGCCCGGCGAGCTCGCGGTGCAGCGCGTGGGTGTCCGGCTTGTGCCACAGCAGGCGCTCGGCGACCTTGATGAAGTCGTCCTGGCGGCCCTGGCGGCGCAGCTGCTCGCACGCGACCTGGAACTCGGTGGCCGCGTCCTCGACGAGGCCCTCCTTCGTGTACAGCTCGGCGAGCTTGATCCGCGTCGCTATGTTCTCCGGATCGAGATCGACGAGCTTCTTGACCGTGGCGAGCGCTTCCTTGGTGTTGCCCTCGCGATGGAAGTGCGCGGCCACCGACTCGAAGTGCTGCATCGCATCGGACATCAGCCCGAGCTGGCGATACAGCTCCGCGAGCTTGAGGATCACGTCGACGAGCCGCGGATCCAGCTTGAGGATCTGCTTGTAGACCGCGACGGCCTTCAGGAAGAAACCCTGCTCGTGATAGAAGCGCGCGACCTTCAGATAGGTCTCGATCGCGTCCTGCTTCGAGCCCTTCTTCGCGTAGAGATCGCCGATCTTCAGCCAGACCCGGACGTCCTTCGGATCCTCGTGGACGATCCGCAGATACTCCTTCACGGCTTTGTCGATCTGACCTTTATCGACAAACTTCCGGGCCGCATCCATGACCTTGTCTTTGTTAAAGGCCACGTTGCCTCACGGCCTCCTGGTGCGAGACATCACAGGGTCTCGCGGAACACGGCAGGATGTCCCGCACATCCCGGAAAGGGTACGGTCGTGCCAGGGAAGGGTCAAGCAAAAGCACGAGGAAATCCCGGGCGTTATCCCGAGAGCTCGCGCGGTGAGGTCAGGTGGGTGGCTGGACCAGCTCGGTGGTCAGGCCGCTGACGCGCGCTCTGCCAGCATCCGGGCGACAAATCCGGTATCGAAGTCGCCCCGGATGAAGTCCGGGTTGTTGATGATCCGGCGCAAGAACGGGATGTTGGTCCGGATCCCCTCGATGACCATCTCGTCGAGGCAGCGGCGGGCGCGCCGGATCGCGGCGGGCCGATCCACGTCGTGCACGATCACCTTGGCGAGCAGCGAGTCGTAGTTCGGCGGCACGACGTAGCCAGCGTACACGTGCGTATCCACACGCACACCGAGCCCACCGGGCATGTGCAGCGCGGTGATCTTGCCCGGCCACGGCGCGAACGTGTTCGGATCCTCGGCGTTGATCCGCAGCTCGATCGCGTGGCCACGCGGCGGGCGCGGCTGCGACGGATCGAACGACAGCGGCTCGCCGGCGGCGATCCGGATCTGCTCGCGCACCAGATCGAGGCCGGTCACCAGCTCGGTGACCGGGTGCTCGACCTGGAGCCGGGTGTTCATCTCCATGAAGTAGAAGCTGCCGTCGGCGTCGAGCAGGAACTCGAGCGTGCCGACGTTGGTGTAGCCGATCGCCTCGATCGCGCGCACCGCGGCGGCAGTCAGCTGCTTGCGCGTCTCCTCGGGGAGCACGGCCGACGGCGCCTCCTCGATCACCTTCTGGTGGCGGCGCTGGATCGAGCACTCGCGCTCGCCGAGGTGGGCGTAGTGGCCGTGCTTGTCGGCGACCACCTGGATCTCGATGTGGCGCGGCTTCTGGCAGTACCGCTCCATGTACATCTCGGGGTTGCCGAACGCGGCCTGCGCCTCGGTGCGCCCCATCGCCCACGCCTCGAGCAGCTTCTCCTTCTCCCAGACGATCTTCATGCCGCGGCCACCGCCGCCGGCCGTCGCCTTCAGGATCACCGGGAAGCCCACGCGCTCGGCGGCCTCGTAGACGTCGGACTCGACGAACAGCCCCTTGGAGCCGGGCAGCGTCGGCACGCCGGCCTTCTGCATCGCCTCGCGCGCGCGGATCTTGTCGCCCATCAGCCGCATCGCATCCGGCGGCGGGCCGATCCAGGTCAGCTTGCACTTGCGGCACACGTCCGCGAAGTCGGCGTTCTCGGACAGAAAGCCGTAGCCGGGATGGATCGCGTCCGCGCCGGTGACCTCGGCGGCCGAGATCAGCATCGGCACGTTGAGGTAGCTGGACTTCGAAGGCGGCGGGCCGATGCACACCGCCTGGTCGGCGAACTTGACGTGCAGCGCGTCGGCATCGGCGGTCGAGTGCACCGCGACCGACTCGAGGCCGAGCTCCTTGCACGCGCGGATCACCCGGAGGGCGATCTCTCCGCGATTGGCGATCAGGACCTTCTTGAACATGGTCGGTCTACGGCGCGATCTTGAAGAGGGGCTGACCGTACTCGACCGGGGCGCCATCCTCGACGAGGATCGCGACGACCGTGCCGGCGACGTCGGCTTCGATCTCGTTCATCAGCTTCATCGCCTCGACGATGCAGAGCACCTGGCCCTTGTCGACCTTCTCGTTGAGCGAGACGTACGCCGGCGAGTCCGGGTTCGGCTTGCGATAGAACGTGCCGACGAACGGCGACGTCACGATGTGCACCTTCTCGTCGGCGGGTGCGGCGGCGAGCGCGGCGGCACCGGCGGCGGGGGCCAGCGCGACGGGCGCGGCGACCGGCGCGGGCGGCAGCACGACCGGCAGCGGCGCGGCGACCGGCGCGACGACACCGGTGGTCACGCCGCGGCGGACGGTGAGGGTCACTTCCTTGGTGTCGAGGATCAGCTCGGACAGACCGTGCTGCGCGACGAGCTCGGCGAGCCCGCGCGCCATCGCGACGAGCGGCCCACCGTCGGCGCCGTTGGAGTCGGGTCTATCTACCTGCTTGCCGGCCTTTTCGCGGGGTGCCATGGCGGGACGTAGCTTCCACGCGTGCGAGCGCCGCGTCCAGTCCCAGGTAATAGCTTTGTGAGCCGAAGCCACAGATCTGACCGATGCACACGGCGGCGGTGATCGAGCCGTGGCGAAACGGCTCGCGCGCGTGGAGGTTCGACAAGTGGACCTCCACCGTCGGTAAACCGATGGCTTCGATCGCGTCGCGGATCGCGACCGACGTGTGGGTATAGCCGCCGGGGTTGATGACGATCGCGTGCGCCCAGCCCTTCGCGCGCTGGATCAGATCGACGAGCTCGCCCTCGAGGTTCGATTGCGCAGTGCGCAATGACGCGCCGCGTGCGCGCGCACGGCGCACCAGCTCGGCGTCGATCTCGGCGAGCGTCGTGGTGCCGTAGATCGCGGGATCGCGCGTGCCGAGCAGGTTGAGGTTCGGTCCGTGCAGGACCTGGATGTGGATCGGCTTGGCCGCGCGCGTCACAGCGCGGCGACGAGCTGCGGCGTCGCGAGCCGCATCAGGTACCGGCACTTGCCGAAGTTGCCCTCGGGCGCCATCGCGATCGCGACGAAGTACTGCGGCGACAGCATGCGGCACACCAGCAGGAGCCGCTGCGCCTTGACCGAGAGCTCCTCGAGGCTGCCGACCTGCAGGCTATCGCCCGCCTTGCGGACCTGGCCGAGGATGAAGCTGAACTCCATCGCGACGGTGTTGACGTCCACGCGATCGTCCAGCTTCACGTAGGTTTCGACGGGGATCCCGTCGAGGCCCATGATCACCGCAGCGATGCCCCCGTCGACGTTGTCGACGACTTTTTTGAGCGTGTCAGCGAACAAGGTCCACCTGGGGTTCGAAGGTACTAGAGGCCGTCGGAGCTGCGCCAGCGCTTCGCGGAGTTTTCACGTCTAGGGGCTGGCGACGCGCGCCGGACACGTGAGCTCGCCGGTGGATTCCCGACAGCAATCGACGACGCCGTCCTGGAACGGATTGCAGGGATTGCCCACGCGCAGCGTCGTGGTGTTCAGCGGGCACGCGCCGTGCTCGACCACGATGCAATCGCTGCACACCGTGACCGGGAAGTCGAACGGCACGCTCTCGATCTCGTCGCCGCCGAGATCGCCGAACACCCGCGAGGTCGTGACCAGCTGGACGCGCACCGAGCGCGCGGTCTCGCCGGCCTGCGCGCGGATCTCGCGCAGCAGCCGGGTCGGCACGATGTCGAACGCGGTCGCGGCGAAGCCCTGCGGGCTCAGCGGAACGCTGAACAGCGACGTGAACTTCAGCGACCCGGGCGGCAGGTTGCTGGCGTCGAACGCGACGTCGACGTCGTCGACGATCATCGACAGCACGCGGACATCGACCCGCGCGCCGCGCAGCGCGAGCGGGCGCTGGCGAGCGAGGCCGACGCGCGGACCGTGCGCATCGGCCTCGTCGCGGACCTCACCGAAGCCTGGGTCACTTACGCGCAGGACCGCGACCTGCTGACGATCGCGCAGGAAACCGCGGCCAACGCGGCCAAAGCGGTCCAGCTCACCCAATTGCGGCTGCGTGGCGGCATCGCCCCGCGCACCGACCTGAGCCAGGCGCAACAAGTGCTATACACGGCCCAGGGGGACGTCGCGCGGCAGGAGTCCGCGCTGGCGCAGGACGTCAACCTGATC
>JBQCJR010000174.1:0-4794 GCA_051952595.1 Kofleriaceae bacterium
CCTCGGCGACGCGCCTACCGATCGCGAGCTCGCCGGGTTCGCCCGCGGCTATCGCTACCACACCCGCCTGCTCGGCTCGTCGCTCGGCAAGCGCGTCGCCTCTCCCGCCGAGAAGGAGGCCGCGCGCCCGCGGTACCTGTACGGCCCGTGGGGCTCGTTCGACCAGCTGTTCGCCCAGGCGGTCGCCGCCTCGGTCCCGGTGCTCGACGCCACCGGCGCCGTGCTCGACGCCACCGAGGCCGAGCTGCCCGCCGCGCGCGCGCGGCTCGAGGCGCTGCTGCCGCAGGGCACGATCGATCCGCAGGGCGAGGCGCTCGATCTCGCGGTGCCGGTCGCGATCGCGCTGAGCTAGCGGTCCAGGCCCTCGACCCGGATCCACGGGCCGGCGGTGTACGGGAACGACTGGTCGAAGTGGACGTGCGCCACGTACCACAGCGTGACGTCGTCGCCGTCGAGCGCCTCGTTGCCCACGTAGGCGGCCGGGAACGGCTGGCTGCCCGCGGCGCTGCGCGGGGAGAACGGAGCCCACTCGCCGTCGTGGTAGCGGATCGCGAACACCTCGGCGTCATCCCAGCTGTGCGGCCGGATGTTGATCGCTGCGCCGGAGCCGAAGTCGACCTGGCGCCACACGTTGCCGGCCTCGTCGGCCTCGCCGCCATACGGGAACCAGCCCTCGTGCTCGACCCGCTGCCAGCGCGAGTCCTCGAAGCGCTCGAACGCGTCGTCGCGCGCGCCGTCGAGATCGAAATCGAACCGCCAGTGGGGGTGGTACGTGTGCTGGTCGTGCACGCCGGGCCCGTAGATCGTGAGCCACGGGCACATCCGGCCGTCGTCGTGGAACCGCCACAGCTGGGTGTACTGGTACGGGCCGGCCTGGAACGCCGCGGACAGCTCGACGCCACCGCGGAACGTCTGGACGCGCACGGGGCCCTGGAGCGTGCGCGCGCCGAGCGGCACCCACCACGGACCGTGCAGCTCCTGGGCGTCCTGCTCGACCTCGAGCGTCTCGCGCTGGTGGTCGACCGTGACGTAGGGCAGCGAGCCCTCCCACAGCACCCGGCGACCCTTGTAGTCGGCGAGATAGACCATGATCCCGGCGGACTCGGTCAGCCGCCAGTGGAACTTCCAGTTCGCCTCCGCGATCACGTTGGACATCTCGGGCCTCACCACTGCTCTGCAGGGACCACCTGGGTCACCTGGTTATCGAGGAGATCGACGACCGCGATCAGCGACGGATGGCCATCGGCGCGGCCGAACACCACCGCCGCCGAGCGGCGCGCGTAGGCGATGTCGGCGGGGTTGCGCCCCCAGTAGTGCATCGTCACCTGTGGCGCATCGCCGAGCGCGAGCTTGCCGCGCACTCGCTCGTCGACCATCGCGATCGAGACGGCGAGCGCCTCCTCGTCGCGCGACAGCATGGGCTGGGCCTTGGTCAGCTCGAGGTGGGCGACCACGCCGGCGTCGAGATCGACGCACGCGTCGACCGTGCGATCGCTCGAGTAGTCGTACGCGACGATCCGCGCGAGCCGGTGGCCGGCCATCCAGTGCGGCGGCTTGACCACCAGCGGCTCGGCGCAGATCACGCGATAGCGGCCGACCTTGGCCATCGAGCTCAGCCGGCGGTCCTCGGTCAGGGTGCGGAGCGCATCGGCGACCTCGCCGGGGGTCAGCGGATCGAACAGCATCGGATCGGCGGCGAGCACGTCGGCATCGCGCTTGCGGGCGGCCGGCTTTGCGGCGCGCTTGGCGGTCGACCTGGCGCTGGGTTTGGCGGGCTTCGCAGCCGTTTTCTGCTTTGACTTCGCCGGTTTGGACTGCTTGGCAGCCTTTTTCGCAGTCGCCATGACGCCGGACTATACACGGAATAGATCGAGCGCCAGCGCCGGGCGTCTCATTCGGTCATGGGTTCTCTCAGGCGCACGTTCCTCGGGTCGCTCCTCCTTGGTGGTTCGCTGCTCACGCTCGGTGCGGGTTGCTCGGTGCCCGCGCACGCGGATCAGGTCGCCACGGCGCCGGCCAGGGCGGGCGGATCGCGAATCGCGCTCGGCATCGCGCCGGATCGACTCCGCGCGCCGTACGACGTGCAGGTGATCCGCGAGAACGGCGAGTCGATGCCGACCTACGCGAGCCGGGATCGGTTCTACGTGCAGGGCAACGCGGGCGAGCGCTACGTCATCCGGGTCACCAACCCCACGTCGCGCCGGGTCGAGGCGGTGGTCACGGTCGACGGGCTCGACGTGATCGACGGCGAGCCGGGCGATCTGAACAAGCGGGGCTACATCGTGCCGCCGTACGGCGAGACCCAGATCGAAGGCTTCCGCACCTCCGAGCAGGACGTCGCGACGTTCCGGTTCTCCTCGGTAGATGGATCGTACGCGGGCAAGAAGGGCAAGGCGCGCAACGTCGGGGTGATCGCGGTGGCGATCTTCGAGGAGCAGGAGGTCGCGCGGCCGCAGGTGATCGTCCAGGAGCGCGTGGCCCCGCGCAGAGGCGAGTCCTTCTACGAAGGGGGCGGCGGCGCGGCCGATGATCCCGGGGCACCCCCGCCGCCGGCGGACGCAGCCCCGGCCCCGACGTCGAGCGCGAGCCGTCCGTCGGTGGCGCCGGGCAAGTATCGGGCCCCCGCGCCGCCGTCGCCGCCGCGCACGGCGAGCGTCGGTGGGGCATCCAAGCGCGACTCGATCGATGACGACGACAGCGGCCAGCGCACCGAGCGGCTGGGCCTGGGTACCGAGTTCGGCGAGCAGCGCTACTCGTCGGTGAGCTTCACCCGCTTCGTGCGTGCGGCGTCGCGCCCGGTCGCGATCGCCGAGCTCCGCTACAACGACGCTGCCGGCCTCGTCGCGCTCGGCATTCCCGTCGCGCCGCTGCCGGACGCCGGCGAGGTCATGACCCGCGAGACCGCCGATCCGTTCCCCGGCGACCACCGGTTCTCGCGCCCGCCCGGGCGCTAGCTCGCGCGCGGTCGGCGCCAAGTGAGAGCGCGGACCGGCGCGGCGAAGCACGAGCCGAGCGGGAGAACGCGGGCACGCGCGCTGACGGCGGCGGGGTGGGCCCCGTCGCTCGACACCTGCGAGAGGCGGCGCCGGCCTGACTGGGCCGACGGAGGGCCTTACTCGCTCGGGACCCACCCGTCCGCCTCGCGCGCGCGTTGCGAGAGCCGAAGGCTCGTAGGGTTTGCGTGCGTCCACGCGCGGACGAGTGGGAGAACGCGGGCACGCGCGCTGACGGCGGCGGGGTGGGCCCCGTCGCTCGACACCTGCGTGAGGCGGCGCCGGCCTGACCGGGCCGACGGAGGGCCTTACTCGCTCGGGACCCACCCCGTCCGCCTCGCGCGCGCGTTTGACGAGAGCCGAAGGCTCGCAGAGTTTGTGCGCAGGAACGCGGGGCGACGAGGACGCGCAGCGTTCAGGTGACCACGCCCCGGCGTGCGAGCGACCACATCCAGAGCACGCCCAGCGCACCTACGCCTGCGGGAATCGCAAACGCCGCGACGGGGTGCCCGGTGGCGAGCATGGCGCCGACGAAGACGCTCGACCCGAGGTCGCCGAGCGCGTTGGCGCTGGCCAGGATCCCGAGCCCGAGGCTCCGCTGATCGCGAGGAAGTAGCTCGGCGACGACCGCCTTCTCCAGCGTCTCCTCGATCGCGATGTAGATGCCCGAGAGCGCGATCGCCACGCAGAGCCACGCGAGCTTCGCGCCCGCGACCGCGAGCATCAGGTTCGTGAGGACACCGAGCGCGTATCCGGTGATGAGGACCGTGGACTTCGAGCGGGCGTCGCCGAGCTTGCCTGCCGGGTACGCGGCGAGGGCGCTGATGAAGTTGTGACCCGCGTAGAGGAGCACCGCCGTCGAGAGCACGCCGGACGCGCCGCTCTGCTCGCCGAGCACGCTCGCGGCGAGCAGGATCAGAAACGTTCGCGAGAAATCGCCGAGACCGAACAGCAGGACCCCGCCGACGAACCACCAGAACCCACGCGGCAGCGGGGTGCGTGCCACCGTCGAGCTCGCCGTCGCCGCGTGCTCGCGATCGCGCGTCATCGCGGCGATGCTCGCGACCGAGATCGCGGAGGGGACAAGGCTCCACAGGATCACGCTCTTGAAGTCCAGGCCCGACCACACCAGCGCGGCGGCGACGAGCGGACCAACAAACGCGCCGATCATGTCCGCGCTTCGCTCGAAGCCGTACGCCCGTCCGAAGTGCGTCGCGCCGACCTCGTCTGCGAGGAGGAAGTCGCGGAGCGGGGAGCGGAAACCGCGCCCGAACCACGCGAACGTCCGGAACGTGATCACCGCGGTAAACGCCTGGACGAGCGCGATCGCGCCGGTGCCGATCGTCGTCGCGAGGTAGCCTGCGGTCGCCCAGGGCCGCTTTCGCTTGGCACGGTGCCCAACAGCGCCAC
Organism: Kofleriaceae bacterium; assembly: GCA_051952595.1. Classification (GTDB taxonomy): domain Bacteria; phylum Myxococcota_A; class Polyangia; order Haliangiales; family Haliangiaceae; genus JABFXX01. The sequence continues at coordinate 4,404 of JBQCJR010000174.1, forward strand.
CCGCCAGCTTCGATAGGCTGAAGGCAAGATCTGCCGCGCCCTCCATCGCCCCGAGCGCCGCCGGGCCCAAGCCGATCCCAGCGAGGTAGAGCGGCAGCACCGCGGTCACCATCTCGTGCCCGACGTCCGAAAAGAACGTCGCCAGCACGATGCCGACAACAGTCTTGGTTACCCAGGATGGCCGCTGCATCGTCGTCGCCGCCATCGCGAGCATACGCCTGGTGCGCCGTGCACTTGGTGGAGCCTTCAGGTCTCGTCAACGCGCGCGCAAGGCGGACGGGGTGGGTCCCGAGCGAGTAAGGCCATTCGTCGGTGCGGTCAGGCCGGCGCCGCCTCACGCAGGTGTCGAGCGACGGGGCCCACCCCGCCGCCGTCAGCGCGCGTGCTCGCG
>JBQCJR010000175.1:0-33285 GCA_051952595.1 Kofleriaceae bacterium
GGAGAGCGCTACGGTGCACGAGGCCGCGGCCAAGCTGGCGGGCAAGGATCGCGCGCTGTTCCTGAGGTGCGATCCGGAGCTGTCGGCGGCGCTGACGGCGTCGGTCAAGTCGACGATGGCGGCGTACGGCATCGAGATCCACGAGGTCCGGATCATGAACGTGCAGTTCCGGATCGAGGTCGCGCGGCAGATGTTCGAGGCGGTGGCGGCCAAGCTCGAGGTCGCCAAGGCGGAGTACGAGGAGCGCGGACGCACGGATGCCGCGCTGCTGCTGGCTCGCACCGAGCAGCAGGTCGCGGAGCTCGAGGCGCGCGCGAAGACCGAGAGCCTCAAGGCGGTCGGTCGCGCGTACCACGTGCTGCGGCAGACCCCGGATATCTACGAGGCGTATACGGATCTGTACCAGCTCTCGCAGATCGATCCGGCGCGTGTGGTCTCGTTCGACGGATTTCAGGATGGCGAGCTGTCGACCGGTGCGCTGGTCGAGTCGGACCTGGAGCTCGAGGACCCGAACGGCCGCCCGCATAACGGGGCGCTGTCGGCGAGCGCGATGCCGTAGTGGTGCGCGCGTAGGCGCGGGGCGGGCGGCGGCGGGGGGAGCGGCGGGGCGAGCGGCGGGGCGGGCGGCGGCGAGAACGCGGACACGCGCGCTGACGGCGGCGGGGTGGGCCCCGTCGCTCGACACCTGCGAGAGGCGGCGCCGGCCTGGCTGCGCCGGCGGACGGCCTTACTCGCTCGGGACCCACCCCGTCCGCCTCGCGCGCGCGTTGACGAGACGGAGCGTCTCGACAGTCAGTTGGGCCAGGACTGTCAGCGGGGCGTCATGGTTGGGAGGAGATTCTTGTAGGGTCTCGCGGTGGACGACCAAGAACGCGAACGACTGGCCGCGGTGGCGGCTGATGTGGACTCCGATGGGCCTCGACTCGAGTATGCCGAGTGGCTGCTGGCGCAGGGCCGGGGGTGGGGCGAGCTGGTTCGGATCTCGGTGGCGGCCGGCGATGCTCCCGACGAGGTCGCCCGCAAGGCGATGTCCAAGGTGCTGCGAGCGCACGCCAAGGACGGCCTCGGTGCGGCGTATCCGTTCGTCAAGCGTGATCCGACGTTCTTTGCGCGGGGCTTTCCGCGGCTGCTGACGGCGAGCGCGGTCGCGCTCGCGAAGTGCGCCGAGGAGGTTGGGTTGCGGGCGCCGGGCGCCACGCTCCATCTGTCCGCGGTCAAGGACAAGCACATCGACGCGCTCGCACCGGCGGTGCGTGGCTTTCGCGGCGGCGAGCTGTATGTCGATGGCCTCAAGGACCGAGGCGTGCAGCGGTTGTGCGACTCCGGGATGCTCGCCGGCTTCGGCGAGCTCAAGCTGTTTGGTTGCAATTTCGGCGAGGCGGGCGTCGCCGCGCTCGCCGGCTGTGCGACCGCGGATCGCATCCGGGACCTCGCGATCGATCTGCGCCTCGAGCTGGCGCCGATCTTTGGATCGACGGCGCTGACGGAGTTGACGCAGATCACGGCGCACAGCGCGCGGATTGGCGAGGCGCTGCGCGTGTGCCGCCGCAGCTTCTACCGGCTCCAGATCTCGGGGCTGGACGACTTCGACGACGAGGACGCGCAGCTCCTCGCGCGCAGCCCGAGCGCGGCCTCGGTGTCCTCGCTGTCGCTCGCGCGCAGCCCGCGCGTAGAAGCACCGACGGCGCTGACGCGCGCCGGCGTGCTCGCGTTGATCGAGGCGCTGCCCCGGATCTCGGGGCTGTGGTTGTATGGGTTCACCTTGCCGCGGGAGCTCGCGTCCGAGCTGACCGCGGTTCTCGACCAGCGTCGGGCTCGGTTCTACGAGGGCTGACCGGGCTCGCGGTTCGTGATCGGTGCGGTTGACGGTGGGTGGCCGCGTGGAGACGCTCGCACCATGACCAGCGCGCTGATCGTCGGTGACCTCCAGGCCGGCATTCTCGACAACTATCCGTTCGCGAGGGCCGTGGTGCCGCCGGTGACCGAGCTGCTGCCGCGCGCCCGCGCGGCCGGCGTGCTGATCGTGTTCGTGCGCACCGCGTTTCGGGCCAACGGCGCGGATTTGCCGGGTGGGGTCTTCGAGCAGTTCTATCGGGCCGGCGACCACTTCCACGAGGGGTCGCCGGGCACGGAGGTCGCGCTGGAGGTCACCCACGGCGACGTGGTCGTGCTCAAGCGCCGCACGAGCGCGTTCGCGGGAACGGATCTCGATCTGGTGCTCCGCGCCCGCGGCGTGGACTCGCTCGCGCTCACCGGCGTCGCGACCAGCGCGATGGTCGCGGCGACGCTGTACGACGCGTCCGACCGGGGCTACGCGCTGACCGTGCTCCGCGACGGGTGTGCGGACCCGGACCCGGCGGTGCACGAGGTGCTCGTCGACACCGTGTTTCGCAACCGGGGAGCGGAGATCCTCACGTGCGCGGCGTGGCCGCCACCTCGTTGAACGGCGCGGGCTAGCTGCGCCCGCGCGCGGCGTCGACCGAGAGCAGGCCGGCGCCACGCATCGCGATCAGCAGGAAGATGAAGCAGTACAGGACGCACATCTCGCCTTGGTTGATCGAGGGCAGGAACTTGTAGCCGGCCAGCTCGAGCTTCCAGTGGAACTGGAAGTACGCGACCGCCATCGTGCCGGACGCGATCAGCGCGGCCGGGCGGGTGAACAGGCCGATCGCGATCAGGATGCCGCCGACCAGCTCGATCACGCCACCGATCCACAGCTGCGAGCCGACCGGCTGCGTCGTGCCGAGCCAGCCGAGCACCTTCCCCATGCCGTGCACGCTGAACAGCGCGCCGGCGACGATCCGCAGCGCGGCGTACGCGAGCCCCTCGAGCTTCGCGCTGGCGAGCTTCACAGCTGCACTCCCTCGGCGGCGAGCGCGGCGGCGACCGCGGGGCGCGCGGCGATCCGCTGGTCGTAGTCGACGAGCGCGGGCCAGCGCGCGAGATCGAGCTTGTGGTGCTGGCGCCAGGCGCGCGTGATGTAGAACGCGTAGCCATCGGCGACCGTGAACCGATCGCCGGTCAGGAACGGCTGGGTCTCCAGCGTCTGGGCGAGGAACGACAGGCGACCGGCGACGCGCTCGCGGGTCTGGTTCTTCAGGTCCTCGCCGGCGAGGGCGTTGTAGAGCGGGGCCATGCCCTTGTGCAGCTCGGTCGCGATGAAGTGCAGCCACTCGTTGTGGCGGGCCCGCGCGAGCGTGCCGTTCGGCGGCGCGAGCCCGAGCTCGGGGCGCTGATCGGCGATGTACTGGACGATGATCGCGCCCTCGGTGAGCACCTCGCCATCGGGCAGCCGGAGCGCGGGCACGTAGCCCTTCGGGTTGATCGCGAGCCAGTCGCCGCCATCGGCGAGCTTCTTGGTGCGCAGGTCGACCTTCGCGAGATCGAACGGAAGTCCCGCCTCGCGCAGCGCGATGTGGGGCGAGAGCGAGCACGCGCCAGGCGTGTAGTAGAGCGTATAGGTGTCAGCCATGGCCTAGTCATTAGGGCACGGACTCGAGGCCCGCAAGAAGGCACATTCGTGTGCCTGTCCGGCCTGGTGGATCGGGCAGGCGTCGGTGTGGTCCCTAGACGATGCCGTACTTCTCGAGCTTGTAGTACAGCGCCGAGGTCTTGATCCCGAGCAGGCGCGCGGTCTCGGTCTTGACCCGGCCGGCCTTGGCGTACGCCTTGAGGATGAGCTGGCGCTCGAGATCGTCGAGGATCTCGGGCAGCGACAGCTCGCGCGGCACGTCGAGCCGATCCTCCTCGCCGCCGCCCTGGAGGAACTGCGGCAGCGCGGCCGGGGTGATCTCGTCGCTCTCGGCGAACACCAGCGCCTGCTCGATCGCGTTCTCGAGCTCGCGCACGTTGCCCGGCCAGTGATAGGCCATGATCCGGCCGAGCGCCGCGTCGCCGACCGCGCGGACCCGCGGGTTGGTCTTCGGGCCGAGCTTGGCGACGAAGTGCGTGCACAGGAGCGGGATGTCCTCGCGGCGCTCGCGCAGCGGCGGCAGCTTGACCGGCAGCACGTGGAGCCGGAAGAACAGGTCCTGCCGGAACCGGCCGGCCGCGACCTCGGCGTCGAGATCCTTGTTGGTCGCCGAGACCACGCGGACGTCCACCTTGATCGGATGCTCGCCGCCGACGCGCTCGAACTCCTGCTCCTGGAGCGCGCGCAGCAGCTTGACCTGCATCGGCGGCGGGACGTCGCCGACCTCGTCGAGGAACAGCGTGCCACCATCGGCCAGCTCGAACCGTCCGAGCTTCTGCTTGATCGCGCCGGTGAACGCGCCCTTCTCGTGGCCGAACAGCTCGCTCTCGAGCAACGTCTCGGTGAGCGCGCCGCAGTTGACCTTGATGAACGGGCCGTTCGCGCGCTTGCTCAGCCGGTGGATCGCGCGGGCGACCAGCTCCTTGCCGGTGCCGCTCTCGCCGGCGACGAACACCGTGGTGTCGCTCGCCGCCACCTTCTCCACGGTGCGCCGCACGATCGCCATCTTGTCGCCGCTGCCGACCAGCTCGGGGAACTTGCCGTCGGCCTCCGCGCGCAGGTAGTCGGTCATCGCGTCGGCCTTCTTGCGGCCGCGGCGCGCCGCGGAGAGCTCGAGCGCGCGCTCGACCTTGAGCCGCACCACCTCGGGCTGGATCGGCTTGGTCAGGAAGTCGAACGCGCCGAGCTTCATCGCCTCGACCGCGGTCTCGACGGTGCCGAACCCGGTGATCAGCATGATCGGCACGTCGGCGTCGAGCGCGCTGATCGCGCGCAGCACCTCCACGCCGGACGCCCCGTCCATCTTGAGATCCGTGATCACGAAGTCGGCGCGCCGCGCCTTGAACGCCGCGATCCCCGCCGTGCCGCTCCCGGCGAGCACCGGCTCGTGGCCGAGCTTCTTGACGGTGTGCGCGAGGCCCTCGCGGATCGTGTCGTTGTCGTCGATGATCAGGATCGTGCCCATGGCGCTGGGGCCGATGGTACACCGCGGTCAGGCCGGCAGCGCCAGGACGAACGTGGTCGCGCCGTCTGCGCTCTCGATGTCGACGCGCCCGCCGTGGTCGACTGCGATCTCGCGCACGAACGCGAGCCCCAGGCCGGTGCCCTTCTCGCGGGTGGTGAAGAACGGCTCGAACAGCTTGCCGGACATCTCCGGCGAGATCTCGGCGCCGCGGTTCCACACCTCGATCAGCACCTCGTCGCCGCGCCGCCGCGCCGACAGCCGCACCGCGGCGCCGCGATGGCCGGCCGCCGTCGCGGCCTGCACGCCGTTGGTGGCCAGGTTGAGCACCGCGCGGCGCAGCTGGCCGCGATCCGCCCGCGCGATCAGCGCGCCCGGTGGCTCGACCGCGATCTCGATCGCCTCGGTGCTCGCCAGCTGGGCCACCTCGGCGAGCAGCCCCGCCAGCTCCACGTCGCCGAGCTCCGGCCGCGGCCGCCGCGCGTACTCGAGGAAGTCGTTGACCACGCGCTCGAGGTAGCCCAGCTCGCGCTGGATCTTCTCGACGTGGCCGCGCCGCTCGTCGGACGCCGGCAGCTCGTCGCGCAGGATCCCGGCGAACAGCGTCATCCCGGCGAGCGGGTTGCGGACCTCGTGCGCGATCCCGGCGAGCATCTGCTGGGTCCGCGCGTCGCGCTCGGCGAGCTGCTCGCGCATCCGGTCCATGGTCTGGCCGAGCAGCCCGAGCTCGTCGCGGGCGCGGATCTCGACCCCCGCCCGCAGATCGCCCCCGCCGCTCCGCTCGGCCGCCGCCGCGAGCCGGCGCACGTTGCGGGTGATGAACAGCGTCGTGATCACCGCGGCGAGGATGCTGATCGCGACCAGCCCGCCGCCCCACACGAACAGCCGCTCGCGCAGATCCGCGAGCCGCGCGAAGTACGAGGCCGGGGCCTGGGCGCCGAGCGCGAGCACGATCTGCGGCTCGTCGTCGCCGGCGCGCACCGCCGCGTAGCCGGTCTTGTACATCGTGCCGTCCTTGCCCTCGAACGTGACCGACGACGCGGTCTCGCCGCGCTCGAACACCCGCGCGAGCTCCTCGCGATCCAGCTCGGCGCGGAAGTAGTGGGTCCCGATCGGCACGCCGGTGGTGTCGGCGCGCGCGTCGAACCGGCGATCGAACACGAACAGCTGCGCGCCGGTCGCGTGGGCCACCGCCTCGAGCTTCTTGACCGCGTTCTGGTAGCCGCGGTCGTCCTCTTCGCCGGGCACCAGCTCGACCAGGTACTTGCCGCGCACCTGGGTCGCCGCCGAGGCCGCGATCGCCTCGAGCCGGCGGCCGAGCTCGTCGTCGAGATCGCGCCGGCTCATCTCGTGGGCGACCAGCGCGAACAACGTGAACAGCGCGACGGTTGGCAGGACCATCGCACCGAGCAGCTTGACGAGGAGGGGCGCGCGGAACCAGCGCCTCACGGCGCGCACTCGCACACCGCGCGGTACGACAACGAGCAGCGCTCGTCCGACAGCCGCCGGGTGCTCGACGACACGCGCACGCAGTCCTCGCCCGGCGGTGCGTCGTTGGGCTCGCCGTTCGCCCACGGCAGGAACGTCGCGGGGGCGCCGAGCGACGTGACGTACTCGCCCTCGGTCGCCAGGTCGTTGATCCCCACCCACGTGCTGCCACCGAGCGACAGGATCGCGTCGAGCTCGTCCTGGTCGTCGGGCACCGCGAGGTAGCCACCCTCGGCGATGCACGCGTCGCGCTGGGCGGCGTAGGTCGCCGTGGACGAGATCGCGCGGTAGACGTGGGCCGAGCCGTTGATCGGCGCGTAGCTCGAAGGGCAGGGCCCCGCGTCGACCGATGCGTCGATCCTCGCATCGGGCGTGCCGCCATCGGGCCCCGCGCCGCCGACACACTGGTCCGCGTACGGCCCCGACCGCGAGCCGAACCGCCGGCCGGAGGCGCAGCTCTGGTCCGGGAAGCTGCAGAAGCCGACCGACTCGCACATCCCCTGGACGCGCGACGCGCAATCGCTGTCCTCGTTGCACTCGAACGAGGTCGTGCGCAGGCAGCTCGCCACCGCGGCGAGTGCGAGCAGCGCTACCCAGCGCATCAGAAGCGCCCCAGCCAGGTCACCATGCCACCGTCGCCGGTCGGCACGATCGCGAGCGCGCGAGACTCCGCGCGCCGGCGGATCAGGCGGTACACGCCGACGCCGGTCGCCGCGACCGCCACGCCGCCGAAGATCACCGCGTAGACCCGCTTGCCGTGCGCGCTGTCGACCAGATCGGCGTGCTCGCCGTAGCTCTTGGCGGCCTCGGCCTCGTCGAGATCTCCGAGCGCGGAGTCGTACGTCCACAACCCGGCGATCCCGAGCACCACGCCGCCGCCGATCAGGCTCAGCCCGGCCTTGTCCATGTACCACCGCGGGCGCTCCGCGGCCGCGGGCGACGGGCCCGGCGGCAGTGGCTGGCCGATCGGCGGCGCATCGCCCTCGAGCGTCCCGCGGGCGGGCTCGGCGGAGCGCAGCTTGCAACCCGTGATCGCCTCGCGCGCCGCGGCTGCGGCCGTCTCGCCTGGGCGGGTCGAGAGGAACCGCTCGTAGAACGTGGTCGCCTGGTCGCAATCGCCGAGCTGGAAGTGCAGCTGGGCGATCCCGTACAGCAGCTCGGGCCGTGGATCGAGCGTGTACGCGATGCTCAGCTCCTGGAGCGCCTCGGCGAACTTGCCTTCCGCGTGGAGCGTGGTCGCGTGGTCGATCCGCGCGCGCGCGTCGCTGCGGGCATCGGCGGCGGCGGTCAACGGCGCGGCCGCGAGGCCGAGCACGACGATCGAGGCGAGGCGGTGGTCCATGTCAGTTCTTCGGTGGCAGCAACGCCTTGGGGTCCCAGACGCCCTTGACCGGTCGCTTCTTGCCCGCGGGGCGGGTCGGCTTGCCCGGCTTCTTCGCGGCGACCTCGGATCCGGCGCTGGGCGGAGGATCCGGCTCTGACGGTACCAGGTTCGGAGGCGTGATCGGGGCGGGCTCGACCGGCTCGGGTGGCACGGGCACCGGAGCGGCCGCGCTCGGCTCGGGAGCCGGCGGCTCGGCGGGCTCGGCGGGCTCGGCGGGAGCCGATGCGCGGGAGCTGGAGAGCGCGACCACCGCGATCGCGATCGCCACCGCGCTGCCGGCGACCCCGCCGATCCACCAGCGCCGGCGGGATCTCCGCGGGGGCTCGGCCGGGACCGGGATCCGCGAGCTGATCTCGAACGCCAGCGAGGGCGTGGGCGTGGCCGGGTTGCGCGGGCCGGTCGGCCGCGCGGGTGGACGGCGGAGCTCGACCAGGCCATCGCCCTCGACGTCGCCTTCGACCGAGAGCTCCAGCTCCGGCTCGTCGTCGTCGGCTTGCCACGGCACCGGGCAGTCGCCGAACTGCCGGCGCAGGTAGTCGGCGAGCGAGGTGGGGGAGGTCTGGTAGCGCGCGCGGGACGCGAACTGCTCGAGCGCGCTGCGCAGCTCGTCGGCGGTCTGGTAGCGGTCCGCCCGATCCGTGGCGAGCGCCTTCAGCACGATCTTCTCGAGCTCCGGCGGCAGCTCGGGGCGCAGCTCGGACGGCCGGGGGATCGCGCCGCTGGTGATCGCGCTCATCGTCAGGGCGTCGCTCGCGCCCTTGAACAGCCGGCGCACGGTGACCAGCTCGTAGAGCACGATCCCGAGGCAGAAGATGTCGCTGCGCCGGTCGACCTCGCCGCCGCGGCACTGCTCCGGCGACATGTAGGCGACCTTGCCCTTCATCAGGCCGGTCTCGCCGTCGGTGGAGGGCTGCTCGAGCTTGGCGATCCCGAAATCGATCACCTTCACGTGGCCGTCGTAGCCGACCAGGATGTTCGCGGGCGACACGTCGCGGTGGACGATCCCGAGCGGCCGGCGATCCGCGCTGCGGTGCTCGTGTGCGTAGTGGAGCGCCGCGGCCGCGTGGATCGCGATCGTCACGCAGTGCTCGAACGGGATCTGCTCGTCGAGCTCGGAGACGTGGGCGAGCAGCTTGCGGAGATCCGTGCCGTGCACGTACTCCATCGCGAAGAAGTACTCGCCGTCGTCCTGGCCGATGTCGTGGACCTGGACGATGTTGTGGTGGTGCAGCGACGCGGCGATCCTCGCCTCGTCGAGGAACATCCGCACGAACCGCGGATCGCGTGCCTGTTCGTCGCGGATCCGCTTGATCACGACGTGACGCTCGAAGCCCTCGATCCCGGTGGCGCGCGCGAGGATCACCTCGGCCATTCCACCGGTCGCGAGGTGGCGAACGAGCTCGTACCGGCCCAGAGCCAGTCTGGGTGTTGGCAGTGTCTCCACCCTGCCTCAGCCTGGCCGTGATCGACCTGGATCGTCAAGCCAACAGTTCTGGCCGGTTCTGAAGGTGCGAGCTGTCGGTGGCCATGCGCCGCTCCGAATCCGAAACGACAAACGCCGCACCCGGGAGGGGCGCGGCGTTGACTCGACGTCGAACAGCGACTAGCGCTTGCTGAACTGGAAGCGAGCGCGAGCGGCCTTCTGACCGTACTTCTTGCGCTCCTTCTTGCGCGGGTCGCGGGTGACGTACCCGGCCGCCTTGAGCTTCGGACGCAGCTCGTTATCGAGCTTCATCAGGGCGCGCGTGATGCCGTGGCGGATGGCGCCGGCCTGCGACGAGATGCCACCGCCGCGCACCGTGGCGTCGACGTTGTACTGGTCGAGCAGCGCGACTTCCTCGAGCGCCTGGCGGATCACCATGCGGGCGGTCGGACGCGAGAAGTAGTCCTCGTCGTCGCGGTTGTTGATGACGATCTTGCCATCGCCGGCGGTGAGCCAAACGCGGGCAACGGCGGTCTTGCGGCGGCCAGTGGCGTAAGTCTTCTGCATCGTCGTCGATCCCGTTCTTAGTTCTTGAGCTCGAGCACGCGCGGCTTCTGCGCCGCGTGGTCGTGCTCCCCGGCGCGGTAGATCTTCAGCTTCTTGATGATGCGGCGACCGAGCGGCCCCTTCGGCAGCATGCCCCACACTGCCTCGCGGATGGCGCGCTCCGGATCCGTCGCGAGGACGTCCTTCGCGAGGCGGGTGCGGATCCCGCCCGGGAACAGCGTGTGGTGGTGGTAGAGCTTCTTGTCCGGCTTGTTGCCGGTCAGCCGGACGCTACCGGCGTTGAGGACGATCACGAAATCGCCCATGTCGACATTCGGGGTGTACGTGGCCTTGTGCTTGCCACGGAGCACCATCGCGATGCGCGAGGCGAGGCGACCCAGCGTCTGATTGGTCGCGTCGATCACGAACCATTCGCGCTGCGCTTCGCCGGCTTCCTTGGTGAGCCAGGTGCTCTTCTGCGTGGTCATCATGGGCTTTCTCTCGAAGGGGCATCGTGTACAATTCCGCGAAAGCCCTGTCAAGCCGTAGTGGCTGGGAGGCGATCTGGATACTGCTCCAACGTTCAGCGTCAGGGCGCTGTGATACCAACGAGGGCGTGTCGAGAGTAGGTTTCATCCTGAAGCCCGACAAGACCGAGGCTGGGGTCTTGATCGAGGAGCTGGTGCCATGGCTGCGCGAGCTTGGCCACGTCCCCGTGGTGACCACGGAGGATTCGATCGCCCCCGCCGGGACGGAGATCGTTCCCGAGGACGAGATGGGCGCCTCGGTGGATCTCGCGGTCGTGCTCGGGGGCGACGGCACGATGTTGCGCGCCGCCCGGGTGCTCGCGGATCACGGGCGCCCGGTCCTCGGGATCAACCTCGGCCAGCTCGGGTTCTTGACCGGGTTCGCGGCCAGCGAGGCCAAGGCGTCGATCGAGGCGGCGATCGCGGGGCGGCTGCCGCGCGCCTCGCGGATGCGGCTCGCGGTCAAGTTCATGCGCGCCGGGGCCGAGCCCGCGATGCGCTACGCCCTCAATGATGCGGTGCTCCACCAGGGCGCGATGGCGCGGCTGGTCGAGATCGAGGCGTTCTGCGATGGCGAGTTGATCGCGGGCTACCGGGCCGATGGGCTGATCGTCGCCACGCCGACCGGATCCACCGCGTACAACATGGCGGCCGGTGGGCCGATCGTGGTGCCCGGCCAGGCGGCGATGACGCTGACGCCGATCTGCGCGCACGCGCTGACCAACCGGCCGCTGGTCGTCAACGCCAACGCGACGATCCGCCTCGAGCTCAACGCAGACGTGCGCGGCACGATCCTCACGGTCGACGGGCAGTGGGGGCACTCGTTCCTGCCCGGCGACGCCGTCGAGATCACCGCGGCCAAGCAGCCGCTCGTGTTGTTCGCCTCGCCCAAGGGCTTCTTCGACGTGATGCGCGACAAGCTGCACTGGGGCGTGCGCTCGGACCGCAAGGGAGGTGCGTGATGCTGCGGCACCTGCGAGTCACCAACTTCGCGATCCTGTCGGACGTCGAGATCGCGCTCGGCGCCGGGATGAACGTGCTGACCGGCGAGACCGGCGCCGGCAAGTCGCTGATCGTCGAGGCCGTGAACCTGCTGCGCGGCGGGCGCGCCTCGGCGGACATCCCGCGCGCGGGCGCCGACGAGGCGGTGGTCGAGGCGATCGTCGAGGTGCCGGACGATCTGCGCGCGCGGGTCGCCGGCGTGCTCGAGGGGGCCGGGCTGCCGCGCAGCCACGGCGAGCCGGGCGAGAGCGACGAGCCGTGCGAGGTGTTCATCCGCCGCGTGATCCAGCGCGGTGGGCGCAGCCGGACCTATGTCAACGGCGCGCTGACCACCGCGGCGCGGCTCGCCGAGCTGGGCGCGCTGCTGATCGATCTGTCGGGGCAGCACCAGCACCAGGGCCTGGTCGATCCGGGGCGCCATCTCGAGATCATCGATGCGTTCGCCGGCGCGTCGATCGAGGTCGATGCGGCCGCGCTGGTCGAGGCGATGTCCGAGGCGTGGGCCGAGCTGCGGCGGTGTGATGACGAGCTGGCCGCGCTCGGCGGGGATGCGCGCGAGCGCGAGGCGCGGGTCGACTATCTGCGGTACCAGCTCGACGAGCTGGAGGCCGCGGGGCTATCGACCGGCGAGGACGCGCGGATCGAGCTCGAGCGCGCGCGGCTCGCGTCGGTCGATCAGCTGCAGAGCGCGGCGCGCGCGGCCGAGGAGCACCTCTATGGCGGGGACGAGAGCGCGCGCGATCGGGTCGCCGCGGCGGCGCGCGAGGTCGAGCGGGCGGTGCGCACCGATCCCGGTCTCGATCCGGTGCGCCGCCAGCTCGGCGAGATCGAGACGCTGATCGACGACGCCGCGGATCAGCTGCGCAGCTATGCGGACCGGCTCGAGGGCGATCCCGAGCGCCTCGCGCACCTCGACGAGCGGCTCGCGCTGATCCGCGGGCTCACCCGCAAGCACGGCGTGGGGCTCGACGAGGTGATCGCGAAGGCCGTCGAGCTGCGCGGCGAGCTCGAGGCGCTCACCGGGCGCGACGAGCGGATCGCCGAGATCGCGGCGGCGCGCAGCCGGGCCGAGGCGGCGGCGAGCGCGGCGGCCGGCGCGTTGACCCAGAGCCGCAAGAAGGCCGCGCGTCGGCTCGAGAAGGAGGTGGGCTCCGCGCTCGCCGAGCTCGGGATGGGCTCGGCGCGGCTCTCGGTGGTGATCGAGCCGCGCACCCTCGGCCCCACCGGCGCCGATCGAATCGAGCTGATGCTCGCGTCGAACAAGGGCGAGGATACACGCCCGCTCACCAAGGTCGCCTCTGGCGGCGAGCTGTCGCGGATCATGCTCGCGCTCAAGCTGTCGCTGCGCCGCGCCGACGAGGTCGCGACCTACGTGTTCGACGAGGTCGATACTGGGATCGGCGGCGCGACCGCGCAGGTCGTCGGCTCGCAGATCCGCGCGGTCGCCGATCACCGCCAGGTGCTGTGCGTGACCCACCTGCCGCAGATCGCCGCGTTCGCGGATCACCACTTCCACGTCGAGAAGACCGAGCTCGGTGGCCGCACCGAGACCCAGGTCCGGCGGCTCAGCGCCGCCGCGCGCAAGGACGAGCTGGCCCGCATGCTCGGCGGCCACGCGACCTCGAAGGCCAAGGCGCACGCCGCCGAGCTGCTCGCCGAGGCGCGCCGGCTGCGCGAGTCCGCCGCCGCGAGCGCGTGAGCTCGCTCGGGCCGCCGCTCGGAGCACGGAGCGGGCTGCGGCTCGGGCCGGAGCGCGGGCGCGGGGCTGCGGCTCCGGCCGCCGCTCGGAGCACGGAGCGGCGCGGTCCTCGGGCCGGCGGGCGGGCGCGGGGCTGCGGCTCGGGCCGGCGCTCGGCGCGCGGGGCGGGGCTGCGGCTCGGGCCGGCGCTCGGCGCGCGGGGCGTCGCGGTCCTCGGGCTGGCGGTTCGCCTGGCTCAGGGGCACTTCGCGGACAGCACCGGCGGGGCGGTGCGCCCATCGAGATCCGCGGCGGTCGTCCACAGCGCACGGGCGTCGTCGCACTGTCCGGCGCTGCTGATGCAGGTCGCGAGGCGGCGCAGGTTGCGGGCCGCGCGCTCGGAGCACGGCGCCGGGCTGCGGCTCGGGCCGGCGCGCGGGCGCGGGGCTGCGGCTCGGGCTGCCGCTCGCGCGCGGGGCGGCGCGGTCCTCGGGCCGGCGGTTCGCCGAGCTCAGGGGCACTTCGCGGACAGCACCGGCGGGGTGGTGCGCCCGTCAAGAGCCGCGGCGGTCGTCCACAGCGCGCGGCCGTCGTCGCACTGGCCGGCGCTGCTGATGCAGGTCGCGAGGCGGCGCAGGTTGCGGGCCGCGCGATCGATCTGGGCGGGCGTGGAAGCCTCGCCGGCGGCCGTCTTCGCCGGGCCGAGCAGGTGCTGGCACCACGCGACGCTGTGGCCGTCGGCGGTCCGCGAGGTGAACGTGTCGAGCTGGGCCCAGATCCGGGCGAGCCTGGCATCGAGCGAGCCCTCGATCGGGCAATACATGTCGGCCTGGGAGGACAGCCACGTCGCGCGCAGCGCGCCGGACGGCACGATCCCGCGGCTGCCGTTCGGATCCACCTGGGTCAACCGGGCGCGCCCCGCCGCACAGTCGCCCGCGATCATCTCGCAGTGGGCGCGGTACATCTCGAGGAGCGCCTGGTCCCTCGGATCGATGTTTGCGGGCACCGAGCCGATCAGCTTGATGCAGTGCCGCGCGTCGCGAGCGAGGATCGCCTGCTGGACGCTGTGGTACAGCGACGGCGGCACGGTGGCGACGAGCGGCGCCTCGCCGGGGCACTTCGCGCCGAGGTCGGGCGCCGCCAGCTTCATCGACGGCTCGAGCTCGGCGCCGCGCTTCCAGAGCGCGCGTCCGTCGTCGCACCGCCCGGTGCTGGCGATGCACTTCGCGAGGGTCTGCAGCGCGGCGGCGGTCCGCGCGCGCTGCGGCGTCGTCTGGACCTCGGCCGCCAGCTTGTTCGCCGCCGGCACCAGCGCGGTGCACCACGCGAGGTCGATGCGGGCCGAGCCGTGGGCCATCGCCTGGAACGCGAGCCGCGTCACCCGGGTCTCGAGATCGCCCTCGATCGGGCAGTACTGATCGGTGAACGCGCTCGCCGTGAGCTCCATCCGCTGCGACGCATACGTGCGCTCGAGCTTGCGAACGCCTCCCGCGCAGTCGCCGCCGATCATATCGCAGATGCCTTCGTACAACTCGACCGCGAACAGCCCGCCCGGCGGCGCATCGCGCAGCGCGCGCGCCGTCAGCGCGCGGCAACCCGCGACATCGCGCTGCGCGATCCGCTGGGCGACCTCGATGTGGAACACCTGGTAGTCCAGCGCCGGCTGGGCCGCTGCTGCGGTCGCGACTGTCGCCGAGGGCGGTGGCGCCGTCGCATCGAGCGGCACACCCGCAGGGCGGCTCGACGCGCGCGCCGCATCCACATCGCCGCGTTCGCGCGACGGCGAGCGAGCGGAGCCATGGTCGGCCGCGTCCCCGTGGTCGGTCGCGTCCGCGCGGTCGCGCGTGGGCGCGCTCGTCGAACCATCTCCGGTGATCGTGCCGTCGCCGCCGCGGTTCGTCGAGGAGCCGAGGTCGGTTCCGGATCCGATCGGCTCGACGAGCGCCGCGTGGCGCGTCGCCGGTGTCGCCCTGCGATCGAGGAGCTTCGCGGCCATCAGGACCGCGGCCACGCCCGCGACCGCGCCGAACGCCCCCATCGCGACCGGCTTCCATCGCCCCCGCGCGCGGGGCTGCCTCGGACCCGTGTTCGCGGCGTGCACCGAGCCACCGCGCGCCGCGCCGCCCGGTGTGCCACGTGCCGAGTCGGCGTGCGCAGCACGTGATGGGCCGCCGGGCGTGCCGCGTGCGGAGTCTGCGTGGGCGGAGCCGCGTGCGGAGTCTGCATGGGCGGAGCCGCGTGCGGAGTCAGCGTGGGCGGAGCCGCGTGCGGAGTCAGCGTGGGCGGTGCGGCCGCCTGGTGTGCCGCGTGCCGAATCGGCGTGCGTGGTACGTGATGGGCCGCCGGGCGAGCCGCGTGCGGAGTCTGCATGTGCGGAGTCTGCGTGGGCGGAGCCGCATGCGGAGTCGGGGTGCGCGGAGCCGGGTGCGGAGTCGGGGTGCGCGGCGCCGCGTGAGTCTGCGTGGGCGGTGCGTGATGGGCCCCGTGCGGAGTCGGGAGACGCGGCACGAGATGGGCCGCCTGGTGTGCCGCGTGCGGAGTCGGGGTGCGCGGAGCCGCGCGCTGAGTCGGGGTGCGCGGGGCGTGATGGGCCGCCTGGTGTGCCGCGTGCGGAGTCGGCGTGCGCGGCGCCGCGTGGGGAGTCGGCGTGTACGGCGCCGCGTGCGGAGTCGGGGTGCGCCGAGCCGCGTGGGGAGTCGGCGTGCGCGGCGCGTGATGGGCCGCCCGGCGTGCCGCGTGAGTCGGGGTGCGCGGGGCGCCAGGCAGCTCCGTGGGCGTTGCCCGATCCTTCGTGCGGACCTCGCAGCGCCTCGTGGGCCCCCCGGTGCGCGGCGTCATCGTGCAGCCCTCCGCGAGCCTCACCACCTGGCCCATGCGCGGAACCGGCGGGGGCGCCACGCAACAACTCTTGGGCACCACGCGCGGCCGCGCCTCGAGCGCCATCGTGCGCCCCGCCGCGCAACGCTTCGTGGGTATCGCCGTCCAGGGTGGCGCCGAACAGGTCATCGTGCGCCGGGCCGCGCAACTCGCGGGCATTCGCGGCGAGCACGGTCTCGAGTGCATCGGCGAGCGCGGCGGTGCTGGGGAACCGCCGCGGCGGGTCGGCCGATAGGCCGCGGGCGAGCACCACACACAGCGCGTCGGGCGCGGGATCGCGAGGGCGATGCTCGGCGAAGAGCGCGCGCAGCGCGTCGCGATCGGTCGCGGCGCCGGGGCGCACGCCGGCGATCGCCTCGACGAGCGCGACGCACAGCGCGTACTGGTCGGCGCGCGCGTCGGCGGGCATGCCGGCGCGTTGCTCGGGAGCCATGTACGCGGGCGTGCCGGCGACGTGTCCGGTCGCGGTGATCGACATCGACGCCTCGGCCGAGCGCCGCAGGTCGACGGTGTCGGACATGGCCGAGGGGGTGGGCGGGCGCGCTCGACGGGCGAGCCCGAAATCGGCGATCCGCACCCGGCCATCGGCGCCGAGCAGCAGGTTGGCGGGCTTGACGTCGCGGTGGACGAGGCCGGCGGCGTGGGCGGCGGCGAGCCCACGCGCGGCCTGGCCGTAGAGCTGGACGAGCGCGCGCCAGTCGGCGCGGGGGCCGCCGCGGCTGGCGAGGGTGTCGCCGGCGACCAGCTCGGTCGCGATGAACACCTCGCCCTCGATCTCGCCGACGTCGTACACCGCGAGCACGTTGGGGTGGCCGAGGCGGGCGAGGGCGCGGGCCTCGCGGAGCAGGCGCTCGCGCTCGCGGCCATCGTCGGCGCGGTCCGGGCGCACGAGCTTGACGGCGATCTCGCGGCGCAGCTCGGGATCCCACGCGGCCCAGACCTCGCCCATGCCGCCGGCGGCGATCCGACGCTCGAGCTGGTAGCGACCGACCCGCCGCTCGCGGTCGCCGGGGGCGGCGAGCGCGCCGAGCCCCGCGATCACCGCGGCGCACGACTCGCAGCGGTCGAGGTGCGCCTCGAGCTCGCCGAGCGTGGCTCCGTCGAGCGCGCCCTCGACGAGCTGGACCAGCAGGTCCTCGTCGGGGCAGTCGCCGGACCGCTCGGTCACCTCGGCTCCACGTCGCCGCCGCCGTCACCCTCGTCGGGCTCCGGCGAGCGCAGCACGCGCGACAGGCTGAGATCGATCCGGCTGTCCGCGTCCCGGACGACGCTATCGAGCGACTCGGGGCTGACGCCGAGCAGCTCGGCGAGCTCGCTGCGGGTCGCGGTCACCAGCTCGGCCCGCGCCTGCGCGAGCGTGCGCGCGACGGTGGCGCGGTGGATCCGGTACAGCGCGGCGATCTGGTCGAGGGTCAGCTGGTCGACGTGCGCGTGGCGCAGGAAGTTGCGCTGGCGCGGCGCGAGCCCGGCGACCGCGCGCGCGAACGCCTGCTTGATCGCCTTGCCGACCTCGTCGCGCGTCACCTTGGCGCCGAGGTCGGGGCCGAGCGCCGGCAGGCCCATCAGGTCGTCATCGGCGAGCAGCTCCTCGAGCCGCCGCGCCTTCTCGCTGCGCGCCACGTCCACGAGCGCGCGCAGCGCGGTGACCCGCAGCCAGTTCTGGAGGAAGCCGAACCCGGAGTAGTCCGCGATCCGTGGCGCGCGGCCCTCGGGCGCGACGAACAGCTTGATCCGCAGCGTCTGGCGCAGCTCGTCGGGCGTGACCGCGAGCCGTCGGAACCGCGCGAGCACCGCGTCGAGGTCGGGGCGGTACGTGCGCTCGAACGCGCTGATCGCGCGCGGATCGCCGCTCGCGCACCACAGCGCGAGCAGCAGGTCCTCGACGCGCAGCCGCGGCAGCGCCGAGCTCGGGTCGCGCTGCACGGCCAGCCGGTCGGCCAGCCCGCGCGCGAACGCGGCCTCTTTGATCGTGGTCTCCGGCCATCGCGCGCGCGCGGCCGCCAGCTCGGCCTCCAGCCGCTCGGCGAGCCCGGGCTGTCCGAGCGCCCCGCGCAGGTGCGCAGGTGCAGCATCGACAAGCTGGTCCCACCACGAGCTCACGGCGCAGCATATTGGCACGAGCGCGCCGGTCGGACCGCGCGATCTGGCGCGCGACGCGATCGCCCAGGCGACGCGCGGCGCGCTTCCCCCGAGATCGGCCCGCGACCAGACCCTGGCGTCCATGTTCCCCGTCCGGACGCACCACGGGCACGATCAGTCGCAGCGCGATCGGGGAGCCGGCCGTTACGACGTCGGCTTGCGCGCGGGCTGCGTGCGGCCGGTCGACTTCTTCTTCGACTTCTTCGCCTTCTTGCCGCCGCCCGGGCCCGACCAGTCGGTCCATCGGTAGCTCGGCTCGCCGGGGGCGCGCACGTCGACGTGGACGAAGCCGCTCTTCGGGTAGATTCCGATGCCCATGTTGCCGCCGTCGAGGGTCTCGGCGAACTTGCGCATCTCGTAGATCGAAACGTCCTTGATCCGGATATCCATCGCCGAGGCGTGGAAGTGCCGGCTGGAATCGCGCTCGGCGAAGCGGAACCCGGACACCAGGTCGATCCGCTTGCCCTCGAAGTGATCGTAGATCCGCGACAGCTGCTCGTAGAGCTCGGCCTTCACGGCGCGGACCTCACCGGTCCGGACACAGCGGAACAGGTCGTCGAGCTTGGCGAGCGAGGCGTCGTCGAACGAGCCGTCGGCCTTGTAGATGTTGACCTTGGCCTCCTCGCCGAGGTTATCGGCGTGGAGCCAGATGTTGCCGGACGGCCGCTCGAGCGGATCGACGCGCAGGCTGGACCGAGCAGCGGCGGAGCCCTGGAACACCGCGACGCGCTTGCACTTCCGCTTCTTCCCCGACCCGGTGCACTGCTTCATCGTGCCCTTGTCGTTGATCCCGCGTCTCTTGGATTTACCTGCCTCGGCGGCTCCGGAGAACAGGAACGCGAGACCTGCGACGACCAGAAGGGCAAACCGGCGCATTGGATCGGTAGGCTAGGCTGGCCGGGAGTACGAACTCAACAAAACCGAGCGTCCAAAAGACGGCGATCCTCACGATCCTGAAATGTACTCAAACCTGCCTGCTGAACGGGTGGTCAGGCGATCTCGGGTGGCTCGGTGCGCAGCCCGGGGAGCGACACGCCGGGCAGCGGTACGTGCACGAGCTCGATCCCGATCTGCGAAGCGACGTCGAAGATCCGGTTGTCCCGGTAGAACTCGCCGTAGCAGATCCGGGTGATCCCGGCGTTCGCGAGCTGCTTGAAGCAGATCCAGCACGGGCTGGCGGTCACGTAGTTGGTCGCGCCGTCGATGTTCACGCCGTTGCGCGCGGCCTGGATGATCGCGTTGGCCTCGGCGTGGATCGTCGCGACGCAGTGGCCGTCCTCCATCATGTGGCCGACGTCCGAGCAGTGCGGCATGCCGCGGATCGATCCGTTGTAGCCGGTCGACAGGATCGTCCGGTTGCGGACGATCACCGCGCCGACGTACTTGCGCGGGCAGGTCGAGCGCGTCGCGACGACCTGCGCGATGCTCATGAAGTACTCGTCCCAGGAAGCGCGCGGTTTGATCTCGTCCGCCATGGCGCACATCGTACTCGCCGCGCCGCCTGCGGGAAGCTGCCGGCGCGACCGGGATCACCGAGCCGGCGAGAACTGCGAACGAACCGGATCTCGCGCCGCCCGGGGGCCACGACCCCGCGTGCTATGGTCCGCGTCTTTCTACTGCACTGCGTAGAGGATCAAGAGGACACATGTCGGGCCAGGAGCCGAAGGCCAAGTACAAGGACACCGTGAACCTTCCGGAAACGCCGTTTCCGATGAAGGGCGACCTCGCCACGCGCGAGCCCCAGATTCTCGCAGCCTGGGAGCAGACCAAGCTGTACGAGCGAATCCAGGAGGCGCGCGCCGGGGCCCCGCTGTGGATCCTCCACGACGGTCCGCCGTACTCGAACGGCCACATCCACTACGGCCACATCCTCAACAAGATCCTGAAGGACATCGTCATCAAGTCGCGCACGATGGCGGGCTTTCGCAGCCCGTACGTGCCGGGCTGGGACACCCACGGCCTGCCGATCGAGCTCGCGGTCGAGCGCGAGATCCCGAAGGCCAAGCGCGACGCGATGACCCCGGCGGACATCCGCCGCGAGTGCCGCGCGTACGCGATGCGCTGGGTCGACATCCAGCGGCAGGAGTTCAAGCGGCTAGGCGTGCTGGGCGATTGGGATCGCCCGTACCTCACGCTCGACCCGAGCTATGAAGGCGCGATCGCGCGCGCGCTCGCGAAGTTCACCCGCGACGGCTACCTCTATCGCGGCACCAAGCCGGTGCAGTGGTGCCCGCGCGACAAGACGGCGCTCGCGGTGGCCGAGGTCGAGTACGTCGACAAGATGTCGCCCTCGGTCTACGTGCGCATGCCGCTCCTCGAGCAGGGCTGGCGCGGCAAGCTGGATTCGCGGCTCGAGGGCAAGCGGCTCTCGCTCGTGATCTGGACGACCACGCCGTGGACGCTGCCGGCCAACCTCGCGGTGGTCGCGCACCCGGCGTTCACCTATGTCGCGATCCCGAGCCCGCGCGATCCGGGCGAGTACCTGATCGTCGCGCGCGCCCTCGCCGAGTCGTTCGTCGCCGCGATCGGCGGCGGGGACGTCGCTGCGGCGATCGAGATCACGCCGGCGCAGATGGCGACGCTCGAGGGCGCGCGCTACCAGCACCCGTTCATCTCGACGCCGGAGCGCGACCAGGACTTCCGGTTGTGGTTCGCGAACTACGTCACCGCCGATTCAGGCACCGGGCTGGTTCACACCGCGCCGGGCCACGGCATCGACGACTACAAGACCGGCACCTCGCACGACCTGCCGGCGTACGCGCCGCTCGACGACGCCGCGCGCTACGTCGCCGGGGTCGGGCTCGAGGGCGCCGGCGACCGGATCGATCTCACCGGGGTCACCACCGACGACGCCAACCCGATCATCGTCGGACACCTCGCGTCGACGGGCTATCTGCTCAACCCGACGACCGATTCGATCAAGCACAGCTACCCGCACTGCTGGCGGTGCAAGGGGGCGCTGGTGTTCCGCGCGACGCCGCAGTGGTTCATCGCGATGGACCACGCCGAGCTGCGCGACCGCGCGCTCGCCGAGATCCGCAAGACCGAGTGGGTCCCGGCGTGGGGCGAGGACCGGATCTACGCGATGATCGAGAACCGCCCGGACTGGGTGCTCTCGCGCCAGCGGCTGTGGGGCACGCCGATCCCCACGTTCTATTGTGGCGACTGCGCGACCCCACACGCGAGCGCGGACACGATGGAGCACGTCGCGGCGATCTTCGACCGCGAGGGCGCCGATGCGTGGTGGACCCGCCCGGTCGAGGACCTGGTGCCGCCGGGCACGACGTGCACCGGCTGCGGCGCCGGCCCGGCGAAGTTCCAGCGCGAGAAGGACATCGTCGACGTGTGGTTCGAGTCCGGCGTGTCGTGGCTCGCGATGGCGGCGCGCGATCCGGACTACCAGCACATCCAGCTCTACCTCGAGGGCAGCGATCAGCACCGCGGCTGGTTCCACAGCTCGCTGCTGGCGGGCGTGGGCATCCAGGGCGCGGCGCCGTACCGCGAGGTGATCACGCACGGCTTCGTGCTCGACGAGCGTGGCCTGCCGTACTCGAAGAGCGCGATCGAGAAGGCGCGCCGCGAGGGCAAGAAGGTCTCGTACATCGAGCCCGAGACGGTGCTGAAGAAGAACGGCGCCGAGATCTTCCGGCTGTGGGCCGCGTCGGTCGAGTTCCGCTCCGACTTGAGCTACTCGCAGGAGCTCCTCGACGGGCTCGCCGAGTGGTACCGCAAGTTCCGCAACACCGCGCGGTTCGTGCTCGGCACGCTCAAGGGCTTCGATCCGGCGCGCCACGATCGCTCGGTGGTGACGCTCGGCACGGATCGCTACATGCTGGCGCGGCTCGACGATCTCGTGGCGCGGGCGCGCAAGGCCTACGACGCCTACGAGCTGCACGTCGTGCACCGCCTGCTGGTCGAGTTCGTGACGGTCGATCTGTCGGCGTTCTACAGCGACGTGACCAAGGATCGGCTGTACTCGGATCCGGTGGACTCGCCGGCGCGGCGCGCGGCGCAGGTGGTGCTGTACGAGTGCCTGCGCGCGATCGCGACGCTGTCGGCGCCGATCCTCAGCTTCACCGCCGAGGACATCTGGCACTACATGCCGAAGCGCGCGGGCGATCCGGACAGCGTGCACCTCGCGCTGTTCCCCGAGCCGGGCAGCGCCGATGGCGCGCTGGTCGCGGACTTCGCGATCTTGCTCGCGTGGCGCGAGCGGGTGACCAAGGCGCTCGAGCCGTTCCGCGCGGCCAAGCACAAGTCGGTCGACGCGAAGGTGACGCTCCACCCGAGCGACGCGGATCGCGCGGTGCTCGCCCGGTACGAGGGCGAGCTGGCGGATCTGTTCATCGTGTCGGCGGCGGTGATCGGCGCGCCCGGCGAGGGCACGGTCGAGGTCGCCGAGCACCCCGGCCCGCGCTGCGAGCGGTGCTGGAAGCACTTCGACAAGCTCGCCGCCGAGCCGAGCGACGTGTGCGAGCGTTGCGCCAAGGCCCTGGGGAAGTCATGACCAAGTCCGAAGCCGTGTCCGACGCTGCCGCCACCACGAAGCCCGCGGTCGATCACCGCTGGCGGTTGTTCGCGATCGTCTCGATCCTGTCGCTGATCGCGGATCAGGCCACCAAGATCTGGGCCCGCGGGTCGCTGCCGACCGTCGGTCGCGGTTGTGAAGATGTCACGCAAGGGATCGCCACCGGGGACTGCCACGGCGTGGCGCAGTCGGTGATCGAGAGCTTCTGGCACTGGCGGCTCTCGATGAACCGGGGCTCGGCGTTCGGGTTCCTCGGTAGCTGGGGCAACCCGCGCCTCGTTCTCTCGGTGGTCGGCATCGTCGCGGTGATCGGCATGTTCTGGATGCTGCGCAAGTCGCGCGCGGACCAGCGCGTGCTCCACTGGGCGCTCGCGCTGGTCGCCGGCGGCGCGGTGGGCAACCTGATCGATCGCATCTACTACGGCGTGGTGACGGACTTCATCCTGTGGCACGTGGGCGAGCACGACCCGCGGACCGGCGGGTGGGCGCACGAGTGGCCGGTGTTCAACATCGCCGACATCGTGCTGGTGGTCGGCGTCGGGTTGATGTTCATCGATATGCACAAGGAATCGAAGCGAGAGAAGGCGCTCAAGAAAGCCAAGCTCGCCAAGGCCGGCATCAAGGACCTCGTCGAGTGAAAACTCCTGGCGCGCTCGTCGCGCTGGCTACAATGGCCGCATGACGCGCGCGTGGTTGCTGTGCCTCGTCGCTGCCTGCGGAGGCGGCGGTGGGGACGACGAGTACCCGGTCAACCCGGGCGGCGGTGGGGGCGGTGGAGGCGGTGGTGGCGGCCCGGTCGATGCGGCCGTGCTCGACGCGCCCGACGGCGCGCCGGGCTCGACGATCGCCGGGCGGGTCTGCGTCACCGGGGACCTGCTCGGGATCGAGCCGTGTGCGACCACCGGCGCCGACGGCCTGCTGGTCACGCTCGGGCCGCTGGGCTCGACCAGCCTGGCGGCCGCGACGACGGCCCCCGATGGCACGTTCACGATCGAGCGGGTGACCGGCGCCAACGTGGTGTGGACGGTGAGCGGCCCGAACCGGATCGTGCCCTCGGTGGTGCCGAGCAGCGGCGCCACGCTGCTGCCGGCGATCCGCGACGTCGCGTACAACGACCTGCTGCTCGCCAACGGCGGGCTGCCGGAGGCCGGGCGCGGGGCGATCGTCGCGCACCTCGTGCGCAACAACCTGCCCGAGGTCGGCGCGCAGGCCGCCGTGGTGCAGGGCGAGGGCGTGACCCGCTACGACAGCACCGATCCCGTGGTCTGGGCGCTCGATGCCACCGGGGCGCGCGGCATCGCGTGGATGTTCGGCCACGCGACCGGGCTGCGCACGGTGGTGGTCGCGCCGGCGACTGGCTCGCCGGTCGAGGCGAGCGTGCCGGTCGCAGACCAGGCGATCACGTTCGTCGCGATCGGGCTGTAGCGCGCGCGGGCGCGCGCCGCCGCCACACTGGCCGGCACTCCGGTCGGCGGTACGGTGACGGCATGCGTGCGCTGGCTTGGTCGGTCCTCGCCGTCGCCGCGGCCGCGAGCGCGGGTTGCGACGACGACCTCCACGACTACCCGGTGCTGCCGGGCAGCACGCCGGAGCCCGATCAGGGCGGCGACGAGAACCTGTTCGTCGGCCGGGTGTGCGTCGCGACCGACCTGCTCGATCTCTCGCAGTGCGCGGTCACCGGCGCCGAGGGGCTCGAGCTCGAGCTCGCCGGCGAGACGGTGGTGACGACGGCCGATGGCCGGTTCGCGATCGTGCGGCCGACCGAGCTGCGCGATCTGGTGGTCACGGTGAGCGGCCCGCAGGTGCTGACCACGGTGACCCCGCTGGCGGACGGCATCCTGCCGCCGACGATCACGGTGATCGATCAGGCGCTGTTCGAGAACGAGCTCGCGACGCTCGGCGTGACGCTGCCGGTCCAGACCGGATCGATCCTCGGCACGGTGCGGAGCGGCGATCTGTTCGTCGTGGGCGCGACGGTGGTCCCGTCGACCCCGGTGCCGTTCGGGCCGTTCTTCGACGGCACCCTCGGGTTCAACGGCCAGGCCACCGGCACGCGCGGCGTGTTCTTCGTGCCGGGGCTGACGTTCGGCGCGACCAATCTGCGGTTCGTCGGTTCGGCGCCGGTCGGCGGCGAGACCCTGGTCAACGGGATCCAGGTGGTCAACGGCGGGGTCACGATCCTCGATTCGGTCCAGCTCCCGTGACCGGGCCGGGCGCCGCTTCGCGGTCGAGCCGGGCGAGCGCGGCGACCCAGCCGGCCGCCTTGGTCTCGGTCTCCGCGAGCTCGTCTGCGGGATCCGAGTCGGTCACGATTCCACCGCCGACGTGGATCCGTAGCTCGTCGTTCGCGATCACGCCGATCCGGATCGCGATCGCGAGCTCGAGCGCGCCGCGCGGCCCGAAGTAGCCGAACGCGCCGCAGTACGGGCCGCGCTGCGCCGGCTCGAGCTCGTCGATCAGCTGCATCGCGCGCACCTTCGGGGCGCCGGTGATCGAGCCACCGGGGAACGTCGCGCGCAGCAGCTCGGCGTAGCCGAGGCCGCGGCGCGGCCGCGCGCTGACCCGCGAGACCTTGTGGTAGAGCGCCGGCAGCTCGACGAGGTAGCCGAGCTCGTCGACCACGACGCTGCCGGTCTCGGCGATCCGGCCGAGGTCGTTGCGCTCGAGATCGACGATCATCAGGTGCTCGGCGGCGTCCTTGTCGGACGCGGCGAGCTCGGCGGCGCCGGTCGGGCCGCGCGGGCGGGTGCCCTTGATCGGGCGGGTCTCGAGCCGCTCGCCGCGCGCGCCGCTGCGCCCGAGGAACCGCTCGGGCGAGCCGGAGATCATCGTCACGCCGTCGCCCTCGATCAGCGCGCCGTACGGCGCCGGGGCGACCTCGGCGAGCGCGCGGTAGATCGCGAGTGGGTCGCCGGGGATCGCGATCCGCGCGACCAGCCGGCGCGCGAGGTTGACCTGGTACACGTCCCCGGCGGCGAGGTAGTCGCGGATCCGGTCGACCCGCGCGATGTGGTGCGCGCCGTCGTCGTCGGCGACCAGCGGGCCGAGCCGCGGGGGCAGGCGCGGCGGGGCGGGGCGATCGATCCACGCGGCGAGCCGGGCGCGCGCGGCCCGATCGACGCCCACCAGCTCGGCGGACTCCGTCGCGCCGTCGCGCCAGCGCACCACGGCGTCGTACGCGCCGATCCACAGATCGGGCGTGTCGCGGCCGGTCGCCGCGCCGCCGGGCAGCGGCTCGATCGCGCGCGCGAGGCCGTAGCCGAGGTAGCCGATCGCGCGCGGCTCCGGGGCGGCCTCACCGGCCTCGCCGGGGTCGCTCGCGTCCAGCGAGCAGCCGTGCTCGACGAGGAACTGCTCCACCGCCTCGAGCGGATCGGCGGTGAACCGGCGCGCCGGCCGGCCGTGCTCGTCGAGCACGACCAGCGAGCGGCCGCGGGCGATCAGCGTCGCGCGTGGTTCGGCGGCGGCGAACGACCACCGGCCGAGCCCGTCGTCGTCGCGCGCCGAGTGCAGCAGCACGCGGCCGCGGCACCCGGCGAGCCGGGCGGCGATCTCGAGCGGCGATCCGAGCGCGCCGTGCATCGCGGGCTCGCGGGTCACAGCTCGTCGAGCTGTCGATCGATCGCGTCGGCCGTCGCGTCCGGATCGTCGCCGAGCTGGGCGAGCTCGGGCGGGATCTCCGGGGCCGGCGACAGCGCCGGAGGTGGCGGGGGCGTCGCGCGTAGCTCGTCGCGCGGCGGGGACTGCGCCGGGGCGGCCTGGGCGGCCTGGGTGGCCTGGGCCGTGGGCTCGGGCGCCGGCTCGACGAGCACGATGCCCTCGCCGGTGCACTCGACGCACATCGCGCCCATCGGGCCGCCGCTCGGCGGGACCACGGCGCGCGGGATCACGCGGCCGATCCAGCCGGCGAGCCGGTCGGCGTCGACGTACACCACGCCCTGCGGCGGCAGCTTGACCCGGACCAGCGGCCGGGCGAGCCGCAGCGCGAGCGCGCCGTCGCCGCGGAACTGCACCACCGGCAGCTTGCCGCGCAGGCCCGGCACGTTGCCGTTCTCCCACCGCAGCGACGCCTCGAACGCGAACACCAGGTCCTCGCGCAGGTACAGGATGTCGTCGTCGAGCGCGACCGCGGCGAAGTGGTACTTGCCGGGGACCGCGATCAGATAGCCGTTGCCGGTCACCACGTGGAGCGGCGCGCCGCCGTGATCGAAGCGCTCCTCGGTCTGGTGGCCGCGGGTCCGCCGGGTGGCGAGCTCGTACGAGAGGTCGCCGCCGGTCACGTGCACGCCCTCGAGCCGGGTCATCACGCGATCCGAGATCCGGATCACCAGGTTGCCCTCCGGCGCGAGCTCGATCGGCTCCTCCCCGTCGGCCGGGCGGACCAGCTCCTCGGTCGCGAGCTCGGACAGCGGGCGCGGCGGCACGCCGCCGGCGGTGGTGCGCGCGGGCGGCGGCGAGCTCGGCGCGGCGGCGGCGACCGCCATCGACACCATCGAGTGCCCCGGCATCGGCCGCGGCACCGCCGCGGTCGCCGGATCGCGCTTCGGCAGCACGAACTGCATCGACTCGGTCATGCGCGGCGCCGGCTCGACCTGCTCGTCGAGCACGAATGGATCGCCCGCCGCGGGGCCACTCTCGGTGGGGCGGCGGACAGGTGGCGCGCTCGGCGGCCTGCCGCGCGAGCCACGCGGATCGTCGAGCGTCGCGCGCGGGACCACGTGGGGCGTGATCGAGCGGCCCACCGTGGGGCCCGACGAGGTCGTGCGTGCGACCACCGGCACGCCGGACGACGGCGTGGCGGCGACCCCGGCGGGCGCGCTGGCGGTGCGCGGGACGGCGATGCCGGCGGGCGGGGTGGCGGTGCGTGGGACGGCGATGCCGGCGGGCGGCGTGGCGGTGCGTGGGACGGCGATGCCGGCGGGTGGGGTAGCGGTGCGTGGGATCGCGACGCCCGCGGGTGGGGTGGCGGTGCGTGGGATCGCGACGCCGGCGGCCGGCGTCATCGAGCGCGCGATCGCGGGCGGCGTCATCGTGCGTGGCACGACCGGGCCGTCCGGCGTGCGGCCGAGCTGGCTGTTGATCCCGTCGCGGTCGGCGGGCGTCAGGTGGATCTCGACCTCGCTCGCCAGCTCGCGCTGGTCTGCGAGCAGGAACGAGCGATACGCCTCGGCGTAGCGGCCCGCGCGCGCGTACGCGAGGCCGAGGTAGCTGACCGCGCGGCCCTGGCTCGGATCGAGCGCGCGGCTCGCCTCCAGCGCCGTGATCGCGCGGTCGCCATCGCCGAGCTTGAGGTACACCAGCCCGAGGTTCAGGCGGTGGGACGCGTCGGTCGGCGCGCGGTCCACCAGCTGCTCGTAGATCGGCCTCGCCTCGGCGAACTGGTTGCCGCGGAAATGCGCGAGGCCGAGCAGCGCGAGTACCTTGGTGTTGTCCGGCTCGAGCTCCAGCGCGGCATGGAACGCGCGCAGCGCCTGGTCGAGCTTGCCCTGCTTGAGCAGCTCGCTGCCGCGCACGATCGCCTGGTCCAAGGCTTCGCGATCGCGTGCCGGGGTCACCACCCGGCGATTGAACCGCAAAGCTCCGCGGCTGTCCCGGCGCGCGCGCCCCGAACCGGTCGACGGCGAGCCCGCCCTCGCGGTCGACGACCACGGTGATCGCGCCGTCGAGATCCGTGCGTGCGATCGCCGCCCCGGCGGCGCGCCAGCGGTCGAGCACCGCGGCGGCCGGGAACCCGAACCGGTTGGCGCGGCCACACGAGATGACCGCGAGGGCCGGGCGGGTCGCGGCGACCAGCGCGGGCGAGGAGGAGGTGGGGCTGCCGTGGTGGGCGACCTTGACCACGTCCACGCGGCCCACCCCGGCCGCGACCAGCTCGTGCTCGCCCTCGTGCTCCACGTCGCCCGCGAACAGGATCGCGCGGCCGCGATAGCGCAGCTCGACCACGAGCGAGTTGTCGTTGGTGGTGCGCACCGGGTCGGCGGCCTCGACGAGCGGCGCGCCGGCCGCCGCCTGGTAGCGCGGCGCGTGGACGATCAGCTCGACCCCGGCCTGCGCGCGCGCGAGGCCGAGCGGTGGATGCGCGAGCCGGGTCCCGCGCCTGCGCAACGCCTCGGCGAGCTCGTGGAACGAGGGCAAGGCGGCGGGCGCGAGGTGCGCGTTTGGTGGCGCGGGTGGCGCCACGCCGGCCGCCGACCACAGCTCGTCGATCGGCGCGTCGATCGCGGCGAGGCCGAGGTAGTGGTCGGGGTGTGGGTGCGTAGTGATCGCGAGCGCGATCCGGTGGTGACCGTACGCGGCGAGCGCCCGGGAGACCGCGGTGCCGGGCGCCGCGGCGGCGGCGAGATCGCGGCCACCCGCGGCACCTCCCGCGTCGATCAACCAGACGGCGCCATCCGGTAGCTCGAGCAGCGCCGCGTCGCCCTGGCCGACGTCGAGGAACGTGATCCGCAGCGCGCCGAGCTGCGGCGGCTCGCGCGCGCACGTCCAGCACAGGCACAGCACGAGCCACGCGGCGACCTCGCGGCGGGACCAGCGCCCGCGCGCCGAGAGCCACAGCGACAGCGCGACCAGCGCGGCGAGCGTCGGGGCGCCCACCACGGCGAGCTTGCCGATCGGCGCGAGCTCGGCCAGCCAGGCGCTCGCGAGATCGACGAGGTGCACCAGCTCGATCGCGATCCGGATCGGCAGCTCCCAGCCGATCGCGAGCCCGGCGAGCGCGAGCGGGAGCGCCGCCAGCTCGACGGGCGGCGCGAGCACCAGGTTGCCGATCGCGCCGCCCGCGCACACCTCGTGGAAGTGGTGGGCGGTGATCGGCGCGGTGGTGATCGCGATCCACAGCGAGCTCGCGACGCCGCGGCGGAACCAGTGGAGCACTCGATCGCGGACGCGGCCGCCGGCGGGCTCCGTGGCCGGCCGCACCGCGAGGGTGATCGCGGCGGTGAACGACAGCTGGAACCCCGGATCGAGCAGGTCCGCGGGCCGCGCGGCGAGCAGGACCAGCGCGGCGGCGCCGATCGCGTCGATCAGGCGCAGCGGCCGCTCGAGCATCGCCGCGATCAGCACCAGCGCGATCGCGATCAGCGCGCGCAGCGTGGCCAGCTGCGCACCGGTGACCAGGGTGTAGGCGACCGCGATCGCGAGCGCCGGCGGCGCCGCCCAGCGCGCCGGCCGAGTGCGGCCGCCCCACGGCGACGCGGCGACCAGCCGCCGGAGCACCGCGAACGCCAGCGCCGCGACCACCGCGAGGTGCAGCCCGCTGACGCTCAGCACGTGGTAGATGCCGCTCGCGCGCCACCGCGCGTCGAGGGCATCCGGCACCTCGGTGCGATCGCCGATCGAGATCCCGCGCAGCGCGGCGCGCGCGGCGGGATCTCCGCCGGCCTCGTCGATCGCGCGCGAGCCACCGGCCTGCGTGCGCGCCGCCCATCGCCAGATCCGCGCCGCGAGACCCGGCTCGTCGGAGCGCCGCTCGATCTGGTCGGCGGTCAGCTCGAACGCCGCGCCGCGGACGAGCAGTGCGTCGCGGCGATCCGGCATCCCCGGTCCGCGCGCGCCGCGCGCCGTGCGCAGGAGGCCCGTCGCCGCGATCCGCTCGCCCGGCTCGATCCGTTCGTCGGTCCACAGCCACACCCCGGCGCCGCCGGTGTCGATCAGCCCGCCGCGCCCGCGCGCCGTTTCGATCACCGGTCCGACGAGCTCGCCGGTGATCCGGTCCGGCGTTCGATCGTCGACGGTCGCGCCCTCGGGCACCTCTGCGGGCGCCCGCGCGCCGCGCGCCGATCCGGCAGCGAGCACCGCGACGATCAGCCAGGCGTGGTGCCACGGCCGCCGCGCGTGGTGCGGCCAGAGCGCGCGAAGAGGCCAGGTTGCACGAAGCAGCCAGGTTGCGCGGCGCGCCCAGATTGCGCGGAGCGGCCAGAGTGCGCGGAGCGACCAGATTGTGCGCAGCGGCCAAACGGTGCGGCGCGCCCAGATTGCGCGCAGCGGCCAGGTTGCGCGGCGCGCCCAGGTTGCGCGGAGCGGCCAGACTGCGCGGCGCGCCCAGCTTGCGCGGAGCGGCCAGACGGTGCGGCGCGCCGCGTTCGGGGGCGTCGCCTCCGCTTCCTTCGTTGCGCGGGATGACTCGGCGGTCGTGCGGGAAGGCTCGGCGGGGGCGCGCGATGTCGCGGCGGTCGAGGTGCGGCGTGTCAGTGCGGTCGCCACCGTCGCGAGCGCGGCGGTAGCGGCCGCGAGCCAGCGCAGCGAAGCCGAGACTCCGGCACGGTCGAGCGTGGGCGCGAGGGCGATGCCGGCGGCGAGGGCGATCGCGAGGGCGAGGGGACGCACGAGCCAGTCGCGGTCGGGGGCCATGTGGGCGTCTATCGAGCGATCTCGTCTGCGGTTGCGCGACATGCGGCGAGACCTCGGCGAGACCTCGGCGCGACCTTCGTCCCGGGTTCGCGACACCCGGCCCGCGCCGCTCGTTCTCGACGCTGCGCGAGCTCCGCGCGGCCTCGCGCCGGGGGCGCGGGACGTCCGGGTCTGCGATGGTGCGCGCGCTCGCCGAGCTCCGGCACCCAGAGCGCGACCGCGGTCCGAGATCGTCGGAGATCTCGCGCGGATGTGTCACGCAGCGGCGATCGCGATCGCAAGCGGGCTCACCGGGCGGCGCGGGCGTGGTGCCAGCCGGGCGCGCCCTCGATCGATCAGCCGCCGGGTTGCTTGCCGGCGAGCGCGCCGCGGTTCTACGATCTCGGCTCCCATGGCACGGCGCTGCGTCTGGATCGGGTTCATCGGGCTCTCGGTCGCGCTGTCGACGAGCGAGAGCAGGGCAGGCACGGTGATCGGCAGGCTGGAGTTACCAGCGCCGCCGGAGCGGCCGCCGGTGGGCGCGAAGGGCTTCGTCGATCGGATGGAGAACCCGATCGCGCAGGTGCGGCCGGTCAATGTCGGCCCGCAGATGATCGTCGTGCTCGAGGGCGACGCCAAGCCGGGCAGCGCGCCGGCGCAGGTCTCGTGGGACCTGGTGGGCGACTCGTTCGCGCGGCCGGTGGTCGGCGCGCAGGTCGGCGCCGAGGTCGTGATCAAGAACGTCTCGCGGATCGCGCGCACCCTGGTCGCCGCCGAGGATCCGAAGCTGCTCCCGAGCGGGCCGATCAACCCGACGGGGCCGAAGTCGTTCCGGCCGACCGCGCCGACGGTCTACACGATCGTCGACAAGGACGCCCCGCACCTGCGCGGCAAGGTCGTCGTGGTCGCCACGCCGTACATCGCGAACGTCGAGGTCACCGGCACGACCGGCAAGTTCGAGCTGACCGACGTGCCGGAGGGCACGTACAAGGTTCGCGTGTTCTTCCAGGACAACTGGATCGATCGCCCCGACGACGCGGTGACCGTGCCGTCGAAGGGCAAGGCCGAGGTCTCGATCAAGATTCCGGCGGGCTACCCGCTGAAGAAGTGAGGCAACGGTGTTCTGGTCCAAGATCTGGTTCTTCCTCGTCGCGGTCGCCGCGGCGGTCGCGCTGACGATCGCGCTCGTGTTGCCGCGCCCGGCGGCGCGCGCGATGGTGACCGAGGAGCAGCGCCGGCTGACCGTCGCGTGTGGCGTGATCAGCATCCTGCTCACCGACGACGCCCGCGGCCGCGTCGAGCTCGCGGGCTCGTTCGCGCGCACGCCGGAGATCGTCAACGCGCTCGAGTCGGCGTCGGGCGCCACCACGCTCGACGAAGTCCGGATGAAGCAGGTGCGCGCGGTCGGCGAGACCGTGATGAAGACGATCCAGGGCAAGCGCAAGCCGGACTTCGCGATCCTGCTCGATCGCAAGGGCCGCGTGGTCGCCCAGGTCCACTTCGACGAGAACGAGTTCGGCCACAGCATGGCCGGCCGGCCGCTGGTCGACGACGCGCTCGCCGGCTACCTGCGCGACGACCTGTGGGCCGAGAAGGGCACGGTGTACTTCGTGTCGGCCTCGCCGGTGATCAAGGCCTCCGATTACGTCGGCGCGGTGGTGCTCGGCCACCAGGTGACCAACGAGCTGGCGCAGAACCTGGTCGGCTCGCTCGGCGTGGACGTCGGGTTCTATCTCGGCGACAGCGCGGTCGCGAGCAGCAAGACGATCGCGCTCGATCAGGTGGCGATGCGCGGCGCGGTCGGCCGGCTCTCGGGCGGCGACTTCGCGCGCGACTGTCAGGCGAACCAGCCGATGCCGCTGCGCGCCGGCACCGAGGAGCTGACCGCGATCGTCGCGCGGTTGCCCGGCGAGGCGGCCGCGCGCAAGGCGTACTACTCGGTGTTCATCAAGCGGCCCGCCGAGCTCGGGTTCGCCGCGACGCTGAAGGTGGTCCGCCAGAACGACCTGTCGTTCGGCAACTTCCCGTGGGTGCTGGTCGGCGGTGGGTTCCTGGTCGTGCTCGCGGCGGGCATCGGGTTCATGCTGTTCGAGGCGGATCGGCCGCTGCGCCGGCTCGCCGCCGATGCCGTGCGGCTCGCCAAGGGCGACATCGAGCGGATGAGCGAGGACGCGCACCCGGGCAAGTTCGGCTCGATCGCGCGCAGCGTGAACATCCACATCGACAAGCTCAACCGCGAGGCCAAGACGGCGAAGAAGGATCTCGACCAGCTGCTCGGCCCCACGCCCGAGGGCAGCCTCGGCACGATCGATCTGCTCGCGACCGCGCTGCCCAGCGTGCGGCCGGGTGGTCCGGCGCCCGCGGTGCCGCCGCCGCCGTCGGAGTTCCGGTTCTCGGACTCCGGTGCGCAGGCCGCGCGCCCGCCGGTGCC
>JBQCJR010000176.1:0-4376 GCA_051952595.1 Kofleriaceae bacterium
CTCGCGATCCACGAGAAGGCGCTCGGCGCCGACAACCCGCAGCTCGCCGTGCCGATCGCCGGCATCGCGTACATCGCGCTCGATCTCGGCGACTGCGCCGAGGCGAGCCGGCTCTCGCGCGACGCGCTCGCCCTGCTCGATCGCGCGCGCGGCCCCGACCGGCTGCGGATCGCCTCGCTCGGCACGCTCGCGCTGTGCGACTTCCGCGCCGGGCGGCTCCGCGAGGCGCGCGCCGGCTACGAGAAGATGCTCGCGCTCGCCGACATCAAGGGCTACGGCACGCCGGACCAGCGTGCGATGGCGCGCGCCGAGCTCGCCGAGGTGCTGTGGAAGCAAGGCGAGCGGCCGCGCGCCCGCAAGCTGGCCGGCGAGGCCGCCGAGATCTACGGCGAGAGCGGCCGCGACGACGACGCGGCCGAGGTGCGCACGTGGCTCGCCGCGCACGCGCGGTGAACGGCGCGGATCGCCGCCGCGGCGTCACGCCGGGGGCACGCGCCCGATGTCGGTCGCGGTCGGCGCGAGCGCGCCATCGAGGCTGAGCTCGACCTGATCCTGCGCCCACTCGATCAACGAGCGCGTGCCGAGATCGTCCTCGAGCGGCGCGTCGGCGAGCCGGCGGCTGATCTCCGCGGCGAGCTGGCCACGCGCCTCCTGCAGCCAGCGCCACACCGTGACCCGGTGGACCTGGTACATCGCGGCGACCTCGTCCACCCCGGCGCCGTCGAGGAAGATCAGGCGAACCACCGCCCGCTGGCGGCGCGGCAGCGCCATACACGCCTCGCGCAGCGCCGCGCTGATCCGATCCGCCTGCTCGACGCGCAGCCGCTCGAGCGACAGGTCGGCGGCCGGCAGCCCGGCGAGCGCCTCGCTCCACTCCACGGCGACGTCGCGCTGGCCGCGCTCGCTGCGCAGGGCGTGCAGCGCGAGCCGCGCCGCGCACATGCCGACCCACGCGGTCAGCGGCGCGCGGCCATCGTAGCGCGCGATCCGCGGCGGCCCGGCGCCATCGGCCAGCAGCAGGTGGATCCGCAGCTGCTGCACGACCTCGTCGGTGCGCGCCGGATCCCCGGTGTAGCGCTGGACGATCCCACGCGCCGACGCGAGCGGCCCGGCGTCGAGCGCCGCGACCGCGACCGGATCCGCGGCCGCCGCGGCGTGCGCGAGCACCAGCTCGGCGCCACGCTCGGCGAGCCGACCGGTCTCGATCCCCGCGGCGTCCAGCCCGGCGGCCAGCCGGGCGAGCTCCGGTGCCAGGCCCGGCCAGCGGGTCCGCGCGGCCTCCCACGCCCCGGCGATCGCGCGCTCGCGTTCGAGCAGACCGACGTCCACCGGTTCACGTTAGAACCAACCTCGTGACAGATCCAGCGGGTGCGGCGACCACGGGGTGTGACCTCGATCGGCTGATGCGGATGGCAGCGCGGACCGCCGCGCCGGACGAGGTCGAGCAGATCCGCGATCACCTCGACGAGTGCGCCGGCTGCGCGGCCACCCTGCGCGCGCTGCTCGACGCCGAGCGGGCCGGCGCGGCGCGCCCCGACGATCGGGCCGCGCTGGTCGGCACGCGGCTGGGTCGGTTCACGATCGGCGGCGTGCTCGGCCACGGCAACATGGGGACGGTGTTCACCGCGCGCGACCCCGAGCTCGATCGCGACGTCGCGATCAAGGTCCTCGGCGCGGGCCGGGTCGACGAGCGCCACGCCGATCGGCTGGTCCGCGAGGCCAAGGCGATGGCGCAGGTCCGCCACGCGCACGTCGTGATGGTGCACCAGGTCGATCGCGACCAGGACGTGATCTTCGTCGCGATGGAGCTGATCCGCGGCCCCACTCTGCGCGCCGCGCTCACCACCGCGCGGCCGCCGATCGACGTGGTGCTCGACTGGCTGCTCCAGATCGCGAACGGGCTGGACGCGATCCACGCCGCCGGGCTGGTCCACCGCGATCTCAAGCCGGACAACATCTTCGTCGAGCCGACCGCGTCCGGCCACCGCGTGGTGGTCGGCGACTTCGGGCTCGCCGGCGCGAGCAGCAGCGACGATGGCGACGATCCGCAGGCCGCGACGTCGGCGACCAGCCACGCCGGCACACCGGCCTATATGGCTCCCGAGCAGCTCGAAGGTGACCCGGCGTCGCTGCGCAGCGACGTGTTCGCGTTCGGCGTCACCGCGTGGGAGGCGCTGACCGGGCGGCGGCCGTCCGGCCGATCGCGCGCGCACACCCGCGAGCCGGTCGAGCTGCACGCGCCGGGCATCGCCGACGAGCTGATCGCGATCCTCGGCAAGGCGATGGCGCCGCGGCCCGAGGATCGCTATGCCTCGGCGCGCGAGCTCGCCGCCGAGCTGGGCCGGTTCCAGCGCGGCGAGCGGGTCGCCGCCCACCGCTACTCGGCGGCGCAGCTGGTCCGCCGCTGGATCCGGAGCCACCGCGCGGTGGTCGCGGTCGCCGCCGTCGCGGTGGTCGCCCTGATCGCGCTCGGCGCGATCAGCGTGCGCCGGATCCTGCGCGAGCAGGCGCTCGCCGAGGACGCGCGTGGCCGCGCCGAGGCGCACCGCGCCGACGCCGAGGAGCTGATGGCATTCTTGCTCGGCGACCTGCACGACAAGCTGGCGCCGCTCGGCAAGCTCGATCTGCTCGAGGCGCCGGCGCGCAAGGCGCTCGCGTACTACGACAAGCGCGCCGACGCGCTCGACGATCGCGACCAGCGCAACCGCGCCGCCGCGCTCGCCAACCTCGGCGCGGTGCTGCTGGCGGGCGGCAACCCGAACGCGGCGCTCCCCGAGCTACGCGCCGCGCTCGCGATTCGCGGCCGGCTCGCGGCGGTCGCGCCCGGCGATGCGGCCGCCCAGCGCGCGCTCGCGTCGAGCCACCGCGACGTGGGTCAGGCGCTCGCGCTGACCGGCGATCTCAACGCGGCGCTCGCCGAGCACCGCGCCGCGCTCGAGCTCGCCCAGCGCGTGGCCGCCGCCGACCCCGACGACCTCCGCGCCCAGCGCGCGGTCGCCGCCAGCCACCAGGACATCGGGACGATGCTCCGCAACCAGAGCCGGCTCGACGACGCGCTCGTCGAGCTGCGCGCCGCGCTGCCGATCTCGCAGCGGCTCGCCGCCGCGCAGCCCGACGACGCCAAGACCCAGCGCGACCTCTCGATCAGCCACGACCGGATCGGCTCGGTGCTCGAAGCCCAGGGCGCGCTCGCCGAGGCGCTCGTCGAGTACCGCGCCTCGGTCGCGATCTTGTCGGCGCTCGCCGCACGCGAGCCGGCCAACACGCTGTGGCAGAACAACTGGGCCGCGAGCATCAACCGGCTCGGGGACGTCCTGCAGAAGCAGGGCGACGCGCGCGCGGCGATCGACGAGTACCGGAAGGCGCTCGAGATCCGCGAGCGGCTCGCCGCGCAGGAGCCGACCAACGGCATGTTCCAGCAGGGGCTGTGGACCGCGCGGATCGGGCTCGCCAACGGCCTCCTGGCCGCGCAGGACTTCCCGGGCGCGATCCGCGAGTACCGCCGCGCCGTGGTGCTGGCCGAGGCCAACGTGGCCACCGATCCGAACAACGCCCAGCGGCTGGACTATCTGATGATGAGCCACCACAACCTCGGCGCCGCGCTGCTCATGTCGCTCGCGCCGAAGGAGGCCCAGCCCTCGCTGCGGGCCGGCTGCGAGATCGCCGGGCAGCTGGTCGCGCGCGATCCGAGCAACGGGCGCTGGCAGGTCCAGCGCGCCGGTTGCCTCGCCGCGCTCGGCGAGGCCCAGTTCTCGCTGGGCGACGTGGCCGGCGCGATCGCCGATTACCGCAGCGCGATCGCGATCCTGGACGAGCAGCGCGCCCGGGCACCCACCGCGGCGCGCGAGTCGCAGATCCTGACCCGCACCGAGTTCGCCGAGGCGCTGGTCGCCGGTGGGCAGCGCGCCGAGGCGCTCGCGCAGTACCACACCGCGCTCGAGGACGCCGAGGCGCTGGCCGCGCAGGACCCCAGCCCGCCGCGCACGGCCCAAGTCGCCGAGCTGCGCGCCCTGATCGAGAAGGTGTCGCAGCCTGCAACATCGAGGCGCCGCGCGGATTAGTAGGCAGACCCAACAAGGACTGCTCGATGATCCGCGCTACCTCGCTTTGCCTGTCGATCCTCACGCTGCTGGGAGCCTGCGATGCCGGCTCCGATGACGATGGCCTGCCCGGGCCGCAGGGCCCCGCCGGCGCGCAGGGCCCCGCAGGTCCCGCAGGTCCCCAGGGCCCCGCCGGTCCCGCGAGCACCGAGGCCGGCCCCGCAGGTCCCGCAGGCCCCGCAGGCCCCGCTGGTCCCGCTGGTCCCCAGGGTCCCGCAGGCCCCGCCGGCGCGGTGGGCCCGGCCGGCGCCCAGGGCCCGATGGGTCCGATGGGTC
>JBQCJR010000177.1:0-2633 GCA_051952595.1 Kofleriaceae bacterium
GACCCGATCGAGCTCGGCGATCACCTGGGTGCGCGCCGGGCCGCCGGGCACGTCGCGCCGGTCGACGGCGCGCTCGGGATCCAGCCAGCTCGCGACGTCGGCCTCGAACGCAGGGTGCGCGGCGCGCAGCTCGTCGAGCGAGAGCTGCGCCAGCTCGACGCCGCGGCCGCTCGCGACGCGCACCAGGTGGCCGGCGATGTCGTGGGCCTCGCGGAACGGCACGCCGCGGGTGACCAGGTAGTCCGCGAGCTCGGTCGCCACGAGATACCCCTGGTCGATCGCCGCGCGCAGCCGGGCGCGATCGAACACGAGGCTCGCCACCATGCCGCGCGCGACCGCGAGGCTGGCCTCGAGCGTCTCGACCGCGTCGTAGAGCGGCTCCTGGGTCTCCTGGAGATCCTTGTTGTAGGCGAGCGGCAGGCCCTTCACGACCGTCATCAGGGTCACCCACGCGCCGACCGAGCGGCCCGACTTGGCGCGCAGCAGCTCGGCCAGGTCCGGGTTCATCTTCTGCGGCATCAGGCTCGATCCGGAGCAGTACGCCTCGCCGATCCGCGCGAACCCGAACTCCGAGCTGGTCCACAGCACCAGCTCCTCGCCGAGCCGCGACAGGTGGACCTGGGCGAGCGCACACGCGGCGACCAGCTCGATCGCGAAGTCGCGATCGCCGACCGCGTCGAGCGAGTTGCGGGTCACCGCGGCGAACCCGAGCGCGCCGGCGACCCGCGCGCGATCGATCGGCAGCGTCGTCGCGGCGAGCGCGCCCGAGCCGAGCGGCGAGACATCGGCGCGGCCCCGCGCGTCGGCGATCCGCCCGCGATCGCGCGCGAGCATCGCGTCGTACGCGAGCAGGTGGTGGGCGAGCCGCACCGGCTGCGCGCGCTGGAGATGCGTGTAGCCGGGCATCAGCGTGTCCACGTGGTCGCGCGCCTGGGCGAGCAGCGCGCGGCGCAGCTCGTCGATCGCCGCGATCAGCCGATCCGCCGCGGCGCGCGCGTACAGCCGCAGATCGGTCGCGACCTGGTCGTTGCGGCTGCGCCCGGTGTGCAGCCGCCGGCCGGCGTCGCCGATCTGCTCGATCAGCCGCGCCTCGACGTTCATGTGCACGTCCTCGAGCGCGTCGTCCCACGCGAGCTCGCCGGCCGCGAGCTGGGCCTCGACCCGGCGCAGCCCGCTGGTGATCGCCGCGAGATCCGCGGCGCCGATGATCCCGCGCGCGGCGAGCATCTCGGCGTGGGCGATCGAGCCCGCGACGTCGTGGGGGAGCAGCCGGCGATCGAAGTCGACCGACGCGTTCATCTCAGCGGCGATCGGATCGAGCGCACCCTCGAACCGCCGGCCGCGCGCACCTTTCGAATCAGACACGCGCCGAGTATAGGGCTTGTCGCGTTCTTCATCCGCCCGCGCGCGAGAACCTCTGTTGCGACAGATGGCCGCTCTGCTGAATCGCGTCGAACGTCCGCCGGTGCGGAGGAAACGTGGCTCACCGCGAGACGTCGCTTGTCCCGTCGAGCCCGGGGCATAAGGATGCGGCCATTCCACAAGGAGCCGCAGCCATGATGCACGCGATGCCGCAGATGAATCAGATGTCGCAGATGCCGATGCCCATGCCGATGATGAACGCCATGGGCTCCATGCCGATGCCGATGCCGATGCCGATGCCGATGCACCCGATGATGGGCATGGGCACGGGCATGGGCATGCACCCGACGATGGGCATGGGTCACATGGGCATGCCGGCGCCGATGGCGATGCCGATGCCCATGCCGATGATGATGCCGATGCCGATGCCCATGCCGATGATGATGGGCATGGGGATGAGCATGGTGCCGCTCACCTGCAAGATGACCAGCGAGATGACCAAGGACGGCATGATCTGCAAGATGATGCCGACCGACATGTCTCAGATGGACATGATGAAGGACCGCATGAACATGATGATGTCCATGATGCAGTCGGGCATGCCCTGCATGCTCGCGTGTGGTGGCATGCCGATGATGGTGTGCAGCGCGGCCTAGCCGCGTCGCTCAGCCGATCTCTTCGGCGTACGTCATCACGAGGTACATCACCGCCTCGACGCGCCCTGGGTTGCGGTACGCGTGGGGCGTGTCGGCCTCGAACAGGATCGAGTCGCCGGTCTCGAGGCGATGGGTATCGCCCGCGACGTCGATCTCGATGCTGCCGGCGGTGACCACCAGGTTCTCGCTGGTGCCCGGCGGGTGGGCGTCGGCGTCCTCGACGCTGCCGGCGCCGAGCCGCAGCTCGTAGAACTCGACGCGGCGCGGCTCGTCGAACGGGAACAGCGCGCGCGAGCTGAAGCTGCGATCCTTGCTGGTCAGGATCTTCGAGTCCGCCGCGCGCAGCACGAGCGCCCCGGACTGGGTCCGCGCGCTGATCAGCGCCGAGAACGTGACCTCGAGCGCGCGCGCGATCTTCCACAGGACATTGATCGTCGGCGCGCTCTGCCCGAGCTCGATCTGACCGAGCATCGCGGGCGACCCGCCGGAGATCTGCGCGAGTCGCTCGAGCGACAGCCCGCGCCGCGGGCGCAGCCGGCGCAGATTCGAACCGACGACCGGTGCCAGATCGGTCGTCTCTGCCGACGCCGCAACGGGCGCCTCGGCAACCTCGTC
>JBQCJR010000178.1:0-4863 GCA_051952595.1 Kofleriaceae bacterium
CGTCCGTCGCGCGATGCTCGAGTGGTGCCCGATCCCCGCCGGGCCGATCCACCGCGTCGTGCCGTGTGGCCCGCTGCTCGACGTGTTCGTGCTCGACTGCCGATCCTTCAGGACGCCGAACGATCGCGGCGACGAGCGGGACCCGACGCGCGCGATGCTCGGCGCGGCGCAGGCCGCGTGGCTGGTCGATGCGCTCGCCGCCTCGCGCGCGCGGTGGAAGCTGATCGCGTGCGATCAGCCGATCGCGCTGGTGATCCCGGATGACGGCGGCGCGGTCGAGGGGTTCGCCGCCGGAACGCCGCCCGCGCTCGGCCGCGAGCTCGAGCTGGCCGGCGTGCTCGCCGGGATCAAGCGCCGCGGGGTCAAGAACGTCGCGTGGGTCACCGCCGACGTGCACTACGCGGCGGCGCACCGGTTCGATCCGGCGCGCGCGCAGGTCACCGACTTCGAGCCGTTCTGGGAGCTCATCGCCGGGCCTATCCACGCCGGCACGTTCGGCGCGCAGCCGATCGATCCGACGTTCGGGCCCGAGGTCGTGTTCCAGTGGGTGCCGCCGGATGGCCAGCAGAACCTCGCGCCGTGGGACGGCATGCAATCGTTCGGGATGATCGACGTGACGCACGAGGCGCTCGTGGTGTCGCTGTGTGGGATCGACGGCCAGGCGCGCTACCGGGTCGAGATTCCGCACGTCGGCTGAGCGGAAGTATTCCAAGAAATCGCGAGCGTGATTTGCGACCACGCTGTGATTGGGCGGCACTGTGGTCGCGCCGGTAAGCCGCGGAATCGTCGCGCGCGCGTCGTGGCCCATCGCTTGCTGAACGCCGCTGCACGTGCGCGCGCTCGGTTCGATTGTGATGGCCGTCCCGCTGCTCCTGGCCGGCTGCGTGGTCCCGTTCGTCACGCCGCCGCTGCGCACCGAGATCGGCGGAGCCACCCAGCTCACCGCCGATCGCCGCGTCGATCGCCTGCACATGGCCGTCGGCACCCACCTCGCGAGCGGCACGACGCGCACCCCGCGGTTCGATCTCGGGCTTGGCTGGGTGTTCGACCTCGGCGACGGCGCGATCACCCAGGGCGGCTACTTCGATAGCTCGATGTTCGTCGCCGCGAGGGGGAGCACGCGCACCTCGGTCGGCCAGCGCACCGAGCTGCTGTGGACCGCGGGCCGCGTCGGGGCGGCCGCCAAGCTGCGCCTCGATCACGAGCTGTTCGGGCTCGCCGACGGCGAGTTCTCGTCGAGCCAGCGCTGCGGCATCGCCGCGGGTCGGGCCCACGGGACGCCCGCGATCGGGCTGTACGTCGAGGCCGGCCACGCGTGGCTGCCCGAAAGCCCGAACGCGTTCGTCGCGACCGCCGGGATCACGCTGCGCGCGCCCGCGACGTACGGGGTGGCGATCGGGATCCCGTTCTGCCGGTGACGCCGCTGCGCGGTGGCTACGCGTCCGCCCAGTTCTCGGCGATCCCGATGTCCACCTCGAGCGGCACGCTCAGGGAGTAGACGTTCGCCATCTCCTCCTCGAGCGCGGCGCCGACTCGCTCGGCGAGCTCGGGCGGCGACTCGAACACCAGCTCGTCGTGCACGGTGAGCAGCATCTGCACCGGCCAGCGCTCGTGCGTGATCCGGCGCTTGGTCGCGAGCATCGCGAGCTTGATGAGATCCGCGCCGGCCCCCTGCATCGGGGT
This sequence comes from Kofleriaceae bacterium, assembly GCA_051952595.1. GTDB lineage: Bacteria > Myxococcota_A > Polyangia > Haliangiales > Haliangiaceae > JABFXX01. The sequence continues at coordinate 1,684 of JBQCJR010000178.1, forward strand.
GTTCTGGGCGACGCGCTCGGCGGCGTGGCGCGCCTGGGGCGACTTCGACATCAGGTTCGGGATCGGTCGCCACCGGCCGAGCAACGTGCGCGCCCCGCCCTGCGCGCGCGCGAGGGTCACGATGTCGTCCATGAACTTGTGGATCGTCGGGAACCGCTGGAAGTAGCGCCGCGAATATTCGGTGGCCTTGGTCCGCGGCACGTCGAGCGCGCGGGCGAGCCCGAAATCGGACTGGCCGTACGACAGGCCGTAGTTGACCGCCTTGGCGATCCGGCGCTGCTCGGCGGTGACCTGATCGCGCGGCACCTCGAACACCTCGGCGGCGGTCTGGGTGTGCACGTCCACGCGATCCCGGAACGCGGCGCCGAGCACCGGATCGCCGGACAGGTGCGCGAGGATCCGCAGCTCGATCTGCGAGTAGTCGGCGGCGATCAGCACCTTGCCCGGCGCGGCGACGAACCCGCGGCGGATCCGCATGCCCAGCTCGCTGCGGATCGGGATGTTCTGGAGGTTCGGATCCTGCGACGAGATCCGTCCGGTCTCGGCGACCACCTGGTTGAACGTGGTGTGCAGCCGGCCGGTGCGCTGGGAGACCAGCGGCGGCAGCGCATCGAGGTACGTGCCCTTGAGCTTCGTGATCTCGCGGTGCTCGAGGATCGGCGCGATCACCGGGTGCGCGTCGATCAGCGCCTCGAGCGTCTCGGCCTCGGTCGACCAGCCGGTCTTGGTCCGCCGGACGCCCTTGGTCTCGAGCCCGAGCTTGTCGAACAGCAGCTCGCCGAGCTGCTTGGGCGAGCCGACGTTGAACTCGGTCCCCGCGGCCTCGTAGATCCGCGCCTCGAGCTCGGCGATCTTGCCGGCGACCTCGGCGCCGAGCTGCTTGAAGTGATCGACGTCGATGTGGATCCCGGTGCGCTCGAGCTCCGCGAGGATCCCGGCGACCGGCAGCTCGATCTCGCGGTACAGCGCGGACAGGCCGCTCTCCTCGAGCCGCCGCGGCAGCTGATCCGCGATCGGCAGCAGCGCGTGTGCGATCGCCCCGGCCCACGGCGCCGCGCGCTCGACCGGCACCGCCTCGAAGCTGTGCTTCGCGCGCCCCGCGATCGTCGCGCGCGCCGGCAGGGTCACCCCGGCGAGCCGCTGCACGATCGCCTCGCCCGGCTCGGCCTCCTCGGTGGGATCGAGCAGGAACGCCGCGAGCATCGTGTCCTCGACGATCCCCGCCACCTCGACGCCGCGATCGAGGAACGCGCGGATCACCGTCTTGCTGTCGTGCGCGATCTTGGCGACCGCGGGATCCGCGAGCAGCGCGTACAGCGGCTCGAGATCGCCGGGCGGCGGCGGCGCCGGCGCGCCGATGTACCGGTGGCCGACCGGCAGGTACGCCGGCGGGAGCTCGGGCACCGCGACCACGATCGCGACCAGCCCGGCGCGATCGACCCGCTCCGGATCGAGCTCGACGGTGATCGCCATCCGGCCGGCCGCGCGCGCAGCGGCGACCAGCTCGGCGATGTGGTCCGGCCGGGTCACGATCCGCGCATCGGGCGCGGCCTCGACCGCGGTCAGCGCGTGGATCTCGGGCGCCGGGACGACCACCACGTCCTCGCCGGGCGGCATTCGCATCTTCACCTTCTCGACCAGGATCTGGAACTCGAGCTCGGTGAACAGCTGGTGCAGCTCCGGCAGGTTCCACTCGCCGACCACCAGCTCGTCGAGCGGGCGCGGCAGCGGCACGTCGCGGCGCAGCTCGACCAGCTGGCGCGAGACCTTGATCCGCTCGAGCTGCTCGGGATCGCCGAACGGCTGCTTGATCTGGATCCGCGGCACGACCGGGTTCTGCGCGATCAGGTTGTCGAGCGATCCGTACTTGTCGAGCAGCGTCGCGGCGGTCTTGTCACCGACGCCGCGGATCCCCGGGATGTTGTCGCTGGTATCACCGACCAGCGCGAGGAAGTCCGGGATCTTCTCGGGCGGCACGCCCATCTTCTTGATGACTTCTTCACGCGTGTAGGTCTTCTGGTGGAGCGCGTCGATCATCGACACGCCCTCGCCGACCATCTGCATGATGTCCTTGTCGGCGCTGTAGATCACGACCTCCCAGTCGCGCGCGCGCGCCTGCTCGACCAGCGTGGCGATCACGTCGTCCGCCTCGACCCCGGGCACCGCGAGCACCGGCCACCCCATGGCGGTCACGATCTTCGCGAAGTATTCCATCTGGACCGCCAGCTCCTCGGGGGGATCTTTGCGGGTCGCCTTGTACTGGGGGTACAGCTCGGCGCGGAACGTCCGCACGCCGCTCTTGTCATCGAACACCACCGCCATCCGGCGGGGCGCGTTGTCCTCCTCCAGCCGCATCAACATGCGGGTGAACACGTAGAGCGCCCCGGTCGGCATCCCCTCGCTGGTGGACAGCCGCACCTCGCGGCGCTCGCCGCGCGAGATGTTCATCAGACCGTAGTGAGCGCGGAAGATGTATCCATGCCCGTCGACGATGTAGAGGCGCTCACGCACAGCGGCCGGACCCTACCACGCGGGTGCGACGCGAGAACCGGCCGGCTCGGAACCAAGCCTAGGAAGATTTCGTGGCAAGATGCGGGCATGCACCGCATCGTCGTCGACGCCATGGGAGGCGATCACGCTCCGGACGAGATCGTCCAGGGGGCGGCGGAGGCGTCGCTGCAGCTCGCGTCGGCGGAGATCATCCTGGTCGGCGATGCGGCGGTGCTCGGCCGGCTGCTGCCGCGGATGCGCCACGACGGCGCCCGCGTCCGCGTCCACCACGCGCCGACGTTCATCGAGATGGACGAGAAGCCGGCCGAGGCGCTCGCCGCCAAGCCGGAGGCCTCGATCGCCGTGGCCGCGGACCTGGTCGCGCGCGGCGACGGCGACGCGCTGGTGTCGGCGGGCAACACCGGCGCGAGCGTGCTCGCGTGCGCGCGCCGCTGGACCTTGCTCGAGGGCGTGCGGCGCGCCGCGCTCGCCGCGGTCTATCCCACCGAGCTGCGCCGCGGCGAGAAGGACGATCCGTTCTCGCTGATCCTCGACGTCGGCGCCACGATCGACGCGACCGCCGAGGATCTGGTCGGGTTCGCGGTGATGGGCTCGGCGTACGCCAAGCTGGTGTCGAGCAACCGCCGGCCGCGGGTCGCCCTGCTCTCGAACGGCACCGAGTCCGCCAAG
>JBQCJR010000179.1:0-2076 GCA_051952595.1 Kofleriaceae bacterium
AGCGTCTGCCGCGCGAGGCCGGCGCCGAGATCGACGACGACCCAGTCCGCCGGGAGCTGGCGCAGCTGCGCCGCCACCTGCCGCACCCGCTCGAGCCCGAGATCGGCGACCCACGGTGGGTCCCACACGCCGGGGATCAGCCGCACGTTCGAGACGTGGGTCGGCACGGCCAGATCGGCGAGCGACGGCCCGTCGGGCTCGAGCGCCTCCGACAGCGTGCGCGACGGGCGCGGCACGCCGGTGAACACGTGGAGGTTCGGCGCGCCGAACGACGCGTCGACGAGCACGACGCGCTTGCCGAGCGTTGCGAGGAAGATGCCGACATTGGCGGCGACGAGGCTCTTGCCAACGCCGCCCTTGCCACCACCGATGGCGACCACCCGGGGGGTCATGGGGCGGCAGGTAACCGCGGTTCCGCCTCGACGGTCAAGGCCGCCGGCACGCGAAGCCCCCGGGCTCGGCGCGGAGGCTTCGCGAGCGCGAAATTCACTCAGCCGCGCAGCGCCAGAGGCGGCGAAAATATCGGGGCCACGGACGCGCGCCCGCTACGAGCTCCTCGCAGGCGACCCTCGCAGGGCTGCCCGATCGCCCGCGCCACGCGGGCGCGCCCGCGCCGCTACCCTGCCCCGCGCACCGCGGCGACCACCGCCGCGCGCTCGTCGGCGGCGATCGTCCGGACGTCGAGCCACAGCTTGTCGCCGGCGATCCGGCCCACCACCGGGACCGGCGCGCCGCGCAGCGCGCGATCGAGCGCCTCGGCCGCGCGCCCCGCGAGCGTGACCGCCCACGACGCGAGCTCGGCCGTGGGCATCGCGCCACCACCCACCGTCGAGGTGCACGCCTCGACGGTGATCGCCAGCCCCGGGACCTCGCCGATCTGCGCCGCCAGCGCGTCCGCGGAGGCGCGCAGCGCGTCGTCCGTCGCGCCCAGCGCGCGCAGCGCCGGGATCTCGGCGAGCGCGCGATCGCGGTACAGCGCGAGCGTCGCGGCGAGCGCCGCGAGCGTGAGCTTGTCCGGACGCAGCGCGCGCATCAGCGGGTGGCGGCGTGCCGCCTCGACCGCCGCCGCGGTGCCCGCGACGATGCCCGCCTGCGGCCCGCCGAGCAGCTTGTCGCCCGAGAACGTCACCAGATCCGCGCCGGTCGCGACCGTCTCGGCGACCGTCGGCTCGTCCGGCAGGCCCCACGCGCGCTGGGTCGCGCGATCCACGAGCGCGCCCGAGCCCAGGTCGATCATCGTCGGGATCCCACGCGCGCGACCGAGCGCGACCAGCTCGCCCGGCGCGACCTCGCTGGTGAACCCGACGATCGCGAAGTTCGAGCGATGGACCTTGAGCAACAGGCCGGTCGCCGGGCGGATCGCGCGCTCGTAGTCGCGCAGATGGGTCTTGTTGGTCGTGCCCACCTCGACGAGCACGCCGCGCGACAGCGCGAGGATCTCCGGCAACCGGAACGAGCCGCCGATCTCGATCAGCTCGCCGCGCGACACGACGATCTCGCGATCCGTCGCGAGCGCCGCCAGGCCGAGCACCGTGCCCGCCGCGTTGTTGTTGACGACGATCGCGTCCTCCGCGCCCGTCAGCTCGCGCAGCAGCGCGCGCAGGTGATCGTGGCGCGACCCGCGCGCGCCGCGCTCGAGGTCGTACTCGAGGTTCGAGTAGCCCGCCGCGACCTCGTCGATCGCCGCGCGCGCCGCCGCCGCCAGCGGCGCGCGGCCCAGGTTGGTGTGCAGCGCCACCCCCGTCGCGTTGACTACGCGGCGGAGCGCCGGTCGCGCCAGGGCGGCCGCCGCGCGCGCGACCACCTCCGGATCGATCGCCGCGTCCGCCGCCCGCCCCTCGACCAGCGCGGCGCGCCGCTCGGCGATCGCCCGGCGCGCCGCCTCGACGATCGCCCACCGCGGCGCGGTCGCGTGCACCGCCGCGGCATCGGCGAGCGCGTGCACCGCGGGCAATCTGGACAGCTCGGACGATCGCGTCACGAAGGCACGGTAGCAGGGCGCGCGGAGCGGCGGGAGCGCACGCGATGGCGGCGTCCACACGCCCCCGCGATCGCAGCACGAAACACGACACCGGA
>JBQCJR010000180.1:0-2540 GCA_051952595.1 Kofleriaceae bacterium
TCGAGGACGCCGAGAAGGAGCTGCTGCTCCTCAACAAGCGCGACGAGGTGAAGATCATCTCGGAGGCCTACTACAACAAGATGCGCGAGCTGCTGGTCGGCAAGACCACGGCGTCGCGGCTCGTCGATGACAAGGGCAAGGTCCTCCTGCAGAAGGGCGAGAAGATCACGCTCGAGATGCTCAACGAGGTCCCGCATCGCTACTGGCACGAGATCCAGCTCGACAGCGGCGACGGCAAGACCGAGGAGCAGCTCGAGCAGCTCGCGGCCAAGCGCGAGGAAGACGTCTTCAACATCGAGGCGCAGTACTCGGAGAAGATCGCCAAGCTCACCAAGGGCGACGAGCTGCCGCCCGGCGTGATCAAGCTGGTCAAGGTCTACCTGGCGATCAAGCGCAAGCTGTCGGTGGGCGACAAGATGGCCGGCCGCCACGGCAACAAGGGTGTCGTCTCGCGCCTGCTGCCCGAGGAGGACATGCCGTACCTCGAGGACGGCACCCCGGTCGACATCGTGCTCAACCCGCTCGGCGTGCCGAGCCGTATGAACATCGGCCAGATCCTCGAGGTGCACCTGGGCTGGGCGGCCAAGTCGCTCGGCAACCAGATCCAGGCCTACCTCGACACCAACTGGTCGGCCGACGTGCTCAAGGGCAAGCTCGCCAAGCTGTTCCCGGAGCAGTCGCCGTTCATCGAGAAGCTGAGCCAGGAGGACGTGGGTCGGTTCGCCAAGACGCTGACCTCCGGCATCCACCTCGCGACCCCGGTGTTCGACGGCGCCGACGAGAACGAGATCAAGAACTCGCTCAAGATGGCCGGCCTACCGGTCAGCGGGCAGGCTCGGCTGATCGACGGCAAGACCGGCGACGCGTTCGAGAACCCGGTCACGGTGGGCGTGATGTACATGCTCAAGCTCCACCACCTGGTCGACGACAAGATCCACGCGCGCAGCATCGGACCGTACTCGCTGGTCACCCAGCAGCCGCTCGGTGGCAAGGCGCAGTTCGGCGGTCAGCGGCTCGGCGAGATGGAAGTCTGGGCGATGGAGGCCTACGGCGCCGCGTACGCGCTGCAGGAGTTCCTCACCGTCAAGTCGGACGACGTGCTGGGCCGCACCCGCATGTACGAGTCGATCGTGAAGGGCGAGCACGTGCTCGAGGCCGGTCTGCCGGAGTCGTTCAACGTGCTGCTCAAGGAGCTTCAGGCGCTCTGCCTCGACGTCGAGCTGATCGAGGATCCGACGATGCCGCGCCGCGCGGAGCAGCAGGCCCCGGGCATCCCGGCCGGCCTCGCCGCCCTCGCGCGCGAGGTCGCGGACAAGATGGGCAGCGCAGGCTGATTCCCCGGACGAACGAACCCACCAGAGAAAGTACCCAGGAGAACCCGTGAAGGACATCTTCAACTTCTTCGAGAAGCCGAAGGATCCGCGTTCGTTCAGCGCCATTCGCATCATGCTCGCCTCGCCGGAGAAGATCCGCGAGTGGAGCCATGGCGAGGTGAAGAAGCCCGAGACGATCAACTACCGCACGTTCAAGCCGGAGCGAGACGGCCTGTTCTGCGCGAAGATCTTCGGCCCGGTGAAGGACTTCGAGTGCAACTGCGGCAAGTACAAGCGCATGAAGCACCGGGGCGTCGTGTGCGAGAAGTGCGGCGTCGAGGTGATCCAGGCCAAGGTGCGCCGCGAGCGCATGGGCCACATCTCGCTGGCCACGCCGGTCGCGCACATCTGGTTCCTCAAGTCGCTGCCGAGCCGGATCGGTAACCTGCTCGACATCCCGCTCAAGGACCTCGAGAAGGTCCTGTACTGCGAGGCGTACATCGTCATCGATCCGAAGCAGTCCGGTCTGGAGAAGACCGAGCTGCTGACCGAGGAGCGCTACGGCAAGCTGCTCGACGAGCTGGGCTTCGACGCGTTCGACGCCGGCATGGGCGCCGAGGCGATCCTCCAGCTGCTCAAGGATCTCGACATCGTCGGGCTCGCCGAGACGCTGCGCGCCGAGATGCGCGAGATCACCAGCGAGGCGAAGCGCAAGAAGATCGCCAAGCGGCTCAAGGTGGTCGAGGCGTTCCGCGAGAGCGGCAACAAGCCCGAGTGGATGATGCTGACCATCATCCCGGTGATCCCGCCGGACCTGCGTCCGCTGGTGCCGCTCGATGGTGGCCGGTTCGCGACGTCGGACCTCAACGACCTGTACCGCCGCGTGATCAACCGCAACAACCGGCTGCGCCGCCTGCAGGAGCTCAACGCGCCGGAGATCATCATCCGCAACGAGAAGCGGATGCTGCAGGAGGCCGTCGACGCGCTGTTCGACAACGGCCGCCGCGGCAAGACGATCACCGGTCCGAACAAGCGCCCGCTCAAGTCGCTGTCGGACATGCTGAAGGGCAAGCAGGGCCGGTTCCGCCAGAACCTGCTCGGCAAGCGCGTCGACTACTCGGGCCGTTCGGTCATCGTCGTCGGCCCCGAGCTGCGCCTGCACCAGTGCGGCCTGCCGAAGAAGATGGCGCTCGAGCTGTTCAAGCCGTTCATCTACAACAAGCTCGA
>JBQCJR010000181.1:0-3999 GCA_051952595.1 Kofleriaceae bacterium
GAGCTCCGACACCGGGACGTGCAGCCCCGCGGCGAGCGCGCCGGCATCGATCGACGCGAGGTGGACCGACGTGCCACCGAGCGCGCCCAGCTTGTCCGCGAGCACCTCGGGCGACAGCCCGGCCCCGCGCGCCGTGGCCAGCGCGCTGCGCGTCCGAGCGATCACGGCGCCGGGCCGCTCGCCGGTCAGCGTCGCGGCGACCTCGAGTGGCTGTCCCTCGCCGCCGCGCACGACCAGCGCGACCCCGATCCGGCCCAGCGCCTCGCGCCCGGCCTCGGCCGCCTTGTCGCCCGCGCGGGTGACCCTCGGGTCCGAGCTGATCCAGACGAAGTCCCCCGGCCGGACCTTCGCGAGGTCAGGTCCTGGACGACCAAATGTCAGTCGATGCCCTTCGCGCAGCGCCTCGACGCCAAAGATCGGGCCACCTTCCTCCGGCTCTTCGGGCCTGCTGCGGTCGAACACCACGCCCATGCCGGCGCGCGGCGTCTGCAAGGTCCGATCTTCGGACACTCCCGCGGCGCGGGGCACCTGCAAGGTCCGATCTTCGGACACTCCCGCGGCGCGGGGCGCCTGCAAGGTCCGATCTTCGGACACTCCGGAGGCCCTGCCGCCGGTGTTCGGGCGCTGGGCCGGATCTGGCACGACGACCACGGCGTCGCGGTCGACCTGGACGACCCGGCCGAGCGGGATGCCGCGATGGCGGGGGAATCGCCCCTCGACCAGGGTCTGGTGGTCCGCGCCCGCGAGGAACCCGCGCGAGGCGCCGCGGCTGTACGCGATCTGCAGCGACGTCTCGTCCGCCGGCAGCTCGAGCGGCGGTACCAGCGCGGGCTGTCCGGCTGCCGCGGACGCCGCGCGCCGGTACTGGTGCACCGCGGTCGCGACGTACGCCGGCCCCTTGAGCCGCCCCTCGATCTTCAGCGACGCGACGCCGATCTCCGCCAGCGCCGGCACCGCGTCGAGCCCGACCAGGTCCTTGGGCGACAGCAGGTACTCGACATCTCCGAGATCGCGCGTCCGCCCGTCGACGACGAGCTCGTAGGGCAGGCGGCACGCCTGCGCACACTGGCCGCGGTTCGCCGACCGGCCGCCCCACGCCTCCGACGACAGGCACTGCCCGGACCACGCGACGCACAGCGCGCCGTGGATGAACACCTCGAGCGGCACGCTGGTCCCCGCGGCGTACGCGCGAATCTCCTCTATAGAGAGCTCGCGCGGCACGACCACCCGGGCGAGCGCGAGGTCGCGCAGCAGCTCGACCGCGAGCGGGCTCGACGCCGTCATCTGCGTCGAGCCGTGGATCTCGAGCGCCGGGCACACCGCGCGCGCGATCCGCGCGACCGCCGGGTCCTGCACGATGATCGCATCGACGCCCGCCGCGGCGACCCGGCGGATCAGCTCCTCGACGACCGCCAGCTCCGGCTCGAACACCAAGGTGTTCAGCGTGACGTACGCGCGCGCGCCGGCGCGATGCACCCACTCGACGACGCCGGCGAGGTCGTCCGACGCAAAATTTGCGGCGCGTGCGCGCGCGTTGAACCCATCATCGAGGCCGAAGTAGACGGCATCTGCTCCCGCCGCGAGCGCCGCGGACAGCGCGTCGCGGTCGCCAGCAGGCGCCAGGATCTCGGGGCGGCGCACTGGGGGGAACCTTTCTGGGCAGCGTTCCATACCACGTCTGGCATAGGGATCCTCAACAAACGTTTCTCAGATCGCGCAGTTGGCCCCCCCGATCCCCTTGCGACCGGATCGGCGCTTCCATATAACGCCCGCCTAGCGAGGAACCCCATGACGTCCGTACTTCCCTGGCTCGCCTCTACGGCGGAAGCCGCAGCCGGCGTAGCCGTCCGGCCTCACAGCGAAGCTCAGCTGAGCCTGCCCGACTTCAAGCAGGTCACTTTCCTGGGCACCACTGGCTGGAACATCCTGGCGCTTGGCCTGGTGGTCAGCGCGATCGGCCTGCTGTTCGGGCTTCTGAAGTATCAGAAGCTCAAGAACCTGCCGGTGCACAAGGCGATGCTCGAGATCAGCGAGCTGATCTACGCCACGTGCAAGACCTACCTGAAGACGCAGGCGAAGTTCATCGCGCTGCTCTGGGTGCCGATCGCGACGATCATCGTCGTGTACTTCGCGGTGCTCGAGAAGGTGCCGGTGGCCAAGGTGGCCGCGATCGCCGCGTTCTCGGTGATCGGTATCCTCGGCAGCTCGCTCGTCGCGTTCTTCGGCATCCGCGTCAACAACTTCGCGAACTCGCGCGCCGCGTTCGCGTCGCTGCGCGGCAAGCCGTACCACGTGATGGCGATCCCGCTCGAGGCCGGCATGAGCATCGGCACGGTGCTCATCTCGCTCGAGCTGCTGCTCATGCTGATGATCATGCTGTTCCTCCCCGGTGACTACGCCGGCCCGTGCTTCATCGGCTTCGCGGTCGGTGAGTCGCTCGGCGCCGCGGCGCTCCGGATCGCCGGCGGCATCTTCACCAAGATCGCCGACATCGGCTCCGACCTGATGAAGATCGTCTTCAACATCAAGGAAGACGACGCCCGCAACCCCGGCGTGATCGCGGACTGCACCGGCGACAACGCCGGCGACTCGGTCGGCCCCACGGCCGACGGCTTCGAGACCTACGGCGTGACCGGCGTCGCGCTCATCACGTTCCTCCTCGTCGCGCTGCCCAACATCCCGGGCATCTCGGCCGGCGTCTACGACCCGGCGACCGGCGTCCCGCAGGATCCGGGCGAGTGGACGATGACCGTCATGCTCGTGTGGCTGTTCGCGATGCGCATCGTCATGATCCTCGCGTCGGTCGGCAGCTACCTCATCAACGAGGCGCTCACCAAGGCCAAGTACCTCAACGCCGCCACGATGAACTTCGAGCACCCGCTCACCGTGCTGGTGTGGCTGACCTCGCTCGTCTCGGTCGCCCTGACGTTCGTCGTCTCGTACCTGCTGATCGGTACCGGCGAGTCGGCGCTGCCGTTCGGCCTGTGGTGGAAGCTCTCGATCATCATCTCGTGCGGCACGCTCGCCGGCGCGATCATCCCCGAGCTGGTCAAGGTGTTCACCTCGGTCAACTCCGGCCACGTCCGCGAGACGGTCACCGCCTCCAAGGAGGGCGGCCCGTCGCTCAACATCCTCGCCGGCCTCACCGCGGGTAACTTCTCCGGCTACTGGATGGGCCTCATCATCACGGCCCTGATGGGCATCGCGTACTACGTGTCGTCGCTGCCCGGCATGGCCGAGGTGCTGTTCGACACCAACCGCGCGGCCGGCCTCGAGATGACCCCGTTCGCGTGCGCCGCGGCCTCCACGGTGTTCGCGTTTGGTCTGGTCGCCTTCGGCTTCCTCGGCATGGGCCCGGTCACCATCGCGGTCGACTCGTACGGCCCGGTGACGGACAACGCGCAGTCGGTCTACGAGCTCTCGGTGATCGAGGGCAAGCCCGGCATCGAGGACGAGATCCAGAAGGACTTCGGGTTCAAGCCGGACTTCGAGAAGGCCAAGGCCTACCTCGAGGAGAACGACGGCGCGGGCAACACGTTCAAGGCGACCGCCAAGCCGGTGCTGATCGGCACCGCGGTGGTCGGCGCCGCGACGATGATCTTCGCGCTCATCATGCTGGTGACCGACGGCCTCAAGCCGGCGATGGTCGCCAACCTCTCGATGATCCACCCGCCGTTCCTGCTCGGCCTGATCGTCGGCGGCGCGATCATCTACTGGTTCACCGGCGCGTCGACCCAGGCGGTGTCCACCGGCGCCTACCGCGCGGTCGAGTTCATCAAGGCGAACATCAAGCTCGACGGCACGGCCGAGAAGGCCTCGGTCGAGGACTCGAACAAGGTCGTCGAGATCTGCACCGTCTACGCCCAGAAGGGCATGGTGAACATCTTCCTGGTCGTGTTCTTCACCACCCTGGCGTTCGCCTGCATCGATCCGTACTTAATAATAGGCAACCTAATAAAGATGGCTCTGTTCTGCCTATACAACGCCAAAATCCTGGCG
>JBQCJR010000182.1:0-16630 GCA_051952595.1 Kofleriaceae bacterium
CGATCGAGAACATCCTGTTGATCGCGAGCGACGTGACCCAGCAGATCGTCCGCGAGCGCGCCGAGCGCGAGCAGAAGGAGCTGGTCGCGCTGTTCCAGCGGATCACCGGCGACCGCGCCGGGTTCGAGGAGCTCCTGTCCGAGGCCACCGCGCTGGTCGCCAGCCTCGAGGTCGCGGGCGATCCGGCGGTCGAGAAGCGCGCGATCCACACGCTCAAGGGCAACTGCGCGATCTACGGCTTCGAGCGCTACGCCGAGCTGTGCCACGAGGTCGAGTCGCAGCTCGCCGAGCTCGACGGCGGCCCGCTGCCCGACGCGCTGCGCGCCCGGCTGATCGAGGGCTGGCGCGCGGTGGTCGCCCAGATGTCGCGCCTCCTCGGCGAGCGGACGCGCGACGTGATCGAGATCGATCACCGCGCGCTGGCCGCGGTGGACGACCAGGCTCGCCAGGGCATGGCGAGCCGCGACCTCGCCGCGGTGATCGCGTCGTGGTCGCACGAGGCGGTCGGCCGGCGGTTCGAGCGGCTCGCGCAGCACGCGACCGGCCTGGCGCGCCGGCTGCGCAAGGGCGAGCCGGCGATCGAGATCGACGATGCGAGGATCCGGGTCGACGGCCCGCAGTGGGCGCCGTTCTGGAGCGCCGCGGTGCACGCGATCCGCAACGCGGTGGACCACGGGATCGAGTCGCCCGACGAGCGGCGGCGCGCCGGCAAGCCCGCGCGACCGGTGCTCCGGTTCGTGGCGCGCCGCGCGGCCGGCCAGCTCGAGATCGCGATCGGCGACGACGGCCGCGGGATCGACTGGGCCGCGGTGCGGCGGCGCGCCGAGGCCGCCGGGCTGCCGGCGGCGACCCGCGACGATCTGGTCGCCGCGCTGTTCGCCGACGGCGTGTCCACCCGCGCCAGCGCGAGCGACACCTCGGGGCGCGGCGTCGGGATGGCCGCGCTGCGCGACGCGGTCTCCGCGCTCGGCGGCGAGATCGATCTCGAGACCGCGGACGGCGCCGGCACGACCTGGAGGTTCCGGTTCCCGTCGCCCGACGCGCAGATCCTGCCGGTGCGCCCGCCGACCCAGCCGATCCGGCGCGCCGGCTGAGGGCGCTCGATCTAGGTGCTCGCTCGTAGTACGAAGATCGGATGAACGACGGCGCAGTCTGGTACATCGGCGTGCAGGGGCAGCAGCAGGGGCCACTCGGCACCCAGCAGGTGATCGACCTGATCCGGACCGGCCAGCTCGATCAGACCGCGTACGTCTACGGCCAGACCCACCCGCAGTGGACGCCGATCGCGCAGATCCCGACGTTCGCGCCGCTGTTCGGCGCGATCGCGCCCCCGCCGCCGCCCCCGCCCGGCCCCGCGCCGGTGGTCGCCGACCAGATCGACTTCGAGGTGTTCGGCGCCGAGATGCAGTTCGTCGAGATCGTGCTCGATCCCGGCGAGGCCGCGGTCGCCGAGGCCGGCGCGTTCTTCTACATGGATCCCGGGATCCGGATGGAGACGATCTTCGGCGATGGCTCGGCGCAGTCGCAGAACCAGGGCTTCATGGGCAAGCTGCTCGGCGGCGCCAAGCGCGTGCTGACCGGCGAGTCGCTGTTCATGACGGTGTTCGGCAACGGCGCGAACGAGCGCCAGAAGGTCGCGTTCGCGGCGCCGTACCCGGGCAAGATCATCCCGGTCGATCTCCGCCAGCACGAGGGCAAGCTGCTGTGCCAGAAGGACGCGTTCCTGTGCGCCGCCAAGGGCATCTCGGTCGGCATCGCGTGGAACAAGAAGGTCGGCGCCGGGCTGTTCGGCGGCGAGGGCTTCATCCTCCAGAAGCTCGAGGGCCAGGGCCTGGCGTTCATGCACGCCGGCGGCACCATCGTCGCCAAGGACCTGGCGCCCGGGGAGACGCTGCGGCTCGACACCGGCTGCCTCGTCGCCTTCGAGCCACGCGTCAACTACGACATCCAGTGGGTGGGCGGCTTCAAGAGCGCGCTGTTCGGCGGCGAGGGCCTGTTCTTCGCGACCCTGACCGGCCCTGGCCGGGTGTGGTTGCAGTCGCTGCCGTTCTCGCGGCTCGCCGGCCGGATGCTCGCGGCGGCGGTCGCGGCGGGGTTCGGCCGGGGCGACGAGGGCTCGGCGATCGGCGGATTCGGCCTCGGGTCGTAGCGGCGGCCCGGGCTTTACGTGCCGTCGGCTCGCCGCTAGATTTCGACCATGGCTCACGCCGTGTCTCCGGCTCGGACCGAGCGCCGCTCCGGCGCGTTCGCGTACTTCGATGGCGACGAGGTGGACAAGGCGACGGGGCTGTTCCAGCTGCTGCGCGAGGACGGCACGCCCGCCGACGAGGCCGCGCTGGTCGATCTCGATCGCGAGCTCGCGCGCCGGCTGCTCGAGGGCATGCTCCGGATCCGGGTCACCGACGCGCGGATGATGGCGCTCCAGCGCCAGGGCCGGATCGGGTTCTACGGCGAGGCGATGGGCCAGGAGGCCGCGGTGGTCGGCTCGGCCGCGGCGACCCGCCCCGACGACTGGATCGTCCCGGCGCTGCGCGAGGCCGGCGTCGGGCTGTTCCGCGGCATGGCGCTCGACTCCTACATCGCGCAGATCTTCGGCAACGCCGCGGACCCCACGAAGGGCCGCCAGATGCCGTGCCACCCGTGCGACCGCGAGCGCAACTACGTCGTGATGTCGTCGTGCGTGTCGACCCAGATCCCACACGCCGTGGGCATCGCGATGGCGATGAAGATCGCCGGCGATCGCGACCGCGCGTGCTTCGGCTACATGGGCGACGGCGGGACCAGCGAAGGCGACTTCCACGTCTCGCTCAACTTCGCCGGCGTGACCCGCGCGCCGTGCGTGCTGATCTGTCAGAACAACCAATGAGCGATCTCGACGCCGGGCAGCCTGCAGACCGCGTCGGAGACGATCGCGCAGAAGGGCCTCGGCTACGGCGTCGAGTCGATCCGCGCCGACGGCAACGACGCGCTCGCCGTGTATCACGCGGTCGCCTACGCGGCCGACAAGGCGCGCCGCGGCGACGGCCCGACGTTCGTCGAGCTGCTCACCTATCGCGTCAGCGCGCACACCTCCTCGGACGATCCCTCGCGCTACCGCGACGAGTCGGTCACCGAGGTGTGGAAGGGCCAGCGCGATCCGATCCGCCGGCTCGAGGCGTACCTGATGCACCGCGGCTGGCTCGCCGCCGGGGAGCGCGCCGCGATCGCCGAGCAGCTCGAGGCCGAGGTGCGCGAGGCGATCGCGCGCCAGGAGCCCCTCGGCGCGCCCGCGCTCGAGACGCTGATCGAGGACGTGTACGAGGAGCCGACCTGGCAGCTGCGCGAGCAGCTCGCCCAGATCGCCGGCGAGCCGCGCGCCCGCAACCCGCACCACCACTGACCGCACGAGGCTCCGCCCTCGCGCCTGGTGCGACAGCAGCGAGGCGCACGCATCGCGCGACACCCCCTGCCCTGCGACACCGCAGCGCGACCGCCCGCGCCACGAGCGGTCAGCGCGACCGCGTAGATCCACCCTCGTCGATGCGCGAAGACGGATCATGCGCAACGTTCGATTCCTGCCAGCCGTGTTCCTGCTCGCCGCCGCTGCCGGCTGCGCGCGCAACCAGCCCCGGCACGTCGATGGCGGCGTGCTCGGCCGGGTCGTGATCTATCGCAACGGCGTCGCGTTCTACGAGCGCGCCGCGCGGGTCGAGAACGGCCAGGTCACCGTGCGGGTCCCCCGCGACAAGGTGGACGACTTCCTGAAGTCGCTCACCGTCGTGGAGCGCACCTCGAACAAGCGGCTCGCCGTCACGATCCCGCGCCGCGAGGCCAACGACGGCAGCTATCTCTCGATGACGCTCGAGCTCCCGGAGGCGCCGCGCGGCGAGGTGATGCTCACCTACGTCACCGAGGCCCCGGCGTGGAAGCCGAGCTACCGGGTGGTCGTCGGCGAGGCCGGCAAGGTGATGCTCGAGGGCTGGGCGATCGTCGACAACACGACCTCCGAGGACTGGAAGAACGTGCTGGTCGGAGTCGGCGCGAGCTCGGCGCTCGCGTTCCGCTACGATCTGTGGAGCGTGCGCCAGGTCGATCGCGACCTGCTCGCCGGTGAGGAACGGTTCGCGATCGCGCCGCCGACCGGCGTGTCGCCGTACCAGACCACGGAGGCCTCCGAGCAGCTCGCCGAGCTCGACACCAGCGAGCTGCGGGAGACGCCCGTCGCGCCGTCCGAGGCCCAGGCCGACCGCGGCGTCAACGCCACGACCGGAGCGATCGAGGGCGTGGTCACCGACAAGCGCACCAGCGAGCAGCTGGCCGGCGTGACGATCACCGTCACGGGGCCCGCGCTCGTGGGCGCGCTCACCGCGATCACCGACGAGAAGGGGCGCTACCGGATCACCAACCTGCCGCCCGGCACGTACACCGCGACCTTCTACTACGACGCGCTCACCTTGGAGCGAGGGGGGATCAGGGTCGGCGCCCACAGGTCCACGCCGGTGTTCCAGAAGCTCTCGTCGGAGCACGTCGGCGGAGAGACCATCACGATCTCGGCCAACGCCCCGACGATCGACCCCTCCTCGACCAGACAGGGCATCACGATCAACAACGACGACGTCAAGAACATCCCGACCGGGCGCACGTTCAGTGGCGCGCTCGGCGCCTCGCCGGGCTCGAGCTCCGGCGCGTGGACGCCGCCGCGGCCGAACGTCGCCCGGGGCGACGCCAAGCTCGCGGAGATCGCCGCGCAGGTCCGCAAGGAGCGCCGCGACGTGGTGATCGAGGTCCACGGCCAGCCGGGCACCGAGCAGGCCGCCAACGCGCGTGGCACCGCGGTCAAGAACAAGCTGGTCAACGACGGCTTGTCCGCCTCGCGGATCCGGATCGTGCCGAAGATCGGCGCGGGCGAATCGGACGCCGTGCGCGTGCTGGCGGTCGCCGCCGCCCCCGGCGCCACCCCCGACGCCACCACGGGCACCACCACGCGCGCGACCGCGAGCGCCGACGACGGGCCGGACACGCCGGTGGGCGAGAGCCACTTCACCGCCGAGCGTCCGATGACCGTGCGCGCGGGCACCAGCGCGATGGTCGCGATGGTGCACGGCGAGACCACCGGCGGCGTGGTCTACCTCTACGATCCGATCTCCGAGCGCGGCCACCAGCGCTACGCGTTCAAGTCGGTGCGGATCGACAACCCGACCGGCGACACCCTGGAGCCCGGGCCGGTCACGGTGTACGGCGAGGGCCGGTTCATCGGCGAGGGCATCACCGAGCCGGTGCCGCCGCACGCGTCGGTGGTCGTGCCGTTCGCGCTCGATCGCCAGATCGTGGTCTCCCGCGAAGGCAACGAGCAGGACCGGATCGCCCGGCTGGTGGTGGTCGAGCACGGCGTCCTCACCGCCGAGCTCCAGCACCGCCGCGAGAGCCGGTTCACGGTGACCAGCCGGCTGCCCACGCCGAGCAAGGTCTACCTCCGCCACCGGATCGAGGCCGGATGGACGATCGCCGAGGGGCCCGACAAGCGCACCACCGTCGGCGACTCCCAGCTGTTCGAGGTCGAGCTCGGCCCGCGCGAGACCCGCTACGTGAAGATCGCCGAGGCCACGCCGGTCCAGCGCACGCTCGACCTCTCGTCCGACGAGGCGCTCGGCCTGATGAAGGTCTACATCGACGATCCAGAGACCTCGCGCGACCTGCGCGCCCAGATCGACAAGCTGCTCGCCACCCACCGCGGCGCCGCCGACCTGGTCGACAAGATCGAGACCCTGCGCGAGCAGCTCGCGGAGTACCGGCGGCGCTCGGGGGAGCTACACGCCCAGATCGTGACGCTCAAGGCCGTGCGCTCGGGCGGCGAGCTGATGACCGCGCTGCGCGGCCGGTTGTCCGACATGTCCAACCGGACCCAGAAGGCGACCCTCGACCTGGTCGACACCCAGGAGCGGCTGATGCTGGCCCGGGTTAAGTTCCAGAACCAGCTCGCCGATCTGCGCCTGACCGACGCGACCGCGCGCGAGGCGTCCGCCACGAATCGCTGAGCCCGGGCGGCGTGGTATGAGACCGCCATGCCCGAGCAACGTTTCGACGCTGTCGTGATCGGCGCTGGACCCGGCGGCTATCCCGCCGCGATCCGGCTCGGTCAGCTCAAAGTCAAGACCGCCATCATCGAGCGCGAGTACATGGGAGGCGTGTGCCTCAACGTCGGGTGCATCCCGTCGAAGGCCGTCATCCATGCCGCGAAGACCTACGAGAAGCTCGCCCACACCGAGGACCTCGGCATCTCGATCCCCGGCAAGCCGAGCCTCGATATGAAGAAGCTGCAGACCTGGAAGGGCGGCGTGGTCGGCAAGCTGACCGGCGGGGTCCGCACCCTGCTGAAGGGCAACGGCGTCGAGATCATCGACGGGACGGCGAAGCTCGAGAAGTCCGGCCCCGACGGGCACCGGATCACCGTGCAGACCAAGACCGGCCCGCAGACGATCATCGCCAAGAACGTCGTGCTCGCGACCGGCTCGCGGCCGCTCGAGATCCCGGGGTTCAAGGTCGACCAGAAGCGGATCATCGACTCGACCGGCGCGCTCGCGCTCGACCACGTGCCCGGCCGGATGATCGTGATCGGCGGCGGCTACATCGGCCTCGAGCTCGGCATGGTGTACGCGAAGTTCGGCACCAAGGTCACCGTGGTCGAGGCCACGCCGCGGCTGCTCGGCACGATGGACAAGGACGCCGTCGCGGTGGTCGAGCGCAAGCTCAAGAAGATGGGCGTCGAGGTGATGCTCGACACCAAGGCCAAGAGCTGGGAGGACAAGGGCGATCGCGCGGTGCTCACCGTCGAGCTCAAGGACGGCAAGACCGCCACGATCGATGCCGACAAGATCCTGCTGTCGATCGGCCGCCGCCCCAACAGCGAGAACCTCGGGCTCGACGCCGCCGGCGTCGCGGTCGACCCGCGCGGCTTCGTGATCGCCGACGACCACCTGCGCACCAACGTCGGTGGGATCTACGCGATCGGCGATCTGATCGGCGGCATGATGCTGGCGCACAAGGCCACCAAGGAGGGCGAGGTGGTCGCCGAGATCATCGCCGGCCACAAGGCGGCGTTCGACGTCCGCACGATCCCGGCGGTGGTGTTCACCGATCCGGAGATCGCGTCGACCGGGCTCACCGAGGACGAGGCGCGCGCCAAGGGCCACGCCCAGCTCAAGGTCGGCAAGTTCCCGTTCGCCGCGCTCGGCCGCGCGCTGTCGGTCAACGACACCGACGGCTTCTTCAAGGTCGTGGCGGACGCCAAGACCGGCGAGCTGCTCGGCGTGCACATCGTCGGCAACGGCGCCTCCGATCTGATCTCCGAGGCGTCGCTGGCGATCGAGATGGGCGCGGTCGCCGACGACCTGCGGCTGACGATCCACCCGCACCCGACGCTGTCGGAGGGCGTGATGGAGGCCGCCGCCGCCGCGCTCGGCGAGGCGATCCACGTCATCAACCGCTGAC
This sequence comes from Kofleriaceae bacterium, assembly GCA_051952595.1. Lineage (GTDB taxonomy): Bacteria > Myxococcota_A > Polyangia > Haliangiales > Haliangiaceae > JABFXX01. Next base: position 7,468 of record JBQCJR010000182.1, read on the forward strand.
CGAGGCGGCCTGCCCGGCCGGCGGATCGCCGCGCCGGGAGTTCCGTGGTAATCGCCACGGGTGAGCTCTGCACCCAAGCCGTGGCAGGTCCTCGATCTCGGCACCGCGTCGTACCGCGACGTGTGGGCCCGCCAGCTCGCCCTGGTCGAGCAGCGCCAGCGCGGCGAGGTGCCCGATACCCTGCTGATCGTCGAGCACCCACACGTGTTCACGCTCGGCCGGCGCCGCGAGTCGATGTCCAACGTGCTCGCGCCCGGCGACGTCGAGGTGATCGAGATCGAGCGAGGCGGCGACGTGACCTACCACGGCCCCGGCCAGATCGTGGCGTATCCGATCTGCCTGCTCGAGGACGGGGAGCGCGACCTCCACCGCTACCTGCGCAACCTCGAGCAGGCGGTGATCCACACCTGCGTTCGCGCGGGGATCGCGGACGCGGATCGCGAGCCCGGCAAGACCGGCGTGTGGTGCGGCCCGCCGGAGCGCCGCCGCAAGCTGTGCTCGATGGGCATCGCGTGCCGCAAGTGGGTCACCTTCCACGGCCTCGCGCTCAATGTCACGACCGACCTCGGCTACTTCGCGCGGATCAACCCGTGTGGCTTCGAGTCGTCGGTGATGTCGTCGATCGCCGACCAGCGCGGCGCCGCGGACCTCGCGGCCGTGCGGGCGATCCTGATCGAGGAGCTCGGCGCGACGCTCGGGCGCACCGCCACCGCGGCCGCGGCCTGAGCGAGCGAAGCGCTAGAAGATCACCGTGCCCGGCTGGGCGAGCTCGGTCGACCACTGGAACCCGTCGATCACCGCGAGCGAGTCCCAGTCCTGGTCCGAGGTGTCCCAGATCGCGACCCGCAGCGTGATGATCTCGCCGGGCACCACGTTGCCCGCGGTGACCAGCCAGCCGGTCGCGCCGCCGACCATGCTGTTGGGCCCGCAGTTGCCGGGCGACGGCAGGTCGAACCCGGTGCCCACGAGCATCGAGGTCGACCGGCAGCTCGCGATCGAGCCAGAGTTCGCGCCGAGCCGGCAGCCGGTGCGGCCGTTGACGCACTGGGTGAACAGCCCGGTGTTGCCGTAGGCGAGGTTGACGCCGATCGGGATCTTCGCCAGCGAGTCCATCGGCTGGTAGAACGCGAGGTTCTTGTCGACCGGGTTCGGGTTCGGCCCGTCGTACATCGAGTCGAGCAGCACGACGAAGAAGTCGTTGAACGGCGAGCACGCGTACTCCGGGAACTCCGAGCTGAAGAAGTTCACCGCGAGCCGGAACGACCGCGCGTTCGTGGGCACGCGCAGGCGCAGGGTCAGCATCACCGGATCGCGCGCCTCGCCGCCGGTCGGCTGCGGGCAGCCCGGCGCGTTGGGCAGCTTGCCGCCGTTCGCCGCGAGGAAGTCGGCCGGGAACGGCGCGGTGTGTGGCGCGATGTGGTGGTAGCCCTCGACGAACGGCTCGTGCGCCGGGTTGACGTCGCCGATCGCCGCGGCGGTGCCGGTCGAGAGCACCGCGAGGTTGACGCCGCCCTGCGGGAACACGCCCGCGCCGAACATCGGGCGCACCGAGTACCCGGCCTTGTCGGGCACGCCGCCGCCATCGGTGACCGTGATCTTGCCGTCGATCACGCCCCAGTTGCGATCGGCCAGCGTGGCGACCTGGCAGATGTCGATCGCGCGCGCGAGCTCCATCGCGTCGGTGGTGTTCGAGTCGATGTTCTGGTCGCACAGCAGCAGCGTGTCATCGACCACGCCGTTGCAATCGTCGTCGAGGTTGTTGCCCGGCGCGTCGAACGCGCCCGGGTTGACCAGCTCTGGCCGCACGCACTCCGTCGAGTCGCAGCAATCGCCGCCGCACGACGTGTAGCCATCGCCGTCCTCGTCGACATCCTCGTCGACCATCCCGTTGCAGTTGTTGTCGATCCCGTCGCCGCAGTCCTCCGGTACCGGCACCACCTGCCCGGTGCACCGCGACCAGTTGCCGGTCTCGTCGCACGTGCGCGTCCCGCCGACGCACGGCCCGACGCCGAGCGTGCCTTCCTGCCCGTCGTAGCAGTCCTCGACCGTGCCCGGCACACACCCGACGAGGCAGCGGCCCTCGACGCAGCCGACGCCCAGCTCGCACGCGTGATCACACGCCCCGCAGTGCAGCGGATCGGTCATCAGGTCGACGCCCTCGGTCGTGCACTCTCGGCTGCTCGCGGGGCCACACGCGACCATCAGCACGAGAGCGAGTGAAACGACGCAGCGCAACATGTAGCCGCCGAACGTACACGCGCGGCGACCGCCTGCAAGCAAAAAACCGCCGCGCCGGCTAGAAGATCACCGTGCCCGGCTGGGCGCGCTCGGTCGACCACGCGAATCCATCCACCACGACCAGCGAGTCGTAGCCGTGGTCGTTGGAGTCCCAGATCCCGATCCGCAGCGTGATGATCTCGCCCGGCACCACGTTGCCGGTGACCGAGAGCCAGCCGGTCGCGCCGCCCAGCAGGCTGCTCGGATCGCAGCTGCCGTTCGCCGGGGTGTCGAAGCCGGTGTGCAGCAGCTGGTCGATCGACGTGCAGCTGGTGATCGTGCCCGGGTTCGCGCCGACCGCGCAGCCGGTGCTGCCGTTCACGCACTGCGTGAACAGGCCGGTGTTGCCGTGCGCGAGGTTGACGCCGACCGGCACCTTCTTCGCCGCGCTGTCGCGCTGGTAGAACGCGAGGTTCTTGTCCGGCGGGTTCGGGTTCGGGCCGTCGTACGCCGAGTCGAGCAGCACGACGAAGAAGTCGTTGTAGACGCTGCACGTCCACTCGGCGAACTCCGAGCTGAAGAAGTTGATCGAGAGCGCGAACGACTGCGCGTTCGAAGGCACCCGGATCCGGAGCGTCAGCATCACCGGGTCGAACGCGGACACGAACGTCGCGCGCGGACAGCCCGGCGCGTCGGGCAGATGACCGTTGTTCGCCGCGAGGAAGTCGGCCGGCAGACTGCCGACGCCGGGCTCGTGGCGGTGGCCATCGACGAACGGCCGGTACACCGGCTCGGCGTCGCCGATCGCGGCCGCCGCGCCGGTCGACAGGATCGCGAGGTTGACCCCGCGCTGCGGCAGCACGCCCGTCCCGAACGAGGGCCGCACCGCGTGGCCATCCGGGTCGGGCGGCTCCGGGGTGGCGGCCCGGGTGAGCACGCCTTCGATCACGCCCCAGCCGTGGCCGTCCTCGGTCGCGGTCTGGCAGATGTCGATCGACCGCGCGAAATCCATCGCGTCGGTGGTGTTCGAGGCGATCGACGCGTCGCAGAGCAGCACCAGGTCATCGACCACGCCGTTGCAGTCGTCGTCGAGCTGATTGCCCGGGACGTCGAACGCGTCCTCGTTGACGAATTCCGGGCGCGGGCACTCCGTCGAGTCGCAGCAATCGCCGCCGCACGTCGTGTAGCCGTCGCCATCTTCGTCGACGTCCTCGTCGATCGCGCCGTTGCAGTTGTTGTCGATCCCGTCGGTGCACAGCTCCGCGGTCGGCACCACCTGCCCCAGGCACGCCGACCACGCCCCGCTCGCGTCACAGCTCCGCATCCCCGCGACGCACGGCCCCACGCCCAGCGTGCCGGGCTTGCCTTCGTAGCAGGTCTCCACCTCGCCCGGCTGGCAGCCGACCACGCAGCGGCCCTCGATACACGCCTCGTTCGCCGCGCACGGGTTGTCACACGCCCCGCAGTGCAGCGGATCGGTCAGGAGGTCGGCGTCCTCGATCGAGCACTCGCGGCTGTTCGACGGCCCACACCCGAGGACCATCGCCGCGACGACCAGGGCGAGACAGCGCGCCATCCACGGCTACGCTACACCAAGCGCGTCGCGCTCAGTTGATGACCGTGCCCGGCTGCGCGAGCTCGGTCGACCACTGGAAGCCGTCGATCACCGCGATCGAGTCGAGGCGGTGATCCGAGGTGTCCCAGATCGCGATCCGCAGCTTGATCACCTCGCCCGGCACGACGTTGCCGCTGGTGACCAACCAGCCGGTGCCGCCGCCGAGCGTGTGCGGCGCGCTACACGACGTGCCGAGCGCATCGAAGCCGGTCCCGGCGAGCTGCGCGGTGCTGGTGCAGGTGGTGATGTTGCCGGCCGTGCCGAAGCAGCCGGTGGGGCCGTTCGTGCACTGCGTGAACAGGCCGGTGTTGCCGTGCGCGAGGTTGACCCCGACCGGCACGTGGTCGTTCGAGTTCATCGGCTGGAAGAACGCGAGGTTCTTGTCGGGCGGGTTCGGGTTCGCGCCGGTGTACGTCGAGTCGAGCAGCACGACGAAGAAGTCGTTGAACGTCGAGCAGGTGTACTCGGGGAACTCCGCGCTGAAGAAGTTGGTGGACAGCCGGAACGACCGCGCGTTGGTCGGCACGCGGATCTCGAACGTCAACATCACCGGATCCTGCGCCGGCGTGGTCGAGCTCGGCGCGCTGCAGCCCGGCGCGTTCGGCAGCTTGTTGTTGTTCGCCGCGAACCAGTCCGCCGGGTACGGCGCCGTGTTCGGTGTGGTGTGCGTGTAGCTGATCCACGGCTGGTACGACGGATTGGTGTCCCCGGGCGCCGCGGCGCCGCCGGTCGAGATCAGCGCCAGGCTCAGCCCGCCCTGCGGCGTCACGCCGTTGCCGAACTTCGTGCGCACCGAGTAGGCGTTCTTGTCCGGCGTGCCGGTGCCGTCGGTGAGCGTCACCTTCGCGTCGATCACGCCCCACTTGAGATCCTGCGCCGTCGCGCGCTGGCAGAGGTCGATCGCCCGCGCGAACTCGAAGCCGTCGGTGGTGTTGGAGTTGATGTTCTGGTCGCACAGCAGCACGGTGTCGTCGATGACGCCGTTGCAGTCGTCGTCGAGGTTGTTGCCGATGGCGTCGTACGCGCCGGGGTTGACCAGCTCGGGGCGGGTGCACTCGGTCGAGTCGCAGCAGTCGCCCTGGCAGGTCGTGAACCCGTCGCCGTCGGCGTCGATGTCCTCGTCGACCATGCCGTTGCAGTTGTTGTCGATGCTGTCGCCGCACACCTCGCCGATCGGCAGGACCTGGTTCTCGCAGCGCCCCCACACGCCCGAGGGATCGCAGGTCCGGGTGCCGCCGGCGCACGGGCCCACGCCGAGCGTGCCTTCCTGACCGTCGTAGCAGTCCTCGACGGCACCGGGCTGACACGAGCCGAGCACGCAGCGGCTGTTGATGCAGGCGTTGCCATCCCCGCACGCGTTCCCACACGAGCCGCAGTGGTCCGGATCGCTCCGCAGATCCGTGTCACCGTTGCATTCGCGACCGCCCGAGCTCGGACCACAAGCCGCGGTGATCGCGATCACCAAAAACGTCACGACGCGCACAAGACGCAGCCACATGCGGGTGCCCTCCGGGCCAGGACGCTACACCCGCTGGATCGTGGTCGCGGCTTGCTAGTAGATGACAGTCCCTGGCTGGGACAGATCGACCGACCACTGGAACGCGTCGACCACCGCGATCGAATCGAGATCGGGATCGCTGGTATCCCAGATCGCGATCCGGAGGGTGATGATCTCACCCGGGACCACATTGCCGCTGGTCTGGAGCCAGCCGGTGCCGCCGCCCTGAAGGCTGTTGCTATCGCAGTTGTCGCGCGACAGCTTGTCGAGCCCGGTGCCGACGAGCTGGTCGGTGCTGACGCACGTGTTGATCGAGCCGCTCGTCGCGTCGGGCGTACAGCCAGTCGTGCCGTTCAGGCACTGGGTGAACAAGCCTGTGTTCCCGTGTGCGAGGTTCACGCCCACCGGGTATTTGTCAGCGCTGTTCATCGGCTGATAGAAGGCGAGGTTCTTGTCGGTCGGATTGGGGTTCGCTCCGGAGTAGCTCGAGTCGAGCAACACGACGAAGAAGTCGTTGAACGGCGAGCAGGTGTACTCGGGGAACTCCGAGCTGAAGAAGTTGGTGTCGAGCTTGAACGACCGCGCGTTGCTCGGGACGCGGATCTTCAGGGTCAGCATGACCGGGTCGTAGGCCTCGCTGCCGTCGGGATCGGGGCAGCCGGGCGCGTTGGGCAGCTTGCCGCCGTTCGCCGCGACGAAGTCCGCCGGGAACGCGGAGCGCTTGTTGTTCCCGAACAGCGGGCTGTTCTCGAAGTCCTGGAACGGCGGGTTGGTGTCGCCCTGCCCCGCCGCCGCGCCGGTCGAGAGCAGCGCCATCGACGCGCCGCCCTTGGGGAGCACGTTCATGCCGAACTTGTTGCGGATCGCGTGCGCGCGGGTCGCCGGCACGCCGGCGCCGTTCGCGAGCGTCAGCTTCGCCTCGATCACGCCCCACCGCCGCTCCGCCATCGTCGTGGTCTGGCACAGCTCGATCGCCTTGGCGTAGTCCATCGCCACGGTCGAGTTGCTGGGCAGCCCCTGGTCGCAGACCAGCGCGGCGTTGTCGATGATGCCGTCGCAGTCGTCGTCGAGGTTGTTGCCCGGCGCGTCGAACGCCCCGGGGTTGACCAGCGCCGGATCGCTGCACTCGGTCGAGTCGCAACAATCGCCGCCGCACGTGGTGTAGCCATCGCCGTCGGCGTCCATGTCCTCGTCGACCATGCCGTTGCAGTTGTTGTCGATCCCGTCGCTGCAGCTCTCCTGCACCGGCACGACCTCGCCCTGGCACGCCCCCCACACCCCGCCCGGCCCACAGGTCTTCGAACCGGCGCGGCACGGCCCGACACCCTTCGTGCCGGGCTCGCCCGAGTAGCACTCGGTCACATCGCCCGGCTCGCACGGGCCGGAGGGATCGTCATCGCCGTGGGTGCGGGCGCTCGGACCACAGGCGGCCAGCGCACCGAACGTGAGGCAGAGGAGCAGCGTTCGTGACATCACGTCGAGGATCGGGCTGGACGCGCGGACGCGACAAGACCGGTTCTCCCCGACGCCGCCCTCCGGTGCGCCCTACCCGGTGCGCACCGAGAAATCTCTGACCGAGACGATCTGCTTGGTCTCGAGGTCGGCCAGGAAGCTCCGGCCCGAGCCGATGCGGCCGTCGAACGCGAGCAGGTACCAGACGTCGAGCGTCCACCGCTCGTGCTCGGACTCGCACGGCGGCGTCCACGACACCGCCTCGAGGTCCCCGAGGTAGGTCGGCCGCGACGGCGAGCCGGCGACCAGCTTCTGGTACTCGTCGCAGGTCTGCACCAGCCCGACCGCCGTGGCCGCGTCGCGCGAGCCCACGGTGCGCCGCCACGCCGAGGTCAGCCGGCACCGCCCGATCTGGCCGGTCGGCGACAGCTCGATCTCGTACGCCTCGTCGGCGGCGAGGCCGTCGAAGTCCGGCACGTCGAACTCGGGGTACTTGTCGCGCTCGGCGATCTGCTCGAGCCGGTCGTCAAACGCCTCGTAGCCGGCGTCGAGCGTGTCCTGGCCGTAGTAGCCGTAGATCCGGAGCACCAGGCTCGCCGACGGCAGCCGGTGGTCCCAGTCGACCACCGAGATCGCCCCGGCGTAGTCGTGCCGGAACCGGGCGAGCGGAGGCAGGGCGGCCGCCACGCGCGTCGCGGCACCCTCCTCGGACAGGATGCCCTGGTAGGCAACCCGCGGATGTAGCCGGATTTCCTCGGCGACGAACGGACGGAGATCGGAGGACACCTCGCGGGTGATAGTACACGAGGACCGCCGGGCGCGCGCTCAGAGCGCGGCCTCGAGCGCAGCGATCAGCCCGCCGATCCGCTCGCCATCGAGCTTGTGGCGCGCCGGATTGACCACCAGCCGCGACGATACCTGCGCGACCACGTCGACCTCGACCAGCCCGTTCTGGCGCAGCGTCTCGCCGGTCTGGGTGATATCGACGATCCGGTCGCACAGCCCGGTCAGCGGGCCGAGCTCGATCGCTCCGGACAGCTTGATCACCTCGGCGGTGATCCCCTTGCGATGGAGGTACGCGCGCGTGGTCCGCGGGTACTTGGTCGCGACCCGCAGGTGCGACTGGGCGCGCTCGTCGACCGGGGCGTCGGCGCGCTCGGCGACGATCATCCGGCACCGGCCGATCCCGAGGTCGAGCGGCTCGAACAGCTCGCGGCCCTCCTCGTCGAGCACGTCGCTGCCCGCGATCCCGAGGTCCGCCGCGCCGTGCGCGACGTACGTGGGCACGTCCGAGCTGCGCAGCACCAGCACCCGCAGCAGGCCACACTCGTGGACGAGCCGCCGCGAGTCGCCGAGCACCGGCGATAGATCGTGGCCGGCGCGGGCGAACAGCGCGGCCGCCTCGTCGAGGATGCGGCCCTTCGGCAGGGCGAGGATCACCGGGCGGGTCACCGCGCGAGCTTACCAGCCCGCCGGTGCGAACCGCGGTCAGTCCTTCGCGCGCTTGATCTTCGCGCCGACGGCGCGCAGCTTCTTCTCGATCGACTCGTAGCCGCGATCCAGGTGGTACACGCGCAGCACCTCGGTCTTGCCCGAGGCGACCAGCCCGGCGATCACCAGGCTGGCCGAGGCGCGCAGGTCGGTGGCCATCACCGAGGCGCCGGTCAGCTTGGGCCCGCCGCGGACCACCGCGACCCGCCCGCTGATCTGGATGTCCGCGCCCATGCGCGCGAGCTCGGGCACGTGCATGTAGCGGTTCTCGAAGATCATCTCCTGGATCATCGACTGGCCCTTGGCGGCGGTCGCCAGGACCATGAACTGCGCCTGCATGTCGGTCGGGAAGCCGGGGTGCGGCTGGGTGACGATGTCGACCGGCTGGATCTCGGCGCCGCCGCGCACCCGCAGGCCGTCGGCCTCGGCGACGACGGTGACCCCGGCGCTGCGCAGCTTGGCGATCACCGCGTCGAGGTGCTCGGGGCGCGCGCCCGCGAGCAGCACGTCGCCGCGAGTCATCGCGGCGGCCACCGCGAACGTGCCGGCCTCGATGCGATCCGGGATGATCGAGTGCTCGATCGGGTGCAGCTCGTCCACGCCCTCGATCGTGATGATCGGCGTGCCGGCGCCCTGGATCTTCGCGCCCATCTTGTTGAGCACGAGCGCGAGCTCTTCTACCTCGGGCTCGCGCGCCGCGTTCTCGATGACCGTGCGGCCCTTCGCGAGCGCCGCCGCCATCATGATGTTCTCGCAGCCGGTGACCGTCGGCATGTCGAGCACGATCGTCGCGCCGCGCAGCCGCTTGGCCTCGACGTCGACGTAGCCGTGATCGAGCGTGACCTTCGCGCCCATCGCCTCGAGGCCCTTGAGGTGCTGATCGATCGGAC
>JBQCJR010000183.1:0-7403 GCA_051952595.1 Kofleriaceae bacterium
GGCGAGCTGCGCCAGCTCGTCGCGCAGCCGGGCCTCGAGCGGCGCGGCGAGCGCCTCGGTGGTGTCGATCGCCATCCACGCCTCGAGCGGCGACGGCTGCGCGGTCGCGATCAGCTGCCCTCCCGCCGCGACCATGGCGACCGCCACCGGCGCACGCGCGAGGTACGGGCGCGCACGTGCGAACGACGCGGTCGCGACCGCCGCGCCGTGGTCCGCCGCCGCGCCCGCGCCGAGCGTGGCCACCCACAGCCCGTCGTCGATCCGGCTGAGTGCCGAGCACGCCGCGTCCGGACGGCGCCGCGACGCCACGACGAGCGTGAGCTGACCGGGGCCCACGCCGAGCGCGACCGCATCGCCGGCGAGCGCGGCGTCGATCGCGCAGCCCGCGCTCGACGGGAGCAGCGGCCGCAACGCGTCGACGACCGGCCGGAACCGCGGATCGGTCAGCGCTCCACTGTCGGCAGTGGCGACGAGCTCGACGCCAGCGGGCAGCTGCTCGAGCACGCGATCGCGCGCGGAGGGCGCGGCGCCGCGGCACGCGGCCACGGCGATCCACACCCACAGGCCACGTGAGGTCACCCTTCAGCTGTAGCAGAGACCGGCCCGTTTCTCGCTTGGTATGGTCGGATATGGCCACGATCAACGACGCCCGGCTCCGCGAGATCTTGACGAGCTCGCCGACGATCGCGGTGCTCGGGGTCCATCACGAGCCCGAGAAGGCCGCGTACTACGTTCCCGAGTACCTCCACGACGAGGGCTATCGGATCATCGGGGTGAATCCACTCCTCACCGATCAAACGCTGTTCGGCGAGAAGGTGCGCTCGACGCTGTCCGAGATCGACGAGCAGGTCCACATCGTCGACGTGTTCCGTCGCGGCGAGCAGATCATGCAGCACGTCGAGGACATCCTCGCGATGAATCCGCGGCCCAAGGTCGTGTGGTTCCAGCTCGGCATCAAGAACGAGGACGCGGCGAAGATCCTCGAAGCGGCCGGGATCATCGTCGTGCAGAACCGCTGCACGCTCGCGGATCACCAGCGGCTCGGACTCGGCCCTCCCGCCCGGCCGTGAGCGGGTGCGTGCGGGCGCGGGACAGCTGCGGCGGGCCCGCTCGCCGCTCCGACGATCCCGCGCGCGCTGCGAGCGATCTGGAGAGCTTCCGCGCGCGGGCGCACGCCGATCGCGACCGAGCGCCGCCGCGTGCGCGAGTTTTCGCGATGGCACGCCGAATGCTCTAGCTCCTCACATCATGCTGGATTCCGAAATCGCGCAGGAGCTCATCAAGCCGCACATGCCGGTCGTGTCCTCGAACAAGGACCAGATCGCGATCGTCGATCACCTCGAGGGCAGCGACCTGATCAAGCTCGCCAAGGACGAGCACGGCCAGCACCACTACATCCCGCTGACCTGGGTCACCTCGGTCGACGACAAGGTGCACGTCGACCGACCCGGCGATCAGGCCAAGCGCGATTGGACCACCACTCCGGAACCGAAGGCATGAGGGCCATGAGCGCCGTCCTCAACCAGCAGATCCACAACACCACCGACGCGACCCGGGGTCAGCCGCTCGCCGCTCGCGTGCTCGCTCGCAAGGACGAGCTCGAGGACGCGCTCGCCGACGTCAATCCACACGACGCGGTGCTGCGCCAGGCGATCGAGACCGCGCTGGCGACGGTGTACACCCTGATGACCGGCGATCTCGCGCACCCCTCGGACGTGGTCGCTCGCGATCTCAATCGCTGGCTCGAGCGCAACAAGCACCTCGCGCAGGAGATCACGCGCGAACAACAGCGCGCACACGGCCACGCCCACGCGGCGCGCGGCGGAGAACTGCGTAGCTCGTGATATGAATTGACGTGCGCGTCCTGATCCAGCACCGCAGTCGTTACGTCTACCCGCAACCTGCTCTGCTCGGACCTCAGGTCATCCGCCTGCGCCCCTCCGATCACACCCGCGCCCGGATCGAGAGCTATGCGCTCGAGATCGGCCCGGAGCACCGGATGCACTGGCAACGCGATCCCCACGGCAACCACGTCGCGCGCGCGACGTTCAAGGCCGGCCAGGCGACCTCGCAGCTCGAGTTGCTCGTCGAGCTCGGCGTCGACATCCAGCCGGTCAACCCGTTCGACTTCTTCGTCGACGATCGGGTCAAGACCGTGCCGTTCAGCTACCCCGAGCGGCTCGACGGCGAGCTGGCGCCGTACCTCGATATCGGCGATCCGGCGTACCGGCTGGGGCGCAAGGCGACCGAGCTGCTGCAGACCCTGCCGTGGAGCGGCGACACGATCGGCTTGCTGGTCGCGATGAACGCCGCGGTCGCGCGCCACATCTCGTACGTGATCCGCGACGAGCCCGGCGTGTGGACTCCCGAGGAGACGCTCGTCCAGGGCCGCGGCAGCTGCCGCGACTCGGCGGTGCTGCTGGTCGCGCTGATGCGCGCGCGCGGGATCGCGGCGCGGTTCGTCTCGGGCTACCTGGTGCAGCTCGCCGACGAGGGCATGATCCCCGACGAGCCGCGCGGCGTCGGGCGCGACGTCGTCGATCTACACGCGTGGGCCGAGGCGTACCTCCCCGGCGCCGGCTGGATCGGGTTCGACGCGACCAGCGGGCTGCTCACCGGCGAGGGCCACATCCCGCTCGCCGCGACCGCGACGCCGGCCCACGCCGCGCCGCTCGACGGCACCAGCAGCATCGGCGCGTCCGAGGTCCAGTTCGAGACCTCGATCGCGCGGCTCGGCCACGAGGCGCGGCCGACCGCGCCGTACACCGACGAGGTCTGGACCGAGCTCGCCGCCGCCGGCGATCGCGCCGACCAGGTGATCGAGGCGGCCGGGCTCGAGGTGTGGATCGGCGGCGAGCCGACGTTCACCGCGCGCGAGCGCGTGGAGCGCGACGAGTGGCAGACCGGCGCGCTCGGCGACGACAAGTGGCGGCGCGGGCGGCGGCTCGCCGAGCTGCTGCGCGATCAGCTCGCGAGCGGCGGCGCGATCCTGCACCGGATGGGCAAGCACTACCCCGGCGAGTCCAAGCCGCGGTGGGCGCTCGACGTGATCGCGCGGCGCGACGGCGCGGCGGTGTGGCCGGCGCGCGAGCTGCCCGATGACGGCACGACCGGCGCCGCGCACCACGTCGCCGAGGAGCTGGCCGCCGCGCTCGGCGTCGCGCCCACGCTCCACCCCGCGTACGAGGATCCGTGGGAGGTGATCCGGCACGAGGCGCAGCTGCCGGTCGGGATCGATCCGAAGACCGCGGGGCTCGACGATCCGGAGGAGCGGCGGCGGCTCGCCGCGGTGATGGATCGCGGCGTCGGCCAGGTGGTCGGCTGGGTGTTGCCGCTTGGCCGGCTCGACGGCGCGTGGGTCACCGAGCCGTGGCAGCTCCGCCGCGAGCACCTGTTCCTGGTCCCCGGCGATAGCCCGCTCGGGCTGCGCCTGCCGCTCGGCAGCCTGATCGGCGGCGCGCCGCCGGTGACCTGGGCCGACGCGCTGGAGCTCCCGGATCCGCGCCGCGGCGATCATCCCACCGATCAAGCGCGCGCGGGCGAGACCACCGCACCACCCGCGCGCTCCGCGCCGAGCGACGCCGCGCCCGGGCGCCACGGCCTGCGCACCGCGATCGCGATCGAGCCGCGCGATGGCCAGCTGTGGGTGTTCCTCCCGCCGCTGGCGCGGTTCGAGGACTTCTGCGCGCTGCTCGCCGCGCTCGACGCCGCGCGGGTCGCGACCGGCCACCAGCTCCACCTCGAGGGCTACGCGCCGCCGCCGTCGCCGCACCTGCTGCGGTTCGCGGTGACGCCGGACCCCGGGGTGCTCGAGGTCAACCTGCCGCCGGCGACCACCAGCCACGAGGTCGCCACGCTGCACCAGGCGGTGTTCGATGCCGCGCTCGCGGCCGGACTCACCGCCGAGCGCTACCTGCTCGATGGCCGCGCCGCCGGCTCGGGCGGCGGCAACCACATCACGATCGGCGCGTCGAGCCCCGCGCAGTCGCCGTGGCTGCGGCGGCCCGACCTGCTCGCCAGCCTGATCACGTTCACCCAGCACCACCCGTCGCTGTCGTACCTGTTCAGCGGGCTGTTCGTCGGCCCGACCTCGCAGGCGCCGCGGATCGACGAGGCCCGCCACGACGCGCTGTACGAGCTCGAGCTCGCTCTACCGCCGCTGTTCGAGGCCGCGCGCGGCGAGGTGCCGCCGGCGTGGCAGGTCGACGCGCTGCTGCGCAACCTGCTGGTCGACGTCGCCGGCTCGACCCACCGCGCCGAGATCTCGATCGACAAGCTGTTCGATCCCGGCACGCCGTACGGCCGCCAGGGCCTGGTCGAGCTGCGCGCGTTCGAGATGCCGCCGCACCCGCGGATGCTCGCCGCGCAGGCGATCGTCGTGCGCGCGCTGCTCGCGGCGTTCGCCGGCGAGCCGTACCGCCACGCCCTGGTGCGCTGGGGCAGCGCGCTCCACGACCGGTTCCTGCTGCCCTACTTCCTGTGGCGCGACTTCGAGGACGTGCTCGGCTATCTCGCCGCGCGCGGCGTCGCGCTGCCCGCCGAGGCGTACCGGCCGTTCGTCGAGCTACGCTGCCCGCTCGTCGGCACGCTCGACGTCGAGGGCGGCCGGCTCGAGGTGCGCAACGCGATCGAGCCGTGGCACGTGCTCGGAGAGCAGGCCACCCAGACCGGCACCGCGCGCTACGTCGACTCGTCGATCGAGCGGCTCGAGCTGCGCGCGATCGGCATCGATCCCGAGCGCTACGCCATCGCCGTCAACCACGCGATCGCGCCGCTGCGCGAGGGCGCCGGGCGCGACGTGCGCGTGGGCGGCGTGCGGTTCCGGGCGTGGTGCCCGCCGCACGCGCTGCACCCGCACCTCGGGATCCACCACCCGCTGCGGATCGACGTCGTCGACACCTGGGCGCGCCGCGGCGTGGCGGCCGGCGCGTACCACGTCTGGCACCCCGAGGGCCGCGCGTTCGATGCCGCGCCGCTGACCCGGGTCGAGGCCGCGGCGCGCCGGGCGCAGCGGTTCACCCGCGAGGGACCGGCGAGCTGGCCGGTGCGCGCCCGCGCCGTCGCGCCCCACCCCGAGCAGCCACACACCCTCGACCTGCGTCGGATCGATCTCGGCGCGCCGATGCCGCGGCCCGAGGACTGGGTGACCGAATGACCGGCGACGAGGTCGACGAGCTCGAGGCATCGCTCGCGGCACACGACGAGTTGATCGCCCGCCGCAACGTCGACGTGTGGGTGGGCGCCGAGCCCACGTTCACCCGCGCCGATTCGACCGAGGCCGCCTGGATCGCCGCCGCCGAGGGAGATGACAAGCTCGAGCGCGCGCACGCGCTCGCGACCCAGTTCGCCGACCGGCTGCCCGGCGCCTCGGTCTCCCGCGTGATCGGCCGCCAGTTCCCCGACGAGCCCGCGCCGCGGTTCGCGTTCGGCGTGCTGTGGCGCGACGTCGTCCCGTTCGCGGTGCCCCTGCTCGGCCCCGGGCTGCGCACGCCGATCGACGCGTTGCCCCAGCCGCCCCCCATCGATCTCGAGGGCGACCACTGGCTGACCGTGACCCCCGATCCCGGCGTCGTCGAGGTCAACATGGCGCCCGCCGGCAGCGCGCTCGCGTTCGCGCGCCAGGCCCGGCGGATCTGGGCCGCGGCCGGCGCCGTCGGCCTCTCGCCCGTGCGCTACCGGTTCAACGGCGACGCCACCGACTCCGGCGGCGGCGGCCAGCTCTCGCTCGGCGGTCCCCGCCCCGATGCCAGCCCGTTCGTGCGCTACCCGCACGTGCTGCCCGCGCTGATCCGCTACGTCAACAACCACCCCGCGCTGTCGTACTGGTTCGCGAGCGAGTGCGTCGGCTCCGCGTCGCAGGGCCCGCGCCCCGACGAGGGCACGCGCGAGCGGTGGGACGAGCTCCCCCTCACCCTCGCCTGGCTCGATCGGCTCGCCGATCGCGGTGAGCTCCCGCCCGAGCAGCTGTGGCACGCCCTCGCCCCCCTGCTCGTCGACAGCGCCGGCAACGCCCACCGCGCCGAGCTCAACGTCGAGAAGCTGTGGAACCCCCACATCGGGCCCCACGGCACCCGCCACGGCCGGATGGGCATCGTCGAGCTACGCGCCGTGCGCATGCCCGAGCGCCCCGGCATGCTCGTCGCGTTCGCCGCGCTGATGCGCTCGATCGTCACCCGCCTCGTCGTCTCCGACTACCGCTCGCCACTCGTCGACTGGCACGACGAGCTCCACGATCGGTTCGCGCTCCCCGCCGCGCTCGCCCGCGATCTCCGGATCGTGCTCGGCGATCTCGACGAGCACGGCCTCGGCATCCCCCCGCTCCTGCGCCGCGAGCTCGACGCGTGGCGCACCCCCGGCATCGCGTGCCGGCTCGGCGACGCCACCCTCGTGCTCCGCCCCGCCCTCGAGTTCTGGCCCCTCGTCGGCGACGTCGCCTCTCAGGAGCGCGCCGGCGCCCGCAGCGTCGACGCCTCCACCAGCCGCCTCGAGCTCTCGCTCGACGGCCCCGGCCCCGATCGGATCGCCGTCGCCGGCCGCTGGGCCCACCTCCGCGCCGTCGGCGACGGCGTGCGTGCGATCGGCGTGCGCCGTCGGATCTACCAACCCTCGCCCGGCCTGCACCCCGGCCTCCCCTCCACCGATCCCCTCGTGATCGAGTGGGCCTGGGCCGGCCGCACCCAACGCATCGAGCTATGGGCGTGGCGCCCCACCGGCGGCCCCTACGCCGGCCTCCCCCGCGACGACCACGAGTCCCTCGCCCGCCGCCAGGAACGGATCAAGGTCACCACCCACGACAACGCGATCGAGGCCACCGGCCACTGGACCGAATCTCGCCCCTTCACGATCGACGTCCGCCTCGACGCGCAGCGCTGAGATCGCTCTCGAGAACACGCTCGCCAGTCTTCATTCCCATGCAAGGTGATTCTAACTGCCATTGATATACACGGACGGGCCACTACCACCGTCCCACAGAATGATAACCATCCTGTGAGGCGATAGGTCAGACGGAAATCACGCGCTGCCGAGATCGTGTCGCAGTTGACATATAGGGCCATTCTGCATCTAACTATCAGCAACGTGCACGACAACGACGTATTGTTCTATTCAGGCCAGGATCCTCACCCGAACGTGCGTTTCGACCTGGACTCTCATTCGATCACGGACGGGCAGCCGTGGGGCGGGATGTCGTACAGCGGGAGAACGATCACGGTGCGCGCAGGTAGACACGCGTCCCAATCCGTCGCCAATTGGTTCAATGCGCAGTTCTCCGGCGCGGCCGCGCTGCGGCAGGCCGGGGCGGGCGCTTGGGGAACTCTCCCCACCAACGACTTCCATCCAGGAGGATTGAACTTCGCGATCCGGGGAACTTTGAGCCTGGGCCTCGCGAGCGGTACGGTCGTGTT
>JBQCJR010000184.1:0-2754 GCA_051952595.1 Kofleriaceae bacterium
GGTCGACGGCAAGGGCGTGCGGACCACACGCACCGGGCTGCCCGTCCCGGTGCTGCTCGGGCTGTTCGGCGCCGGCCTGCTGTTCGGCGATGGCGCGATCACGCCCGCGATCTCGATCCTCGGCGCGATGGAGGGGCTGTCGGAGCACAGCCCATCGCTCGGCAGCCTCGCCGTGCCGATCACGATCGCGATCATCGTCGCGGTGTTCCTGGTCCAGCGCCACGGCACCGGCCGGATCGGCGCCGCGTTCGGCCCGGTGATGTTGCTGTGGTTCGTGGTGATCGGGATCCTCGGCGCGCGCTGGGTGGTCGCCGAGCCCACCGTGCTCCACGCGATCGACCCGCGGTACGGCGCCTCGTTCCTGGCGCACCACGGCATCCACGGCTTCCTGCTGGTCGGCCTGGTGTTCCTCGTCGTGACCGGCGGCGAGGCGCTGTACGCCGACATGGGCCACTTCGGCCGGGTCCCGATCCGGTTCGCGTGGTTCACGATCGCGCTGCCCGGCCTGCTGCTCAACTACTTCGGCCAGGGCGCGCTGCTGATCTCGAGCGAGGCCGGCTCGGTCAAGAACCCGTTCTACGGGCTCGTCCCCGAGGTGCTGCTGATCCCGACGCTCGTGCTCGCGACGATCGCCGCGGTGATCGCGTCGCAGGCGCTGATCTCCGGCGTGTTCTCGCTGACCCGCCAGGCCATGCAGCTCGGGTTCTGGCCCCGGATCACCGTGGTGCACACCTCGGCCAAGACCGAGGGCCAGATCTACATCCCCGAGATGAACTGGCTGCTGATGTTCGGCTGCATCATCCTGGTGCTCCAGTTCCGCTCGAGCTCCGGGCTCGCCGCCGCCTACGGCATCGCGGTGACCGGCACGATGGCGATCACGTCGTACCTGTTCTACCTGGTGTGCCGCGGGGTCTGGGGGTACTCGCGACCCAAGGCGCTCTCGCTGTTGATCCCGTTCCTGGTGATCGATCTCGCGTTCTTCAGCTCGAACCTCGCCAAGATCCTCGACGGCGGCTGGTTCCCGCTCGCGATCGGCCTGTGCGTGTTCGGCGTGATGACCACGTGGTGGCGCGGCCGCCGCGAGGTCGCGCGGGTGATGAGCTCGGCGGCGATCCCGTACGAGCTGTTCATGCCCGACATCGAGGCCCACCCGCCCCCGCGGGTCCGCGGCACCGCGGTGTTCATGTCGTCGACGCCCGGCGCGATCCCGAACGTGCTGGTGCACCACATCAAGCACAACCAGGTGCTGCACGAGCAGGTCGTGCTGCTGTCGATCAAGATCGAGAACGTGCCGTGGGTCGACGTCGAGCGGTCGCTCGAGATCTCGCCGCTCGGCAACGGGTTCTACCGGGTCGTCGGCCGGGTCGGCTTCATGCAGTCCGCCGACGTGCCCGGGATGCTCGCGCGCTGCGAGTCGCGCGGCCTGCACACCGAGCCGATGACCACGACCTACTATCTCGGTCGCCAGAACCTGCTGACCGAGGGCACGTCGAAGATGGCACGCTGGCGCAAGGTCGTGTTCGCGTTCCTGTCGCGCAACGCCCGCCCGGCGACCGCGTTCTTCAACCTGCCGCCGAACCGCGTCGTCGAGCTGGGGGCGCAGATCCTGCTGTAGCGCGTATGGCGCGTGTCAGCGCACGTCACCGCGTACCGACGCTGGCGTCGCCAGCGGCGCCGGCAACGCCAGCGACGCCAGCGACCGGCGTGGTCTCGAACCGATGGCCGAAGCCCGCGATGATCGGCCGCGCCTTCGCGATCGCCGCCTGCACGGCCGGCAGCTTGAGCGAGCCCGCGTGGTCGTCCTTGCTGTCCCAGACCTCGGTGATCCACAACGCGTCGGGGTGCGTCGCGTCGAGCGCGATGACGTACGAGCGACAGCCCGGCATGTCCCCCGTGCTCTCCGCGAGGATCGACGCGAGCTCGTCGCGCTTGCCGGGTGCCGCGATCATCTGACCGATCAATCCATACATGCGCGGAGTCTCGCACGCGCGGGCGACGCGCGCGCGCTCAGTGGCCGGTGCCGCGGTCAGCTGTTTGTAGAGCCAGCGACCGGTTCTCCCTTCGAGGGGCGCAGCGCCATGGCGGTGTACTGTCCGCCCGATGCACGAGGCGATCGAGTGGTGCACCAGGCTGTGGCGCGTCGAAGCACCGGATTCCGAACAGGCGGTCAACGAGCGCGAGACGGCGCTGGGCCTCTCGCTCCCGGTGTTGTTGCGCGCGTACTACCTGGGCCTGGGCTTGCGCGACGGCGAGATGCTGCACGTGCACCCTCTCGGCCAGCTCGCCGTGAGCGCGGGTGGGCTCACGTTCGCGTCCGAGCAGCAGGGCACCTTCTCCTGGGCCATCCCCCTCGAATCGCTCGCCGATCCCGATCCGCCGCTCGTGTTTGGTGCCGGCAGCCAGTGGGAACCTGATCGCTGCAAGCTCGGCGAGCTCCTTCGTGGCTTCGCGGCCATGAACAGGCCCTTCCGCGATCCGTCCTGTGACGCCTCCGACTACTCGGAAGCGCGGCTGGTCGCGCCGTGGACGCGCCACGTGCTCGACTGGAAGTCCATCCAGTACGACGGACTGTGGACGAACGGCGTGGCGGTGCTCGACGTGACGCTTGGGCTGCTCGGCGCGCGTACCAACAAGGCGCTCCGCCAAGCGGCGGCCAGCCTCGATGTAGACCTCGACTAGTGCACCGCTCCCGATATCCGATCAAGCATTCGGCGGTGCGAGCGGATGATCGCACGCGCTGGTTTCGTCCACTCG
>JBQCJR010000185.1:0-2015 GCA_051952595.1 Kofleriaceae bacterium
CCAGGCCGCGTGGCTCGACCAGGATCTGAGCAAGACCCAGCTGCCCTGGAAGATCGTGTTCATGCACAAGCCGCTCTACTCCTCCGGCGACCACGGCGTGGACGACAAGGCGATCAAGATCTTCGCCCCGGTGTTCGAGAAGCACGGCGTGCAGCTCGTGCTCGCCGGGCACGACCACCACTACGAGCGCATGAAGCCGCAGCGCGGCGTCAACTACATGGTCAGCGGCGGCGGCGGGCGCGGCACCCGGTCGGCCGGCGAGTCGGACTTCACCGCCTTCTCCGAGGAAGTGATCCACTTCCTGCAGATCGAGGTCACCTCGGATCGCCTGATCGCGCACGCGATCGACGCCGGCGGCAAGGAGTTCGACTCGCTCGTGATCGAGCGCTAGCGAGCGCGCCGGCACGTCGAAGCTACAGCTGCGCGCTCGTCTTGAGCAGCGCCTGGCCAAACGCCCACTGGCCGTCGGGCGTGCGCGCGCTGAGCGTGCCCCCGCGCATGCCGCCGTGCACGTCACCGAACGTCGGCGCGAGCTCGAAGGTCTCGTCGCCGCGCGCGCCCGCATGGCCCGACCCGCGCGCGACGTGCAGGAACAGCGCGCCGCACAGCGCGGCGATCGCGCGGCGCAGGTAGACGAAGGTCACCGGCAGCGACGCCGCGACCGGCGCTTCGTCGTGCGCGGCGATCAACCGCGCGCAGGTCGCGTCGTCGAAGCGAAGGAACACGGCGACCGTGGCGAGGTCGTTGAACGGATCGTTCGCGCCGGCGTTGTCCCAGTCGAGCAGCAGCAGGCGCGCGCCGTCGTAGACGAGGTTCGACGGGTTGGGGTCGTTGTGGCTCAGCACGGGCGCGCGCTCGGCGGGCGGCGGCGGCTCGTCGAGCACGCGGCGCACGACGTCGCCGGTCCACGCCGGCAGCGGGAAACCGCGCAGGCCGGTCCAGATCTCGTCGAGGAACGCCCGCGGCTCCCGGCCTGCGACGCCGCCGTCCGGGAGCGGCAGCGCGTGGACGCGGCGCAGCGCCGCACCGAGCTCGCCGATCGCGGCGTCGCGCGTGCTCGGCTGGGAGATCCGAGCGACGAACGAGCGATCGACGACCAGCTCGGTGACGACCGCGCGCCGCTCGTCGTCGACGTGCACGACCGCCGGCGCGACGCCCGCGTCCGCCGCCGCGCGCAGGATCGCGGTGCGCGCGCGCCAGCCATCGACCGCATCGCGCGGACCCGCGAGCTTGAGCACGTAGCTGCGGCCCGTCGCATCGACGCGATAGACGCCCGCGCCCGACAGGCCGCCCGCGATCTTCGCGATCCTCGTCGTGGGGCCGCGCAGCGCGCTAGGCAGGCAGGCTTCGAGGTCGGCGTCCACGCGCGGAGTATACTCGAGCCTCTGCGGCGCCCTCGACCAGCTCGCCACGTGGAGCGCGCGCCTGCGAGATGTTACAGAAGCCGTATGCGCGAGCTCGCCATCGCCCTCACGCTCTCGATGAGTGTCCTCGGCGTGGGAGCTTGCAAGGCCAATTCCACCGAGCCGACCACGTCAGGGGGCCCCACCGTGTCTCTCGCGCGAGCCGAAGCGCTCCTCTCCTCCGCAGGTCACTGGATCGCGATCCACGAGCGCCCCCGGTGGTCGCGCTCCGACGTCGCGCTCGCGACCTATCGCAGCGAGCCCGACAGCCAGGTCACCGTCTTCGTCTACGTCTTCCCGTCTGCGGCGAGCGCCTCGGCCGCCGTGCCGGAGATCGAGGCGAGCCGCCTCGATGGAGCTCGCTCTCGCGTCGTGCAGCGCGACGAGCTCGTGTTCTTCTTCGAGTCGCCGATGGGGCTGCCCGGCCGCCCCTTGCCTCCGAACGTGATCACGACGTTCGATGCGGCCGTGGCCAGTGTGAGCCGAACGTGACCGCACGCCCGACTCCAGTGCGCTGATCCCGCGGGTCTCGTCCACGCGCGCGCGAGGCGGACGGGGTGGGTCCCGAGCGAGTAAGGCCGTCCGCCGGCGCAGTCAGGCCGGCGCCGCCTC
>JBQCJR010000186.1:0-18110 GCA_051952595.1 Kofleriaceae bacterium
GGGGGGTGGGGGGGGCGGTGGTGTACGTGGCGGCGGGGGTGTACGCGGCGGCGGGGGGGGCGGTGGCCGTGGTGGCGGGGGCGGTGGCGGTGGTGGTGGCGGCGGCGGTGGTGGTGGCCGGCGCGCCGAACAGGAGGAGGCGCCGGAGCGCCGCGCCCGCGCCCGCGCCCGGGCCGCGACCGTGCCCGCTCGCCCGGCGGCCAAGGTGACGTCGTCCCGTGGCGGCGCGAAGCCCTCGAAGGGGCCGCCGGCCCGCAAGGATGCAAAGGCAGCAAAGGTGAAGTCCGCAAAGGCGGCGAAGCCCGCAAAGGCGGCGAAGTCCGCAAAGGCGGCGAAGCCCGCAAAGGCGGAGGCGGCGAAATCCGCGAAGTCGGCGAAGACGGCGAAGGCGGCGAAGCCCGCAAAGGCGACGAAGTCCGCGAAGTCCGCAAAGCCCGCGAAGCGCACCACGCGCAGCGGCAAGGCGACCGCAAAGGCGACCGCTCGACCGAAGGCCCAGCACGCCAAGTCCTCGAAGGCGCGCGCCGTACGCTGAGGCTGCTCGCCGCTGCGAGCCGCGACCACCGGGGACGCGGCACGCGCTCGCGCCGTCGATCACGCGTCCCCAGCGCGCCGCGACCGCAGCCTGCTAGAGCCGCTTGCCCGCCGTCGACGACGGCTTGGCCTTCTTCTTGTCGTCGTCTCCGCCGTCGTCGTCCTTGAGCGCCACGCGGAGCCGCTGCTGCGCCTCGCGCGAGGTGCGCGTCACCGTCGGGGCGGCCTTGCCGGACCCGATCAGCCGCACCGCGAGGTACAGCGACGCGCCGAACGCCAGCAGCGACGCCCACTGCGCGAACGTGAACCCGAAGTGGCGAGGATCGCTGGTCTCCGGCCGGAAGTACTCCATGAAGAAACGGACCGGCGCGTACAGCAGTCCGGCCAGCACGGTGACGAACCCGGCCGGCGTGCGCTTGACCGGGCGGAACGCGAGCCAGAGCACGAGCGCGTTGATCGGCAGCAGCCACAGGAACTCGAGCAGGCCGAGATTCCACGCCAGCACGTGATCCGTGGACGCCGGCACGCCCTGGAACAGGTGGGCGATGCCGCTGTTGGCGCGGATCGCGCTCCGCGGGTAGTCCATCGCGACCACCGCGTACCAGGCGTCGGGGTTCTTCACCGCCGCGCCGATGTGATCGCTGACCACGGTGCAGCCGATCCGGCCGATCGTGAACGCCGGCAACAAACCGGCGATCGCGATGTCGGCCATCAACCGCGCGTCGAGACGCTTCCACCACACGTAGAACGCGAAGCCCATCGCTCCGCCGAGGAACCCGCCATACGACGAGATCCCCGCCCAGAGCTTCACCAGCAGCACCGGGTTGGCCACCAATTCGTCCCACTGGTAGGCGAGCACGTCGAACAGGTGGGCCCCGACGAACCCGGTCACGGTGATCCAGCCGGTGAGGCCGCGGATGTGGCCGTCGCTGACCCCGTGCCACTCGGCGTAACGGCGCAGGATCGCCGCACCGATCAGCACGCCGAGGGCGACGATGACGCCGAACGACTGGATCGGCCCCAGCGAGCCGAGCTGGAAGTAGGGCACTCCGGTCGTGGCGACGGCGGTGGCCGCGGACAGCGTCAAGGCGACGGCGTACATGAGGGTGCAGCCTACACCAGGTGCATCGTCGCGCTATGATCGCGGCGTGATCTGGGAACCGTTCGTGCTGTCGCTCGCGCTCGGGCTGCTCGTATCGGCGGGGCTGTACTTCGCGTACCTGTGGCCATCCGTCGAGCCGCTCGACGAGGAAGCCGAGGGCGCCGCGCCGCCTGCCCCCGCGGAACCTCCTGCGAGCGATCCCGACGTGGCGGCGACATGATGCCGCGGCTGCCCGCGCTGACCGTCGCCGTCGCCGTCGCCGTGCTCGCCGGGCTCGCCTCCCCGTCCGGCCCACCCCGTCTGGACGCCGCCCCGGCCGGCCAGCCGCCCGGCACGGTGGTCCGGGTCGAGCACCGAGATCCGATGGCCGCGCCCTCCCGCGGCCCGGCGGTCGCTCCGGTCACGATCGAGCTGTTCTTCACGCCCACGCCGAACGCCCGGGGGCCGCTCCGGCAGCTCGAGAAGTTACAGGCCAGCCATCCGTCGCGGATCCGGCTGGTCTATCGCGTGGTCAAGCGCTCGGCGCAGGTCCAGATGCCGACCGCGGTGCTCGAGGCCCACGCCCAGGGCAAGTTCGCGGAGCTGCTGGATGCGCTGCACGCGACGAGCTTCGCGAGCAACCTCAACCGCGTCGAGATCCTCGAGCTCGCGCGGCGGGCCGGCATGGACACCGCGCGGCTGTCCGCCGCGATCTCGCAGGATCGCTACCGCGACGCGTTCGAGACCAACGATCGCCGGCTCGATCGGATGATCCGCGGCGGCTCGCCCGGCGGCAGCATGATGCCCGCCGCGCTGTTCAACGGCCGGTTGCCGTCGGCGCCGCTCCCCACGCTCAACGAGGCCGCCCTCGAGCGCGAGTACCTCGGCGCCTACGACCGCGCGCTCGAGCTGATCGACCGCGGGGTCGACCCTCGCGATCTGGTCGCCGCGTTCGACGCCGAGGCCACCCGCAACGCGCGCACGCCCGCGATCTTGCTGCGCCTGGACGATGATCTCGACGACGCTCCCGAGGCCGCGGACCACAAGCTCGCGACCCCACCGCTCGAGCTGGCCGGCCTGCCATCGTTCGGGCGCCCCGACGCCCGCGCCCCGGTGCCGGTCGCGGTGTTGTGCCACCCGCGCGACGGCCAGTGCGTCGGGACGATGCGGTACCTCGAGCGGCTCCAGCAGACCTACGGCGATGACGTGCGCATCGTGTGGGCGCCGATGTTCGATGTCGCGCAGAGCGACGCGGTGGAGCTCGCGCTGCTCGGCGACGCCGCGCTGTGCGCCGAGCAGGTCGCGACCAGCCCCGACGACCTCAGCGCCTCTCCGGGCTGGCGGTGGGCGCGCACCCAGCTCGAGCGCGCCCTGCGGACGGCCGGCCGGCGGATCGGCGCCGACCAGCTGATCGACGCGCTCGCCCGCGACCTGGAGGTCGACACGAAGAAGCTGTCGGCGTGCCGCGCCCACCTGGCGACCTCGACGCTCCAGTGGGTCGAGCGCGCGCGCCGCTCCGGTGTGACCCGAACGCCGGCGCTCGTGATCGGCGGCCGGATCTACGAGGGTCTGCGGGATCCTCCGACCATCCAGCAGCTGATCGAGGCCGAGCTCGCGCCCGGCGTGCTCGGCGAGGTCGCACCCGGCTGGCGCACCCGGTAGTCCCGCGACGACGGGGTTTGACCGTCGCAGCCGCCCATTTTAGGCTCGTCCTGATGGAGCTCTCGTTCTCGGCGGCCACCGACGTCGGTCGGCAGCGTACGCACAACGAGGACAACTTCCTCATCGACAAGAAGCTCCGGCTGTTCCTGGTCGCCGACGGCATGGGTGGACACGCCGCCGGCGAGGTCGCCTCCTCGATCGCGGTCCACGAGATCCGCGACGCGATCTACAACAACCGGGATCTGATCGATCGCTACCGCGTCGACCACCCGGGCGTCCAGGCGTACGAGATCCTGCAGGTCCTCGAGCACGCGATCCAGGCCGCGTGTGGCGCGGTCCACGCGCGCGCGCAGGCCGAGCCCGACAAGCGCGGCATGGGCACCACCGCGACGGTGCTGATGATCGCCGGCAGCGGCGATCACCTGCGCGGCTTCATCGCGCACGTCGGCGACAGCCGGGTGTACCTCGCGCGCCAGAACCAGTGCCACGTCCTCACCGAGGACCACTCGCTGATGAACGAGCTCGTTCGCCGCGGCAAGCTCAACCGCGAGCAGATCGAGTCGTCGCCGTACAAGCAGTACAAGAACGCGGTCACCCGCGCGGTCGGCGTCAACGGCTCGGTCGAGGTCGATACGTTCGACTTCGACATCCTGCCCGGCGATCGCTTCCTGATCTGCTCCGACGGCATGTACGCGTACGTCGACGAGGGCGATCTGCCCAAGCAGCTCGCCGACGGCGACGTCAAGGACGTGCCGCGCGCGCTCGTCGATCTCGCGAACCGCGGCGGTGGCCACGACAACATCACGGCGGTGGTGATCCGGGTCGGCGAGACCGGCTCGACCGAGCTCGCGCCGCGCACCACCGAGGTCTCGCTCAAGCTCGAGGTGCTCAAGGGGATGCGGATGTTCCGCTACCTCTCGTACAAGGAGCTGGTGCGGGTCTCGAACATCGCCGAGATGATCGAGCTCCAGGCCGACCAGGTGATCTTCAGCGCCGGCCAGCCCGGCGACGCGATGTACGTCGTGCTGTCCGGTACGGTGCGGCTCACCAAGGGCGAGACGCTCGTCACCGAGCTCGGCCGCGGCCACCACTTCGGCGAAATGGCGCTCGTCGATCGCTCGGTGCGCTCGCTGGCGGCGACCGCCATCGAGGGCACACGGCTGGTCGTGATCCACCGCAAGGACTTCTACGAGATCATCAAGCGCGAGCCCGCGCTCGCGACGAAGATGCTGTGGAGCTTCGTCCAGGTGCTCGGCCAGCGGCTGCGCAAGACCACCAACGATCTGAGTGACGCGCTACACGGCGATCGGCATGGTCAGGAGACCGAGGCCGAGAACCTGTTCCAGGACTGAGCCCGATCGCGCAGCTGGCGTATCCTGCCTGCGATGCGCGCCCTCCTCGCCTCCGCCCTCCTGCTCGCGTTCGCCTGTCGGACGCCGAGCTCGACCTCCGCTCCGCCCGCGCCCTCCCCGGGCAGCGCGGCCCCGACCGGCGAGCCCGGCCAGCCAGCGCCCGCCGATTGCGGCGCCCTCGAGCCCGGCGCCGCGATGACCCCGGACCAGTGCAGCTGCCGCTCTGGCCGCGTCAACCTCTCGCGCGGCGGCGGCGACCAAGCCCACTGCGCCGAGGGCGAGACCGAGCTCGGCACCGTGCGCATCGGCATCGAGGGCGGCTGGTGCTGCAAGGCGCCGTGACCGGCGCGCGATCTAGGTAATCACCGCGCCGCGGCGATCACGTCGGGCGGAGCCTGGACCAGCTCGATCAGGACGCCCTCGCCGGAGAGCGGGGAGTTGGCGTCGCCCTTGGGGTGGATGAAGCAGACGTCGTGACCCGCGGCGCCGCGGCGGATCCCGCCGGGGGTGAACCGCACGCCCTGGGCGGAGAGCCACTCGACAGCCGCGGGCAGATCGTCGACCCACAGGCCGAGGTGGTTGAGCCGCGGCTCGTGGACCTTGGGGCTGCGCGCGGCGTCGATCGGCTGCATCAGATCGATCTCGACGCCGGCGATCGAGAGGATGTCCTCGTCGACGTTCTCGCGCTCGCTGCGGAACGCGCCGGTCACCGGGAGTCCGAACAGATCGACCCACAGGTGGCGCAGCGGCGCCTTGTCGGGCGCGCCGATCGCGATCTGCTGGATCCCGAGCACGCGGAACGGGCGCGGAGCAGCGGCGGCGGCGGCGCTCATCGAGCGGCCCTCACGTCCTCGAGCGTGCGCAGACCGGTGCGCGGCGCGTTGACCAGGATCGCCATGTTGCCCGACGGGTGCTGGTTGTCGCGCATCAGCTGGTGGCACTCGCCGGTGCCGCTGAACGGGAACACCTTCGACAGGCACGGATCGACCTTGCCGGCGATCACCAGGTCGTTGAGCCCACGCGCCTGGTCGTCGTTCGCGAAGTGCGAGCCCTGCAGCCGCTTCTGGCGCATCCAGTGGTAGCGCAGGTCGAGCGTCGCGTTGTAGCCGGTCGTGCCGGCACAGATCACGATCATGCCGCCGGTCTCGCACATGAAGCACGAGGTCGGCAGCGTGGTCTCGCCCGGGTGCTCGAACACGATCGTCGGGTTCTTCTTCTCGCCGAGCGCGTCCCAGAACGCGGCGCCGAACGCACGCGCGCCCTTGAGCCACAGGTTGTACTCGATGTCATCGGACCACCGCGGCAGCTTGCCCCAGTGGTTGAACTTGCGGCGATCGATCACACCGACCGCGCCGAGCTGCTTGCAGAACTCGTTCTTCGAGTCGCCCGAGACCACCGCGACCGGTCGCGCCCCGGCGGCGCGCGCGATCTGGATCGCCATCGAGCCGAGCCCACCGGCACCGCCCCAGATCAGGATCGGATCGCCCGGCCCCGCGGTGTTCGGGGCCCAGCCGTGCAGCATCCGGTCCGCGGTCGCGCCGACCAGCATGTACGCCGCCGCCTGCTCCCACGTCAGGTGCGACGGCTTGGGCAGGCACTGGTGATCCTGCACCTTGGTGTACTGCGCGAAGCTGCCCCAGTTCGACTCGTAGCCCCAGATCCGCTGCGACGGCGCGAACATCGGATCCTTGCCGGACACCACCCACGGATCGTCCGGGTCCCACATCCCGCAGTGCACGACGACCTCGTCGCCGACCTTCACGTTCGCGACGTCCTTGCCCACGGCCCACACGACGCCGCTCGCGTCCGAGACGCCGATGTGGAACGCCTCGCGCTCGCCCTTCTTCTGCCGCGCCTTGATGACATCGATCGGGATGCCCATCGCGGCCCACACGTTGTTGTAGTTGACGCCCGCGGCCATCACGTAGACCAGCACCTCGCGCGGCGCGAGCGCGGGGATCTCCACCGCCTCCTGCTGGAACGCGTCGATCGGCTCGCCGAAGCGCTCGGGCCGGATCAACTGGGCCAGCATGCGCGGCGGCACGACGCCGAGGTCCGGGACGTCACCGAGCTCGCGGAGATCGGTGGTGGCTGATGCGATGGTCGCGCTCGACACGGTGCGTTAGCCTAGCCGATCTCGTCGGGCGATCGCCGCAGCTCTAACGCCGATCTCCGGGCGAAGCGCGCTCACAACCCGCTGGCCGCGCGCGCTGCCGCGACGGCGCGCGGCCACGTCTCGGAGTGGCTCAGTCCGCGTTGTCGGGCTCGATGAAGCTCCACTTCACCTCGGGGTGGCGCTGCTGGAGCCGCTGCTCGAACGTGTTGATCGCGTCGACCATCTGCTCGCCGCTGAGCCCGGTCCGGAAGTTCAGCTTCATCGCGAGCATCACCTCGCCCGGCCCCTGCTGGACGGCGAGCGTGCGCAGCACCTTCACGATGTTCGTGTCCTCGGACGCGACCTCGTTGATCGAGCGGATGAGCACCGGATCGGCCGCCTCGCCGACCAGCAGCGACTTGACCTCGACCGCGAGGAAGATCGCGACGCCGATCAGCACCCCGCCGATCACCAGCGTGCCGGCGGCGTCCCACATCGGGTTGCCGGTCGCCATCGCGATGCCGACCGCGAGCAGCGCGAACCCGAGGCCGAGCACCGCGGCGAAGTCCTCGCCGAAGATCACCACGACGTCGGAGTCCTTGCTCTCGCGCAGGTAGCGCAGGAACGGCGTCGAGCCGCGGCGCTGGTTCGCGACCTTGATCACGCCGAGCATCGCCCAGAACTCGATCGCGAAGCCGAACCCGAGGATCGCCACCGCCACCAGCGGGCTCGAGATCGGCTCGGGGTGCTGGAGCTTGTGGATGCCTTCGTATACCGAGTACGCGCCGCCGCCCAGGAACAGCAGCATCGCGACCATGAACGACCAGAAGTACAGCGTGCGGCCCTGGCCGAGCGGGAACTTCTCGTCGGGTGGGCGCCGCGACTGCTTGAGGCCGAGCAGCAGCAACAGCTGGTTCGCGCAGTCGGAGAGCGAGTGGATCGTCTCGGCGAGCATCGCCCCCGAGCCGGTGATCGCCGCGCCCACCCCCTTCGCGACCGCGATCGCGAAGTTCGCCAGGAGCGCGCGGATGATGTGACCGGAGCCTTCGCCTGAAGCCATCGAGGCCCTGTTGTACGTCGAAAGCGCGCCGCGCGGGCTACTTGATCGCCTTGGACAGCGCGCGAAACTCTTCGGACCCGGCGCGGCCGAGCAGGTCGAACACGCAGACCTCGGTCGACGTGGGGACGCCGCCGGCGCGCGCGATCAGCTCGACGCCGACCTGGTAGTTCGCCTTGGTCCGGCTGCACACCGCGTCGGTCGCGACGTGGACCTGGCTGCCGCGGGCGACCAGATCGCGCGCGGTCTGGTACACGCAGACGTGGGTCTCCATCCCGGTGAGGATCCACTGGTCGCGGCCGAGCCGCGGCGCGAGCGCGGCGAACGCCGGCGCGGCGGCCGCCGAGAACTCGAGCTTGTCGAAGCGATGGATCGCGACCGCGGGCGCGAGCTGCGCCGCCGCGGTCAGCGCCGCCTCGATCCGCTCGACGGTCTGGCCGAGCCCCTTGGGGTACTGCTGGCTGACCACGATCGGCAGGCCGAGCCGCGCCGCCGCCTCGATCAGGATCGCGGTGTGCTTGATCACCCGGTCGGCGATCTCCGCCGGCATCGCGGGGACCAGCCGGTCCTGGATGTCGACGACGAGCAGCGCCGCCCGGCTGCGCGACAGCGCGGTCACGACGTCGCTCCGAGCGTCGCGAGCGCGTCGAGCAGGCGCTGGCGGCGAGCCTGCTCGTCGACCAGCCGCGCGCGCTGCTCCTCGACCACGTCCTCGGGCGCCTTGGCCAGGAAGTCGGCGTTTCCGAGCTTCTTCTCGAGCATCGCGATCTCCTTGTCCACCTTGGCGACGTCCTTGGCGATCCGCGCGCGCTCGGTCGCCGGATCGATCAACCCGCCGAGCGGCATCAGCACCTCGATGTCGGAGCCGACCACCGCCTTGGCCGCACCGGGCAGCCCGCCGCCGCCGGCCGCGACCGTGGCGGTGATCTTCGCCGAGCGCTCGATCAGCGGCAGGTACTTCTCGACCGCGGCGCGCCGCGCCTCGTCGGACACCCGCAGCTCGACCGCGATCTGCTGCGCCGGCGACACGCCGTAGGTCGCGCGCAGCATCCGGCACGCCACCGCGACGCCCTGCACCATCGCCATGTCGGCCTCGGCCGCGGGATCCACCCACGCCTCGTCGCGGCGCGGGAACACCGTGATCATCAGCGAGCCGGGCAGCTGGGGCGGCTTGGGCAGCTTCTGCCAGATCTCCTCGGTCACGTACGGCGCGAACGGGTGGAGCAGCCGCATCGTGGTCTCGAGCGCCGTGGCGAGCACGCCCTGGACCACGTGGCGGCGCGCCGCCTTGTTCGGATCCTGGTCGAGCTCCGGCCCCTGGTGCAGGTGCGGCTTGGCGAGCTCGATGTACCAGTCGCACAGCTCGTCCCACACGAAGTGATAGATCGCGTTCGCCGCGTCGCTGAACCGGAACGCCTCGAGCGCCGCGTCGACCTCGCCGGCCACCGCCTGGAGCCGCGACAGGATCCAGCGCTCCGGCATGCCGAGCGCGCTGCGGGCGAGCGCACCGGACCCGGCCGGTGCCGATCCGGCCGGCGCGTGGAGCTGGGCCTCGAACCGCTCCGGGTCGAACCCGTCGAGGTTCATCAGCGCGAACCGCGACGCGTTCCACAGCTTGTTGATGAAGTTGCGCGAGCCCTCGACGCGATCGACCGACAGCCGGATGTAGCGCCCCGAGGTGTTGAGCAGCGCGAGCGCGAACCGCAGCGCGTCGGCGCCCATCGTCGGGATGCCCTTGGCGAAGTTCTTCTTGATCGCCTTGATCGCCACCTCGGGCGCGTTCTCGGCGTCGGCGCGCTTGAGCATCTGCTCGAGCGTCGCGCCGTGCACGATGTCGAGCGGATCGATCACGTTGCCCTTGGTCTTGGCCATCTTCTCGCCGTTCTCGTCGGTGACGATCGCGGTGAGGTAGACGGTGCGGAACGGCACCTTGCCCATGAAGTGGAGGCCCATCATCATCATCCGGGCGACCCAGAAGAAGATGATGTCCGGTCCGGTGACCAGGACGTTGTTCGGGTAGAACGTCGCGAGCGCGCGGGTCTTCTCGGGCCAGCCGAGCGTCGAGAACGGCCACAGCGCCGAGCTGAACCAGGTGTCGAGGATGTCGTCGTCCTGGGCGATCTCCGCGCTGCCGCACGACGCACACGCCGACGGCACCTCGCGCGCGACCGTGATCTTGCCGCACGCGCTGCAGTGCCACGCTGGGATCCGGTGGCCCCACCACAGCTGGCGCGAGATGCACCAGTCGCGGATGTTGGTCATCCAGTGCATGTACGTCTTCGTCCACAGCTCGGGGACGAACTTGGTCTTGCCCTGCTCGACCGCGGCGATCGCCTTCTCGGCGAGCGAGCTCGCCTTGACGAACCACTGCTCCATCAGCATCGGCTCGACCACCGCACCGGAGCGCTGGCTGCGGCCGCGCGGCACCTTGTGTGGCTTGACCTCGCCGAGGTGGCCGCCCGCCTCGAGATCGGCGACCACCGCCTTGCGGGCGTCCTCGACCGAGAGCCCGACGTACTTGGCCGGCGCCGGCGGGCAGATCTTGCCCACCCGATCGATCACCTGGAGCACCTCGAGCCCGGTGCGCTGCGCGCACTCGTAGTCGTTCGGGTCGTGGGCCGGCGTCACCTTCACCGCGCCGGTGCCGAACTCCTTGTCGACGAAGGTGTCCGCGACCACCGGGATCGTGCGGCCGGTGAGCGGCAGCACCAGCTGCTTGCCGATCGCGCTGTGGTAGCGCGGGTCGTCCGGGTGCACCGCGACGCCGGTATCACCCAGCATGGTCTCGGGGCGGGTCGTCGCGACGATGATCTCGCCGCTGCCGTCCGCGAACGGGTACTTGATCTCCCACATCGAGCCGTTCTCCTCGACGGTATCGACCTCGAGGTCGGACACCACGGTCTCGCTCGCCGGATCCCAGTTGATCATCCGCTTGGCGCGGAAGATCAGGCCATCCTCGTACAGCCGCACGAACGCCTCGATCACCGCGCGGTTCGAGCGCTCGTCCATCGTGAACCGCTCGCGCTGCCAGTCGAGCGAGAAGCCCATCAGCTTCTCCTGCTCGCTGATCCGGCTGCCGCTCCGCTCCTTCCACGCCCACGCGCGGCGCATGAACTCTTCGCGGCCGAGATCGAACCGGGTCTTCTGCTCGCGCCGCTTGAGATCCTTCTCGAGCAACACGTGCACCGCGATCGACGCGTGATCGATGCCGGGCATCCACATCGCGTTGAACGAGTGCATCCGCTTCCAGCGGATCAGGATGTCCTGCATCGTCGAGCCGAGCGCGTGGCCGACGTGCAAGGAGCCGGTGACGTTCGGCGGCGGGAGCGTGAGCGAGTACGGAACCGTGGGGCTCGACTCGTCCGCGTGGAAGTAACCATTCTCGAGCCAGAACCGCGCCCAGCGGGACTCGACCTCGGAGGGGTCGTACTGTTTCGGAAGCGCCGACGACGTTGTCACGTCGCGGACGCTAGCACGACCAGGGTCCTACATCACCGTCGACGCCACGAAGCTGCGGCCGCGCCCTGCGGCGGCCGGTGTCGAGCACGCGGCGAGCGCGGCGGCCGCGCGCTCAGCTCGAGCGGCGCGCGGTCAGGTCGTGCAGGTTCTCGCGGATGATCTGCTCGGCGAGGTCCGGCACGACCTCCCAGACGATCCGCTCGACGACCTCGGTCGACAGCTTGAGCAGCGCGAGCAGCTCCGGGCTGCCCGGCTCGAGGCCCGACGCCTCGGCGAGGCGAGCGGCCATCTTCGCGAGCGCGCGCTCGACCAGCGCGGACCGCTTGGTCGGGACGCCGCTGATCATCGGAGCGCGGTTCGCGCTGATCGACGCGACCGCGGCGACGGCGGCGGCGGCGGGAGCGGGCGTCGCCGCGGCAGGCGCGACGGCCGCCGCGGGAGCCCGCAGCCCGCCCGTGCCGGGCGTGGTCGCGGCAGGCGCCGGGGCGACCATGCCGCCGCTCTGGGAGATCGGCGGCACCGCCATCACGGTGGTCTTGGTCGGCGCGGACGGGGTCGCCGGCGGCGCGACGCCCGCGGGCATCTTGATCGTCGGCATGCCCATGATCGTCGCCGAGCGCGGCGGCATCGCGGCGGGCGCCGCGGCCGGGGCCGGCGTCCCCTTCGCGGGAGCCGCGGCGGCCGGAGCGGCCGGAGCCGCGGCGGGAGCCGATGCACCGGCCTGGCCCGGCTTGGCGACGCCGCTCGCCGCCTTGGCCACCACTTCGGTGACCTTCTCGAGCATCGTCTGGGTATCCCACGGCTTGGGCAGGTTGGCGTCCGCGCCGACCTGCACGCCGCGCGCGCTATCGAACGGCGCGCCGTTGCCCACCAGGATGACGACCGGGATGTTCGCGGTCGCCGCGTCGGACTTCAGCGCGAGGCAGAGGTCGTATCCGGTCTTACCCGGCATGACCGAATCGGCCAGCACGACCGCCGGCTTCTGGCCCTTGGCCTTGTCGAGACCTTCATCGTAGCTGCGTGCGCCGACGTACGTGAACTCGGTGCCGCGGAAGGTGATATCCGCGACCTGCTGCATCGTCGCGCTGTCATCGACGCACAAAACAATCTTGCTCACTTGGGTCCTCCCGAAGGTTTCCCACGACGCCGATTCTCGATGCCCGACGCCTTTTGTTGGTAACACGGTCGCCGACGAGGGGTCAAACCAACTGCCGGGAATCCTCGGCCTTTTGCCGACACGGAGCCTTCGGTGCTAGGTTGTCCCGCTCCGCCGCCATGCCCACGCATCACACTCCGCTCCATCTCGCCGCCGCCGAGGCTGTCGCCCAGCTCGCCGGCGTGGCCGCCACGGACCTCAAGGTCGAGGCGCCTCCCACTCTGAAGAAGGGTGGCGCGCCGGTCGATCTGGGAGATCTCGCGGTCGGCTGCTTCGCGATCGCCAAGGCCCAGGGCAAGAAGCCCGCCGAGGTCGCCCAGCAGATCGCCGCCGCGTTCCAGCCGACCGAGCTGCTCGCGAGCGCCCGCGCCGAGGGGCCCTACGTCAACTTCAAGGCGCACCGCCCGGCCGCGTACCGCTGGCTGCTCGATGGCGCGCTCCACGGCCGGCTGATCCCGCCGCGCCACGGCGAGGGCAAGACGATCTGCATCGACTACTCGTCGCCCAACATCTCGAAGCACCTCGCCTATCACCACATCCGCGGCACCACGATCGGCCACGCGCTCGCGCAGATCTACCGCGCGCTCGGCTACCGCGTCGTCGGCATCAACTTCCTCGGCGACTGGGGCACCACGCACGGCATGCTGCTCGCGGCGTGGCGCGTGTGGGGGCCGGTCGTTCCGCTCGACATCAGCGCGCTCAACGATCTCTATGTCCGGTTCCGCGCCGCGATGGCCGCGAATCCGGCGCTCGAGGACCAGGGCCGCGCGTGGTTCAAGCGCCTCGAGGAGGGCGATCCCGAGGCGCGCGCGCTGTGGCAGCGGTTCCGCGACGTGTCGTGGGCCGAGTTCCAGTCGGTCTACGAGATCCTCGGCATCGAGTTCGACGAGGTGCGCGGCGAGAGCGCCTACGAACCGGACATCGCGCGCGTGATGAAGGAGCTCACCGACAAGGGGCTGGTCACCGAGAGCGAGGGCGCCCTGGTCGCCGAGCTCGACGGCGAGAAGACCCCGCTCCTGCTCCGCAAGCAGGATGGCAGCACGCTCTACGCGACGCGCGACGTCGCCGCCGCCGAGTACCGCTGGAACACCTATCAGTTCACGCGGTCGCTCTACGTGGTCGGCCGCGAGCAGGCGCTGCACTTCCGCCAGCTGTTCAAGCTGCTCGCCAAGGCCGGGCACGAATGGGCCGGCACCTACCGCGACGGCAAGTT
This sequence comes from Kofleriaceae bacterium, assembly GCA_051952595.1. Lineage (GTDB taxonomy): Bacteria > Myxococcota_A > Polyangia > Haliangiales > Haliangiaceae > JABFXX01. The sequence goes on from JBQCJR010000186.1 coordinate 13,610, forward strand.
CGAGCCGGCGCGCTGCGAGCACGTGCCGTACGGCCTGGTGCGGATCGGCGGCAAGAAGACGGCGACCCGGCTCGGCAACGTCGTGCTGATGCGCAGCGTGTTCGAGATCATGGAGGACGAGGTCCGGCCGCGGATCGCCGAGAAGAATCCGGACCGCTCGCCGGCGGAGATCGATGCCGTCGCGCGCAGCGTCGGGATCGGCGCCGTCGTGTTCGGCAACCTCGCCTCGCAGCGCGAGAAGGACGTCGACTTCGATCTGGAGAAGGTGACCTCGCTCGAGGGCGACTCCGGCCCGTACCTCCAGTACAGCCACGCCCGCTGCGCGTCGATCCTGCGCAAGGCCGGCGAGTCGGCCGCCGCGCTCGCGTCGCTCGACGGCGTGGACCTCTCGCTGCTCACCCACGACGCCGAGTGGGCGGTCGCCAAGCGGCTGCTCGACTTCCCCGACGTGGCCGTCCGCGCGTCGGACACCAACGAGCCGCACGTGGTCTGCCACTACCTGCTCCAGCTCGCGGCCGACTTCTCGCACTGGTACACGCTCGGCAACGGCGACAAGTCGCTGCGCGTGATCAACGACGACCCGGCGCTCCAGCGCGCCCGGCTCGCGCTGACCGCCGGCGTGCAGGCGACGCTCGCGACCGGGCTCGGCCTGCTCGGCATCGGCGCGCCGGACTGGATGTAGCGCTCGCCGGCGCCGTCCGGCCAGGATTCGGACAGCGCGTCCGCCGGCCGGACAGACCGGACATCGATCGTCGAGACGTCGCGATGTTACGAAGGCATCGCACTTGCCTCTGCTCGCGGTAGCATGGAGGCGCCATGGAGACCCAGTTCGAAAAGGTGTGGACGTACGACGACCTCGTCGCGCTCGGCGACCCCGCGCATGGAGAGCGTTACGAGATCTTCGATGGAGAGCTGGTCGTGAGCCCGGCGCCGTCGCTGTGGCACCAGGAGGTGCTCAAGCGACTGTTCCTGCGGTTTCACGCGGAGCTCGAGGCCACGCGGCTCGCGCGGGTCTACTTCGCGCCGCTCGACGTGATCCTGTCGCCCACGCGCGTCGTCGAGCCGGATCTGCTGATCGTGCGCACCGAGCGCCAGCACATCCTCGCGAACCGCGGCGTCACGGCGGCGCCGGATCTGGTCGTCGAGATCGTGTCGCCCTCGAACAGCCAGCACGATCGGGTGCGCAAGCGCCGGTTCTACGCGGGCAACTCGATCCGCGAGTACTGGGTCGTCGACCCGGAGGACCACACGATCGAGGTGCTCGCCCTGATCGATGGCGGCCTGACGTATCGCCAGGTCGGCTGGTATGCCACGGGCGATCGCGCGCGCAGCGTGGGCTTCGATCTCGAGCTCGAGGTCGATCGGATCTTCGAGCGCGACGACGAGACGGCGACCGACGACGAGCTCGCGTAGCTGCGGCCGGTTGCCGCAGCGCTCGCGGAGGCGCGTAGCACGCTCAGAACGCGGCGGAGCGCGTGCGCGCAAGCTGCCCGAACGGGGTGTGCGCAGCAACTCTGGATGCCATAGTACCGGGCCGTGTCACGCAGTCCCGATCAGTTGGCGCGACGCTACGTCGCGTGGGTGAAGCAACGGGCGCTCGCGATCATCGCCGCGCACGTCCTCCTCGTCGCCGGTGCGATCTACCTGATCACACACCACTTACCGTTGTTCGCCGACTTCTCGTACCTGCTCCCTCAGGACGCGGCGTCGGTGAAGGATCTGCGCCGCCTCGAGGCGCGCGTGAAGGCCGGCGACACCGTGCTGGTGCTGGTCAAGGCACCCACCCCGGAGCTGCGCGCCGCGGCTGCCCAGCAGATGGTCGACGGCATCCGAGAGATCCGCGCCGAGCTCGTCGAGCAGGTCGAGGCCGATGACTCCGAGCTGCGCACCTTCCTGCGGCCGCGCCGCCACCTCTACGTGCCGCTCGAGGACCTGACCGCCGCGCGCGACGCGCTCGCGAACCGGATCACCCAGGGCAAGCTCAAGGCCAATCCGCTGTACATCGATCTCGATGACGAGCCGGATCCCGCGAAGGAGGCCGCCGACAAGCGCCAGCTCGAGGATCTGCGCAACAAGCGCCGCGAGGCCGAGGCGCGACTCGACCGCGCCGGCAACATCAGCGCCGATGGCCTGGTCACCTCGCTCCAGGTCCGCACCCCGTTCCGCTCCACCGATGCCGGCCGCGGCCGCGAGCTGATCGACGCGCTGTCGGCGGTGCGCGCCAAGGTCGCCGCCGCCCACCCCGGCGTCGAGATCGGGTTCGCCGGCGGCGTGATCACCGCGGTCGCCGAGCACAACGCGATCCTGAACGGCATGGTGCTCTCCAGCCTGATCACCGCCGGCCTGGTCGCGCTGGTGCTCCTGCTCTACTTCCGGAGCGCGACCCTGCTCGTGCTGCTGTTCGGCATGCTGGTGATGTCGACCGCGATCTCGTTCGGGCTCGCCGCGGTCACCGTCGGTCACCTCAACGCCGCGACCGCGTTCCTCGGCGCGATCATCGCCGGCAACGGGGTCAACTACGGCATCTTGCTGATCGCGCGCTACCTCGAGGAGCGCAGGGTCCACGACGTCGATAGCGCGCTTTCGATCGCGATCGTGGCCACGCTGCGGCCCACCGCGATCGCCTCGCTCGGCGCCGCGATCGCGTACGGCTCGCTCGCCGCGACCAGCTTCAAGGGGTTCGCCGACTTCGCGATCATCGGCGCGCTCGGCATGCTGGTGTGCTGGGTCACCAGCTACCTGCTGCTGCCGGCGCTGATGCTGCGCTGGGGCCGCAGCACGCGGATCTATCCCGGCGATCCGCTGGTCGGGCGCACGCTGGTCCGCCTGATCGGGTTCAAGCGCTCCGGCGTGGTGTGTGCGATCGCGATCGCGCTGTCGATCGCCTCGACGGTGATCGTCGTCCGCTACATCGCCGCCGACCCGTTCGAGTACGACATCAAGAACCTGCGCTCGGTCGGCGACGACGCGATCACCGCGCGGAAGTGGATGAACGTGTCCGATCAGGCGTTCGGCCGCGGCATCACCGGCCGCACGTACATCGCCGCCGATCGGCCCGACCAGGTGCCGCAGATCGTCGAGGCGCTGCGCGCGCGCAACAAGGGCGTGCCACCCGACCAGCAGACGATCGGGTCGATCAACTCGATCCTCGACCTGATCCCCGACCGCCAGCCCCAAAAGCTCGCGGTGCTCGCCGAGATCCGCACGCTGCTCGACGACGACGCGCTCGCCGCGCTCGACGACAAGGAGCGCGCCGAGATCCTCGAGCTGCGCCCGCCCGACGATCTCGCCGAGGTGACGATCGAGAGCCTGCCCGCCGGGCTCAAGGCCAAGCTCGCCGAGCGCGACGGCCGGATCGGCTACCTGATCGCGATCCGCCCCGCGAACCAGCTCGACGAGTGGAACGGCCGCGACCTGATCCGGTTCGCCGATGCGGTGCGCCGGCTCGAGCTCGCCGATGGCGAGACCGTCACCACGTCCGGATCGAGCGTGATCTTCGCCGACATCGTGGAGTCGATCGAGCGCGACGGCCCGATCGTCACCGCGATCGCCGCCGCCGGCCTCGTGATCATGGTCGTCCTCCTGGTCGGCGTGAACCGCCGCGCCGTCGCGGTGCTGCTCGGCACCGCCTCCGGCACGCTGCTGATGATCGCCGTGTGTGCACTCGCCGGGATCCGGGTGAACTTCCTCGATTTCGTCGCGCTGCCGATCACGCTCGGCCTCGGCATCGACTACGCGATCAACGTCGCCCACCGCCACGACCACGAGGACATCCCCGATCCGCTGACCACCCTGCGCACGAGCGGCAGCGCCGTGTTCGTGTGCTCGCTGACCACGATCATCGGCTACGGCTCGCTGCTCGCCAGCCAGAACCTCGCGATCCGCGGGTTCGGCACCGCGTCGCTGATCGGCGAGATCGCGTGTGTGTTCACCGCGCTCGTCCTGGTGCCGGCGATCCTCGCGGTCGGGCGCCGCGATCACCGCCCCCGCGCCGCCGCGCAGGACTGAGCGGCGCGGCTACGCCGGCTTCCACAGCGTTCGCACGCTGCGCGGGACCCGGTCGTCGATCTGGCGGACCTCGTCGGGCGGAAGCCGCCCGCGCAGCGCGGCGAACACCGTGCGTGCGATTCGCTCCGCGCCGCGCTCGTCGCCCCCGAGGTGCTCGGCGAGCTGATGCAGGAACTCCGGACGGCGCATGACCTGCGGCCGCTCGCCGCGATGGCGCACGCACGGGCCGAGCAGCCGCTGCAAGGTCCTCGACGTGTTGGCCAGCTCCTGCGCCTCGTGGCCGGTCAGCTCCAGCGAGAGGGTGCAGAGCACGGCCTGCAGCGCCTCGGTGGCAGCGAGCCCTTCGGGCAGCACGCGGCTCTGCTCGATCTCGCGAAGGATGCTCTCGGTGGGCTCCTCGAACGGCCGCCCGCGGGCGAACACGTCCGCGCCCTCGGGCGGCGGGGTCTCGAACGGCTCCAGGCCCGACAGGCTCGGCGGATACCAGAGCACC
>JBQCJR010000187.1:0-8845 GCA_051952595.1 Kofleriaceae bacterium
AAGGTTTTAGGTAGAGTAGTGGAGATCGACTTGGTCGTCGTACGTGGTGTTGTCCTCGCCGGCGCGGCGCCGCGCCGCGATCTCGGGGCCGGGCAGGCCGAGCAGCTCCGGCTTGAGCTTGGCGACCCGCCGCACGATCACGTAGCCGAGGGACGGCACCGGATGGAACGTGCGGACCGCGCGGACCCGCAGGTCGCCGCGCAGGGCGATCTCGTCGCCCGGGGCCATCCCGATCGGCTCGATCTCGAGCGGGAACCGTTGTAGCCGCGACAGCGCGTCCAGGGCGTCCGCGAGGTCCTTCACGATCTCGGCCGGCATCACGACCCGCGGCGGCCGCAGCTTGCCGTGCAGGGCGCGGATCCCGAGCAGGGCGGGCAGCGAGCCGACGTGATCGGCGTGGCCGTGCGACAGCAGGATCGTGTCGATCGCCCCGACCGAGCGCGCGGGGGCGCCGGCATCGAACAGCAGGCCGAGCTCCGGCACGGCGAGCGAGGTGTACACGCCGCCGACCGAGATACCTCGGATCGTGTACGGGCCGGCGGTAACGCTCGTCAACATGGCGGCAGTATACGGCTCCCGGGCGGGGGCCCCGCGCCGCGGCCCCGGAGATGGGCGTCGAGTCGACGCGATTCCGTCGGTGCGCCCCGACTCGGCGGTGGTAGGATTCGCACCCGCATGTTCTGGTACTCGCTGCTGGCGATCGTCGCGATCCTGTTCCTGCTCTCGGTATCGCTGCCGGTACCGCGGCGCGTTTGGGCGCTCGTCGTGTACAGCCTGAAGTACTTCTGGCTGTGGCTGGTCGACGCGATCGGTCTGCGCCGGCTCGGCTTCGCGATCGCGGGGCGGAGCGCTCGGTACCAGCGGCTGACCCGCCCGGCGCTGTTCCGGATGTGGTGCGAGGACATGGGGCCGACGTTCATCAAGTTCGGCCAGATCATCGCGTCCTCGGCGGGCATGTTCCCCGATGCCTACGTGAAGGAGTTCCAGAAGGTCCTCGACCGGGTCAAGCCGTTCCCGTTCAGCGAGGTCCGGCGGACCCTCGACGAAGAGCTGGGCGCCGAGAAGGCGGCCCACCTGGTGGACATCGAGCCCAAGCAGCTCGCGTCGGCCTCGATCGCCCAGGTTCACACCGCGATGCTGCGCGACGGCACGCCGGTGGTCATCAAGGTCCAGCGGCCCGGCATCATCGCCCGCTGCATGGCGGACATGAAGCTGATGCGCATGCTCGCCGGGGTGCTGGCGCGCATGAAGAAGAACGTCGAGCTGGCCAACCCGGTCGGCGTGGTCGACGACTTCACCAAGACGCTCACCGAGGAGCTCGACTTCCGCAAGGAGGCCGAGAACCTCGACAAGTTCAACGAGATCATGCGGGAGCTCGGGCACTCGCACATCCACGCGCCGGTGCCGCACCACGAGTACACCACCCGCAAGGTGCTGGTGATGGAGCGGTTCTCCGGCCTGCGCGTCGACAAGTTCGACGAGATCAAGGCGCGCGGGATCGACGGCGAGACCAAGCTGGTCGACGGCCTGCGCGCGTGGTTCCAGTGCGTGGTGTTCTACGGGTTCTTCCACGGCGACGTGCACGCCGGGAACCTGATGCTGCTCGACGACGAGTCGATCGGCTTCCTCGACTTCGGGATCGTCGGCCGGTTCAACGACAAGGAGCGCTACCTCGTCACGGACTACATGATCGCGTTCGCGTCCGGCAACTACAAGCGGCTCGCCGAGATCATCTGCGAGATGGCGGGGACGCCGGACGGGCTCGACATGGAGGGGTTCGTCAATGACCTCGGCGAGACCTATCGCCCGCTGCTCACGCTGTCGTTCGGCGAGGTGAACTACGCCGAGTTCTTGCCCGGCATCCAGCGCATGGCGACCCGCCACCAGATGCGGATGCCGAACGAGTTCATCCTGATCACCAAGCAGCTGCTGTACTTCGATCGCTACGCGAAGTCGCTCGCGCCCAAGCTCAACGTGTTCACCGATCCACGCCTGGTGCTCGGCATGATGTCGGACATCCAGAAGGCGCGGATGCTCGCCGAGTCCAAGCAGAAGTCGGGCTGAGCTCAGCCGAACCGGTCGTCGATCGACGGCCGCTGCTTCTCGGGCCGGCCGGCCGCGGCCTCGCCGAGATAGCGCAGGAACATCGCCAGGTACTCGAGCCGCTCGGCGCCGAGCGGCCTGAACGCCAGGCCGACCTGGTACCCCTCGTCGACCTGCGTGCACCACACGACCCGCGCGGGGAGTCGCAGCGGCTCGGACTGGGTCTCCTCGTCGAACACCAGCCGCAGGTCCACGTCCAGATCGCTGCCGTTCGCGATCGGGTCCGTCATCTCGGCACACAGCCCGCCGCGCGAGACGTTCGTCGTGCGGCCGCCGTAGGCGCGACCGGCGACGTGCAGCGTGATCGCTGCCTCGTGTGCATAGCGCGGGTGCTCGCGTCCCGAACGGCTCACGATCGAGAGCTTGGCGGCCGGCTCGCCGGCTTGGCAAGTTTTGCGACACCGCTGGTCGGGTATCGGCCGGGTGCCGCGGGCTGGGCGCGGTCATCGCCGTCGCCCGATCCGCGCGACCTCGCGCGAGAACCAGCCGTCGGTCAGCGCATCGAGCTCGGCCGTGGCTTGCTCGGCGCGGCTGGCCCAGCGCGGTTCGACCCGCGCGGCGCTGGCGAGGCGCCGCCACGCGAAGTACGCCTGGATCACCTGACTGGCGAGCCGCCTGCGCTCGCGGCGGTGCGCCGCCCGGATCGATGCGACCTGCAGCTCGCGGCCATCGAACACCAGCCGGTCGAGTCGCCACGTCGCGCGCACCTCGATCGTCGTGTCGCGATCGACCTCGGGATCGAGGTCCTGCCAGCGGGTGTCGCGCCCGGTGCGCACGCTCAGCCACGGCACGAGGCCGGCCAGCCGGGCGCGCCGCGACCAGCTGCGCGACCGATCCTCGTCGAGCCCGGCGCTCGTGTACGCGGCGGTCAGCACCTCGCGGATCGGCGGGGCCGCGACCTGGACGGCCGGGGAGGGCAGGGCCGGCTCGGCGCGGCGATCGCCGGCAGTGTCTCCATCGCGCTCATCGAGTTCGTCGGCTTCGTCGAGCGAATCGTTCGCATCGTTCGCATCCTTCGGCGCACCCGCCGAGGGCGCAGTCGCGAGGGCGATCGCGAGGACGACGAGTCGTGCAGCGCGGCGCATCACCGACTCCACACGGCGAGCAGCCATAGCTCGTCCGCGCGCGCGTCTTGCGCGGTGCGCGGCTGATCGAGCACGCGCCGCCACACCAGCGACAGGTCGAGGCGGCCCCATCGCCCCGAGGGCCGGCTCACCGGCGCCGGCTCGTCTGCCTCTGTCGCGTGGTCCGCTTGCGCGGCGCCGTCCGAGGGCTCCGAACCCTGCGAACCCGCCGCGCCCGATTGCCACGCGTGCGCCTCGAAGGCGCGCTCGCCGTCGAGGATCTCGTCCTCGATCGGAGCTGCGCTGAGCCGCGACGCGAGCGCGAGCGAGACCGCGATCGCGACGAGGATCAGCCACGCGAGGCGGTTTCGGGGTTGGTTGCGCGACCGCGCAGCCGAGCGTACGGTGCGAACGTGGCGGCGATGCTCACCGACAACGCTCTCGCCGTGCTCCGCGCGCGCTACCTGGCCCGCGAGGGCGGGGTGGTCGTCGAGACCGTCGAGGAGCTGGTTCGCCGCGTGGCACACCATGTCAGCGCGGTCGAACGCGAGCTCGGGTACTCCACTGCGGAGATCGCCGAGGCCCGTGAGGCCTTCGAACGGATGATGTCGGCGCTCGAGTTCTTGCCCAACTCGCCGACCCTGATGAACGCCGGCCGGCCACTCGGGCAGCTCGCCGCCTGCTTCGTCGTGCCGGTCGAGGACTCGACGACCGGCGTGTTCGAGGCCGTCCGCTGGGCGGCCGAGATCCAGAAGACCGGTGGCGGGACCGGGTTCTCGTTCTCCCGGCTGCGCCCGGCCGGCGATCTGGTCGCCTCGACCGGCGGCACCGCCTCGGGCCCCGTGTCGCTGATGCAGGTGTTCGACGTAGCGACCGAGGCGATCAAGCAGGGCGGGACGCGGCGCGGCGCCAACATGGGCATGCTGCGCGTCGACCACCCCGACATCCTCGAGTTCATCGCGCTCAAGCTCGATCCGTCGCGGATGCGCAATTTCAACCTCTCGGTCGCGGTCACCGACGCGTTCATGACCGCGGTCGCCGACGGCTCGCTGTACGAGCTGATCAACCCGCGCACCGGCGCCGTCCACGGCCGGCTCGATGCCCGCCGCGTGCTCGACGCGATCGCGAACGCCGCGTGGGCGATCGGCGATCCGGGGCTCGTCTTCATCGACCGGATCAACCGGGAGCAGCCGACGCCCTCGCTCGGCACCATCGAGGCGACCAACCCGTGCGGCGAGCAGCCGCTGCTCCCGTTCGAGTCGTGCACGCTCGGCAGCATCGACGTCGGCAAGTTCGTGGACGGCGGCGAGCTGGCGTGGGATCGCCTGGCGGAGACGATCCGCCTCGCCGTGCGTTTCCTCGACGACGTCATCGACGCCAACCGGTACCCCCTCGTCGAGATCGAGCGAGCCACCAAGGCGACCCGCAAGATCGGGCTCGGCGTCATGGGCTGGGCCGACGCGCTCGCCGAGCTCGGCCTCGCCTACGACTCCGAGGCGGCGCTCGCGCTCGCCGACCGGCTCGCCACGTTCCTCGAAGTCGAGTCGCTGGCAGCCGCGCGCGCGCTCGCCGAGCGGCGCGGTGCCTTCCCGGCGTGGGCCGGTTCGCGCTGGCTGGATCCCGCGTGGAACGGCACCGGCGACCTGCGGCCACTCCGCAACGCGACCACCACCACGATCGCCCCCACCGGGACGATCAGCATCATCGCCGGCTGCGCGAGCGGCATCGAGCCGCTCTACGCGCTCGCCTATCGCCGCAACGTGCTCGACGGCGCCGAGCTCACCGAGGTCAATCCGGCGTTCCACCGGCTCGCCTCCGAGCGCGGCTTCGGCTCGCCCGAGCTGTTCGACGGGATCGCCGAGCGCGGCGGCGTTCGTGGCCGGACGGACGTGCCCGAGGACGTCCAGCGCCGGTTCCCGACCGCCCACGAGGTCAGCGTCGAGATGCACGTCCGGATGCAGGCCGCGTTTCAGCGCCACGTCCACGCGGCCGTCAGCAAGACCATCAACCTCGCCCGGACCGCCACGCCGGCGGAGGTGAAAGCTGCGTACCAGCTCGCGTACGAGCTGGGCTGCAAGGGAATCACGGTGTACCGGGACGCCAGCCGGGAGGGCCAGGTCCTGGTCACCGGGACTCGCGCGGCTCCGCTGGCTGCGCAGCCGAGCTGCCCTGAGTGTGGCTCGGTGCTGGTCGTCCAGAGCGCGTGCCGGCTGTGCCGGAGCTGCGGCTGGTCGGTCTGTGGCTGACGGGATCTCGGGCTCGCGCAGGGGCGTGATCGGTAGGCTCGGCATCGCTCGCCTCCCGCAGCAAGCGCGAGGCCGCGAGGCTGGTGCCGTGATCCCGCAGGGTTGAGCCGCGCGGCGTCCGCCGGCTGGACAGCGCGTCCGGATGCCGGCCGGACACCGGACAAGCGCACTCGGGCCTGCCGCACTCGCGATCTCGAAACACCACTGATGCGCGCCGCACTCTATGTTTGCCGAAAAACACGAAAGGCCCGGTGTGCACCGGGCCTTCGTGGAATCCGCAGCCGAGCGTTAGCGACGGCGACGGCGGCGCGCCGGACGCGGGGCAACGGCGGCGGCCTCGAGCTCCTCGAGGTGCTCGAGCATGCTGATCATCGTGTTGCGAGTCGCAGCGTGCGGCTCGTTCGTGATCGCGCGACCGAGGCTGATGCGCAGCTCGGCGCGCAGCTCCGACTCGATCAGGCGGTACGTGCGGAGTGCTTCCTCGGGATCGTAGTGATTGAGGTCAGCCTCACAGCCGGTGGCCGCGATCCACACAGCGGCGAGCGCAGCCGCACGGCGGCCGGGCTGAGAGATCGCGAAGTCCTTCACGGTGGACCGCAGCCGCTGGCGAACCAGCGGCACCGGCGGCAGGGCAACCAGACCATCGTTGTCGTCGTCCGGTCGACGGAGGACAGGGCGTGTCATTGACTTGTCGGTTTCCATGGCTTTGTCCTGGTCTCGCAGCGAACCGCTCGTTTTCCCCCACAAGGGTCGCGCTGCGATGGACCGCGACCTTGCCTGATCGAATCTCGAAAAGCGATGAATTTCCGCGCGCAACACTACGAAAAACGAAAGCTAACCTTGGGCTCACCCGAACCACGCTCAGAACGCGGCACACGGGTTCTTCTGTCCCCACAGAGGCTGTAAGCGAGAGACGTAAGCGTATCACTCACGTCTTCAACGCGTCACTTTTTGATCTACCACACCCCCGTCAATCGCGACGTCAATTCGTCGCGACAGGAAGTCGCGGATGGTCCAGTCGACGAGATGCGGACGCTCGATCGGAGCGGTGTGCGACCCGTTCGGAATCTCGAGCAACTCGGCATCAGGAATGGCAGCGGCCATGTCGCGACTCCGCTCCGGAGGCGTAAAGCCGTCACGGGCACCCGCGACCACGAGCACCGGCACGTCGATCGACGGGAGGAGATCGTCGGCCGAGTGCTGTCCGGCAGCGGATAACATCGCGATGAACAACCGCGAGTCGATGCGTGCCATTCCTTCGAGATACGGCATGAAATCCGCGGGCTCGATCAGCTCGCGGCGGATCTCGAGCCGGCTCGCGACCTCATAAGCGAGCCGCGTAGGAAGTACGAGGCGCGTGACGCGGTTGATGACGCGTGGCACGCGTTGGATCCACTTCTGGATGGTCGGGAGTAACTCCTCGAGCGTCGCGGAGCCGCGGAACGTTCTCAGCGGGTGGGAGGAGGCGCCGCACACCAGCACGAGACCGGCGACGCGATCGGCGTGGCGGCGATAGGTCTCCAGCGCAACCTGAACGCCCATGGAGTGTCCGACCAGGACGGTCCGTTCCACCAGTGCGTCGTCCAGTACGCACGCGACATCATCTGCCAGATCTTCGATCGTCACACGCGCCGGGTCGCGCGGCGCGGGCGTGCGGCCGTGGCCGCGGTAGTGCGGATGGATCCCGAAGCGAGAGCCGAGATCCGTCCTCAGGTATCGCCAGACGTAGCCGTCGCAGCCGATGCCATCACAGAGGAGCACCGGCGTCTGCGCACCTCGCTCACCCCAGGACTCGTAGAACAGGGGGCTGCCATCGCTCGGAGCGACGGCGTAACCCCAGACGGCGTGCATGTCGTTTCCTCGACCCGACCCATGCCCTCCCCCGGGCCGGTCAGGTCATACGTGACTCTCGGACTACGCGATCTCCTTCTCGTCCTCTTCCCCCGGGAACTCGTTCACCGAGGGGTACTTCATGATTTCCTTGCGTGCGATCTTCCACGCCTTCTGGACGATCCACGACAGGGACCGGTCCTGCCGGGTCGCTTCGTCTTGGATTTCCTTCAGCATGTCTTCGGGAAAATACAGGGACTGCTTGCGTTTATCCGATCCGGCCATACGCGAGCTAGTTTCAAGGGTTAGCTACACGGTGTCAAGACATCGCCCCCTGTAAGAGGTAGACCATGGAACGGCTTGTCACCGCACCACTCGATCACTATCCTATCGCGCTTTCAACTTTGGCTGGGGGACCACCCGTGACTACGACCGCTGCTTCGCAATCGAAGGCACTCAACAAGAAGGAGCTGAAGAAGTTTCAGGAGCTGCTGGAAGAGAAGCGGAAAGTCGTCGTCGAGCGCGCGCGGCAGATGCTGTCGGAGGGCATGGTGCTCGACGCGAATGATCTACCGGACGAGATGGACCTCGCGTCCAGCGAGTACATCCAGTCGTTCGAGTTCCGGCTCCGCGGCCGGGAGAAGAGCCTGCTCAACAAGCTCGATCTGGCGCTGAAGAAGATCGACGACGGCACGTTCGGCATCTGCGAGATCTGCGAGGAGCCGATCGGCAAGAAGCGCCTGGAGGCGCGCCCGGAGACCTCGCTGTGCATCAAGTGCAAAGAGGACCAGGAGCGCGAAGAACGCACGATGGGATGATGAGCTGAACCCGCTCCAGTTGCGCGGCGGCGGGTGAATTCACTCCAGCCGCGGAGCGGCTGCCGAACGGGCGCCGCCGGAGCCGGTGAAATTCGAGTCGCCTGGCTGACGGACGCGCGGAATCGCCCGCCCGTGGTGATCCGGACGACCGGGTTGGTCGGATACCGTGACTCCATGGCCGACGCTCCCGATCGCCGGAGGTTCCTGAAGGTCGCGAGCTGCACGATCGGTGGCGGCCTCGGTCTGGTGGTGGCGGCGCCGGCGCTGCGCCTGCTGGTCGACCCGCGGGGTCGGACCACCGTGAGCAGCCCTCGGGATCCGCTCGACCTCGGCCCCGCTGCTCGGTTCCGGATCGGCGAGCCGCCGCGCCGGGTCGAGGTGGTGGCACCGGTGGTCCAGGATGCGTGGACGGCGGCGCAGGGCGTGGTGCTCGGCGCCGCGTGGATCCGGCGCACCGGGCGCGCGCCCGGCGACCTCGACGCACGTTCGGCGGTCTGTCCACACCTCGGTTGCGCGATCCGCTTCGACGCCGCGCGCGAGAACTACCTCTGCCCGTGCCACGACAGCCGGTTCGCCCTCTCGGGGGAGCGGCTGACCGGGCCCTCCGAGCGCGGCTTGGATCCGCTGCCGATCGAGGTCACGCCGGACGGCAGGCTCCGGCTGACGTGGATTCGCTACCGCCCCGGCACGGCCGACCGGGAGCCGGTGTGAAGCTCCGGGCGTTCCTGCGCGAGCGAGCCGGGATCGGTGCCGCGCCGCCACCGGGGCCGGCGCTGATCGAGGG
>JBQCJR010000188.1:0-4091 GCA_051952595.1 Kofleriaceae bacterium
CGCCACGGTGTGGCCGTAGTAGCCGCCCTCGAGGCCGATCGCGACCTGCGCGGTCTTGCGGGTGCAGCGGATCAGCCGCAGCGCCTTGTCCACGCTCTCGTCGCGCGACGAGGTCAGGTACATGTGCGGCAGCTCGGGCACCAGCGCGCCGAGCCACTCCATCGCACGCACCACCGCCGGCGTGGCGTAGTTCATGAGGGTGAGCTTGTTGACCGCCGGCCCGTACAGCAGGCCGTTCTGCTCGAGCGCGCGCAGCGACGCCGGCCCATCGGCGAACGGCTGCGCGAGCCCCGACGCGAGGTCGATCCGCCCCGGCGCGCTCGGTGCGTCCTGGCGCTCGGCGCGCCGCTTCGCGACGTCCTGCTTGACGATCGGATCCGGCGCGAGCGGCCCGAGCGGGATCCGGTAGTAGATCGCCTGCCCCTCGGGGTCCTCGTACTGGCCGGTGAGGATCGACACCACGTGGGCGCCGAACACGCGGTTGAGGTGGGTCATCTGCGCGGTGCGGCCGACCCGGTTGCGCCCGGTGACGTAGAGGTAGCGCGGCGTGCCGTCGGGGCGGCGGCGCGCGATCGCGTCGCGCAGCTGCTGCTCCTTGAGCCGCCGGCCGATCCCGGAGGACTGGAAGCTCGGCGCCACGGTGATCGACACCGAGTACATCGTGTTGTGCTTGCCGAGCATCGGGTCGTCGTCGGGGCCCTCGACGTCGTGGCTCATCTCGAGCGGCGCGCCGATCGCGAACGCGACCAGCTGCTTGCGCGCGGGATCGCCGGGGATCGGCGCCTCGGCGACCAGCAGCGAGCCCTCGGCGTCCTCGATCGCGGCGCGCAGCTCGGCCGGCGGCGTGCGGCGCGCCGGCTCGTAGACCTGGTACTCGATGTCGAGGATCGCCGGCAGCAGCTCCATCGCCTCGTGCTGCGGGACGAGCCGGAACGCGATGTCGGCGAGGCTCGGGGCCGCCCCGGCGGCGGGCGCCGGCGGCGGCGCGGCGTCCTCCCACGCGGGCGGCTTGCGGCCCTCGTGGGCGTCGAGCCACGACAGCGAGCGGCGGATCGACTCGAACAGCAGATCGATCTCGCGCGCGAGGAAGCTATCGCTCAGCCGGTAGCGCGCGGTCCGCGTGCCGGCGCCGAACACCACCGCGCCGCGCCAGAACCGCTGGGCCAGGAACGCGTCGAGGTGGGCCGGCGTCGGCAGGTCGAACGCGAACGCGTAGCCCACGGCGCGCGGGTGCTGCACGAGGTGCGGGTACGCGCGCGCGATCTGGGCGAGCCGCGGCTGGACCAGCTTCTCGAGCCGCTCGGCGTTGTGGCTGGTCGAGACCATGTCGGCGTGGATCCGGCCGCGCACGAGCGACGCGTTGTGCGCGCTCGCCGGCTCGGGATCGGCGAACCGCGACATCACGACGCCGACCTGGGCGCGCTTGGCAAACACGACCGCGTCGGGGTAGTCGGGCTGGCCGCGCTGGTTGAGCAGCCGGAACTTGGAGTGCCACGCGAACGGGCCACCGAGCCCGAACCCGACCTGCACCTCGTCGAACACCAGGAACGTCTGGTGGTGGCGGGTGAGCAGGCGCAGGCCGCGGAAGAACCGCTCGGTGGCGTAGCGATCGCCGCCCTCGCTCTGCATCGGCTCGACGATCGTGCAGAAGTACTCGCCGGTCGCGAGGCTGTCGTGGACCACGGCGAGCGAGGCGACCTCGGCGGCGAGCAGCGGATCGTCCTTGGCGTCGCCGAACCGCTCCTTGAGCTCGGCGATGTCGCCGGTGGCGCACGCGGCGTAGAACCCGCTCGGCGCGGCCGGCTCCTCGCCCGGCGTGGTCCACACCGGGAACGGCGCGAACCGGCACTGGTAGCCCTCGAGCTCGAACGGCGCGCGCTTGGACGGCGAGTGCGTGGCGTGGATCGCGAGCAAGGTGCGGCCGTGGAAGCTGCCCTCGAACGCGAGCACCTTGGTCGCCTGCGGGCGCGCGTTGATCCGGCACAGCGCCATCGCCTTCTCGTTGGCCTCGGCGCCCGACGCCACGAACGTCACGTGGGGCAGCCCCGGGACCAGCTGGCGCAGCGTCGAGGCGTACTCGGCGGCCGCCCAGGTCTCGGCGATCGCGGTGTCGGCGTTGTCGACCAGGGTCTCGCCGAACTCGCCCTCGGTGAACGCGCGGACCACCGGATCCTCGGCGAACCCGCCGACCACCGTCGCGGTCTGGCTCATCCCGTCGAGCACCGCGAGCGGCTCGCCGTCGATCGAGACCATCCACGGGCCGGCCGACCGCAGGTGGTCGAACACCGGCGGCTTCTTCTCCTTGGGCACGCGCTCGCCGGCGTACAGCCGGGCGAGCAGCGCCTCGCTCTCGGGTAGCTTGCCGCCGGCCGCCCGCCCGATGTGCATCGGGCGCGGCAGATCGATCAGGAGGCGCTGCGCCTCGGCCTGCTCCTCGGCGGTGTGCTGCTCGTCGAGGCGATCGAGATCGAACGCCGGCAGCAGCGCCGCGAGCTGCGGGTGTGGGGTGACCGCGCCGAGCGGGTTCTCGAGCACGGCGACCGGCGCAGTGACGTTGCGGTGCGCCCACGCGCCCGCCGGGCGGTAGTTGCCGCTCTTGCCGAGGCCGCCGAACGGCAGCTTCGGGCTGGCGAGGTTGGTCGAGCGGTTGCGGTTGAGGATCCCCGAACGGGTGCGCTGGTAGAAGTACTCGAACCGCGCCGCCGAGCCGGTGAACACCGCGTTCGCGAACCCGTACGGGTTGGCCTCGAGCACCGCGATCGCCTCGTCGTCGGTGTCGAACACCTCGATCGCGAGATCGGGGCCGAAGATCTCGATGTCGGTGTAGCCGGCGATGTGGTGGACGCCGTCGGGCAGCCGGTGCAGCGACGGGGTGCGGTAGTAGCCACCGGCGATCTGCTCGCCGGGGACGATCGGCTCGGCGCCGCCGCTGCGGGCCGCCGCGATCGCCGCCTCGATCTTGACCAGCGACCCGTGCGTCGCGACCGGACCGGCGAACACGCCGGGATCCTCGGGGTTGCCGATCCGCAGCCCGCGCACGGTGGCCGCGAGCGCGTCGATGAACTGGTCGGCGATCTTGCGGTGGACGAGCACGCGCTCGGTGCCGGTGCAGCGCTGGCCGGCCGAGAGATAGCCGCCGACCACCACCTCGTGGACCGCCTGGCGCACCGCCGCGTCGTCGAGCACGACGCAGGTGTTCTTGCCGCCCATCTCGAGCGCGACCAGCAGCTCCGGCCGATCGAGCGCGGTCTCGAGGATGCGGCGGCCCACCGGCCAGCTGCCGGTGAAGCACAGCCCGCGCAGCACCGGCTGGGCGACCATCGCGGCGCCGACCGCGCCGGTGCCGACCACCAGGTTGAACACGCCCGCCGGCAGCCCCGCGGCCTGCGCCGCCTCGGCGTAGCGCTGGCCACACAGCGGCGAGATGTCGCTCGGCTTCACCACGACGGTGTTGCCGGCGAGCAGCGCGGGCACGACGTGCGCGTGGCACAGATGGAGCGGGAAGTTGAACGGACCGATCACGCCGACCACGCCGAGCGCCTGGTAGCGGAGGTGCTCGCCGGGCGCGACCTGCCCCGGCTTCAGATCGCCGGCGATCGCCGTCTTCACCAGCTCGAACCGGTTGAGCAGCGTCTGGATCTCGGCCTTGGCCTCGCTCCGGATCTTGCCGGTCTCGAGCACGATCGCGTCGGCGAGCGCGTCCGCGCGCGCGGCGATCTGCTGCTTGAAATTCTCGAGGTGCCCGGCCCGCTGGGCTATGGTCAGCGCGGCCCACGCCGGTTGCGCGGCGGCCGCGGCGGCGGCGGCATCCGCGACGGCGTGGACGGTGTAGCCGGTCTCGAACACGACGGCGCCATCGGCGGCCGGGTTGCGCGAGATGAGGGCGTTTCCGGACGGAGCGACGAACGCCCCACCGATGAAGTTCCCGAGCGCTTGCACGGGGCGAAGTACACCCCCCGGCTCCCGACGGGTCAAGTCGGCGTGTTCCGGTGCGCGTGGCCCACTCTGTGCTGGTCGCCCCGTCGGACGCTCGCGCCCGGCGGTCGATCCCCTGGTTACTGCTCCAAAAAACTGTGGTAACTACGCGGTTT
>JBQCJR010000189.1:0-9203 GCA_051952595.1 Kofleriaceae bacterium
GGCCGCGGCAGCCCGATGCTCGGCGTGCGCGAGGCCAGCGAGGCCGAGCTCGCCCGCGCGCGCCCCACCCGGCTGGTGATCGAGCGCGCGCCGCGCGCCGGCACGCTCCGCGAGCTCGCCGTGTGCCCCGGCCGCCTGCTCGACGATCCGGCGCGCCGGGTCGCCGCCGGCCAGCCGATCAAGTGCGCGGATCGCCGGCGCGCGCCCGCCGGCCCGCCGGCGCTCGCGCGAGCTGAGGAAACTCGACGCGGTGAATAGCGCCCCGCTCGGGGCACACCAGCAGCACGCCGTCCGCGCCGAACGCTACGTGGTACTCGAGCAGCTGGCGGCGGGTCGCCGCCGTGGACAGCTGCGGCGCCTCCTCGCCGGTCTTGACCTCGGCGACGAGCAACTCGCCGCCCTCGGCCTCGACCAGGTAGTCGGCGCGCAGCTCGGTCTCGTGCGGCTCGCCATCGAGCTCCGGCGACCACCACGTGCGGGCCTGCCGCGCCACGATCCGGAACCCGGCGCGGCGGAGCAGCACCGCCGCATCCTGCTCGCCGGCGCCCGCGCGCGCCGCCCGGCGCCGCGCCCGCCGCGAGCCTCGCCACGTGCGCCACCACCGCGCGATCACCAGCGCGGCGAGCGCGCCGGCGAGCCACACGACGAGCAGCCACACAGCATCCTGGCTCATCGCGCGACGATCGCGCGGCGGTCTGACGTTGCGCGCCGCCGCCAGCGGCTACGCGCTCGGCGCCGGGCCGCGTGCGCTCAGCGCCGGCCTGGCGGCTACGCGCTCGGCGCCGGGCCGCGTGCGCTCAGCGCCAGCCTGGCGACTACGCGCTCGGCGCCGGGCCGCACTCGCTCAGCCTGGCGGCCATGCGCTCGGCGCCGGGCCGCGCTCGGCGCCCCGCGCGCTCAGCGCCCACCCTGGCGGCGGTACTGCCGGACCGGCCGGTCGTCGTCGCGAAGCGCCTCGAGCCGCGCCTTGATCGTCCGCTTGCCCGCGTTGTCGCGGCCCACCACGTCGAGGTCAACCGTGGTGCCCGGCTTGAGCAGCGCGATCGTGTTGCGCAGCACGTCGCTCGAGCGGATCTCGTTGCCGTTGACCGCCGTGATCACGTCGCCCTGCGCGAGGCCCGCGCGCGACGCCGGGCTGTTCGGCTCGACATCGGCGACCACCGCGCCGCGCGACGCGCCCAGCTTGTGGTCGCGGGCGAGCGCGGAGGTGACCGTCTGGATGTTCACGCCGAGGTAGCCGCGGACCACCTTTCCGTCCTTGACCAGCATGTCCATGATCGGCCGCGCCATGTTCGACGGGATCGCGAACCCGATCCCCTGATAGCCGCCAGACTTCGACGCGATCGCGGTGTTGATGCCGACCAGCTCGCCGCGCAGGTTGACCAGCGCGCCGCCCGAGTTGCCCTGGTTGATCGCCGCGTCGGTCTGGATGAAGTCCTCGTACTCCTCGATGCCCATGTTGCCGCGGCCCTTGGCCGACACGATGCCCATGGTCACCGACTTGCCGACGCCGAACGGGTTGCCCACGGCGAGCACGACCTCGCCGAGCCGGAGCTGCGACGAATCCGCGAACGCGATCGGCTTGAGCGGCGGCAACTTGCCCTGGAGCTGGAGCACCGCGATATCGGCCTTGGAGTCGATGCCGACCAGCTTCGCGTCGTACTCGGTGCCATCGTGCACGGTGACGCTGATCTGGTCGGCGCCGTTGACCACGTGCGCGTTGGTCAGGATGCGACCGCCGGCCGTGACGATCACGCCCGAGCCGAGGCTCGACAACATGCGGCGGCTCGGCGCCTCGCGGTAGCCCGGCGAATCGGGATCGGTGAAGAACGGATCGAACGAGGCGGGGCCGGTGCGCACCGCCTTGGACGTCGAGATGTTGACGACGCTCTCGACCGCGCGCTCCGCGACATCGGGGATCGAGGAATCGACCAGGCCGGGCGCGGCGTGCGCGACATCGGTGCCCGAGCGCAGCGCGGCACCAGTTCCGATCAGCCCGACAGCAGCGACGGCGGCGAGCAAGTTGCGAGTACGGGTCATCGTGGTTCCTCCGGACCGACCTCGAGGGGCGGCGACGTTTGCGGACGGTGTTACGAGCCTTGGACCGATGGAGCGGTTGCTCGTATTCCGCGCGCCTAACCACCTGTTCAGGCAGGCTGATGGGCTACGTTCACCCCGTGGAGGTCGCCTGTGGCAGCTGCGGCGTGGTGCTCGATGCGAGCAAGGCGGATATCACCGGACGCGGCTACCGCTGCGCTCGGTGCTCCCTGCGCGCCAGCCTGGCCGCGGACGGCGGATTCAATGATGTCCAGGACCACCTCACGGTGGACGAGCGCCGCCAGCGCGCCGCAGAGGCCATCCGCAAGATGATCGGAGGTGGCGCCCTGGTGGCGGGTGGCCTGGTGGTGGCCTACGTGATCCCGATCGCGGGAGCCGCGATGCTCCTCACCGGGGTCGGTGCGATGGCCCACGGCCTGCTGACGAGGCGCGAGCTGTCCGGAGAGCGGACGGATCGCTGAGCCGCGCCGGAGAGCCGGGTGCCGGTCGCGGTCGGCGTGCGAATCCCTGAGCGGCGCCGGAGTGCCGGGTGCCGCTCGCGGTCGGCGTGCGAACCGCCGGGCGGCGCCGGAGAGCCGGGTGCCGCTCGCGGTAGGCGTGCGAATCGCTGAGCGGCGCCGGAGAGCCGGATGCCGCTCGCGGCAGGCGTGCTAGAAAGCCGGGGCGCCAGCCGCCCGGCGCGGCAACGCGCTAGCTTGAGGTGCTAGTGGGCGTGGCCTTCGTGGCCATGAGCCGGAGACGGAGCCCCCGCGCCCGCCGGAGCCGGAGCCGCCGCGCCTGCCGGAGCCGCCGCGCTACCGCCGCCCGGAGCCGGAGCCGCGCTGCCGCCAGCCGGCGCCGGAGCCGCGCTGCCGCCACCCGGAGCCGGATGGAACGGCGCGTTCGCGAACGGGTTGTCCTTCTTGGGCTCCGCCGGAGCCGGCTTGTCGCCGAACACGATCGGCAGATCCTGCTCGGCGCGCTGCGCGGTGTCCTTGCGAACCAGGCCGGCCACGCGGGTCTTCTCGGTCACCACGTAGTACTCGACCTCGCCGCGCGGCGGGTTCGCCGGATCGAGCTCCGCGTCGGACGGCAGCTCCGCGGCCTTCTCGCCCTTGTACAGCGCGAGCGTGCCGAGCTTGCTGCCCGAGGCGTCCTTGTAGGTGAGCTTGACGACCGGCGTGAGCGACTTGAGATCGAGCTTCGGCAGGTACTCGCTCGGCCGAAGGTTGCCGGCGTTGTCGACGAAGTTCGCGAGGCTCTGATTCGCCTTCTTGGTGTCGGCGTCGCCCCACGTCTTGACCTGCTGGCCCTCGACGCCGGTCTGCACCCGCGCGACCTCCTTGGTCCGGCCGCCGGCATCGATCGCCACGCTCTCGATCTTCGCGATCTCGAAGCCGCGCGGATCGACCAGGTGCAGGCTCGACTGCCCGACCTCGAGGCTCGAGACCAGATCCTTCGACAGCACGTAGCCCTTGCCGGACTGCTTGTCGACCGCGTAGCGATCGCCCGAGCCGCCGGTGTTGAACACCGAGCCGCCGATCAGGAACTCGCGCTTGCTGCCGTCCTTGAACGCGACGGTCAGC
This sequence comes from Kofleriaceae bacterium, assembly GCA_051952595.1. GTDB lineage: Bacteria > Myxococcota_A > Polyangia > Haliangiales > Haliangiaceae > JABFXX01. The sequence continues at coordinate 3,624 of JBQCJR010000189.1, forward strand.
GCCGTGGTCGCGGTGTCGAGCTTGTACTCCTTCTTGAGCGCGTCGGTCGGCGTGCCGAGGTCGCGCAGCGCGCGCGCCTTGACGTACGCATCCACCACCTTGTTTCCGCTCGTGCCGAGCGGGAACTCGCTGGTCTTCGCGACCTCCTCCATCTCGACCGGCGGCGGCGTCGTCGGCGTCGCAGCGCTGCCGCTGCCCGCGTCGCTGCCGCTGCCCGCGGCGCTGCCACTGCCCGCGGCCGCGGCGCTGCCACTCGCGCTCCCGCTGCCCGCGCCCGGATCGGCCGGCTTCGGCGCGGCCGGCTTCGGCCGCTTGGTGATCGTGGTCTCGGTGCCCCACCAGTACGGGTCGCTCGCGTCGCCGCGCCGCTCGAGCCGCACCGTCTTGGCGTCGGTCTTGAGCTCGATCGAGGCGAGCTCCGACTCGGCCTTGGTCCACAGCACCACCGATCCGAGATCCGGGCGCACCGTCTTGTCGCGCGTCCAGGTCCGGTATCCGTACACGAGCATCACTGCGAGCAGGACGCCGTGGATCAGCGCTCCTCTCATGGGGTCACCTCGGCCTTCTTGGTCGGGCGGCGACGCCGGGCCCACGTCCCGACGAGCCCGAGCGTGAGGACGATCAGCGGCGCACCGATGATCGTCAACGTGAACCACACCGCGTCCTGGCTCTTGGTGTGCTCGATCTTCTTGTCATCTTCCGAGACGATCTCGCCGGCGAACACTTCCTCGCCGCCGAGCCAGCGCACCGAGTCATCGAACAGCGGACCGGACACCATGACCGCGGCGATCCTGCCCATGTTCTGGACGAACATGTCGACGAACAGATCGACGTCCGAGAACACCAGGGCGCGGAAGCCATCCTTGCCGTCGACCTTGGGGCCCTCGATCGCGACGCCGAGGTTCCAGCGCTGCCGCTTCTCGGTCTTGTCGTCGAACGCGAAGTTGTTGTCGAGATCGAGCCAGCTGCTCTCCATCGAGCGGATGGTCACGGTCTTCTTCGGCGCCTCGCCGCCGCCGGTGAACGGGGCGTCCTCGAGCGCGCCGGAGTCGATCACCACCAGGCCCTTGCCGACCGAGCGCGACAGCGACGTGGTCGACGCGTGGGCCGAGAACTGGGTCGTGATCACCCACCGCTTGTCGGCGTTGGTCCCGCGCTGCGGCAGGAACTCCTTGTCGTCGGTGAGGCTGGCCGGGTTGTACTTCACGCCGAGCCGGCCCTCGAGCACGCCGAGCGAGGGCTCCGCGGTCGGATCGAGCGCGATCATCAGGCGGCCGCCACGCGCCAGGTAGCGATCGAGCGTCGCCCACTCCGCCGACTGCAGCGGCACCGTCGGCGCGAGCAGCAGCACCACCGTGGCGTCGTCCGGGACCTCCTTCGCGAGCTCGATCAGCCCGAGGTCCTTCACCTCGTAGTTCTGCTCGTTGAGCTTCTTCTTGAGCAGCGAGGTCCGCCGCTCCTGGACCCGGCTCTTCACCTCGGACGGCATCGAGTCCGGGCTGTTGAGCTCGCCGTGGCCGGTCACGAGATACGCCTTGCGCTTCTCGCGGACCAGCTTCATCAGCATCGAGTTGACCTCCTTGTCGAGGTTCCGCAGCTTGCCTGCGCCGCGGCGGGCCTTCTCGAAGTCGGTGTCGAGCTCGATCTTCTCGAACTTCTCCTTGTCGCCCTCGCCGCGCGCGAGCACGACGACGCCGTCCTTGGCCACCTTGTACTTCGCGGCGAGGTCGGCATCGACGAACCGATCGTGGTTCTTGATCTCGACCTTGCCGGCCGCGGCGCCGAGCGCCTCGAAGTAGTCCTGGACCTGGTCCTTGACCTGGTTGGGGTCCGGGAAGAACAGGTGGACGTGGATCGGCTCGCTGCTCGACGACGCGATCGCCTTGGTCGAGTCGCCCGGCGCCGAGGTCTTGAAGTAGCTGACGTCGCGCGAGACGTTGCGCTCCTCGGCGACCTGGCAGGTCACCATCAGCAGCGCGAACGCCAGCGCGATCGTGAGCCCGGACCAGCCCACGTCGCGCACGCGGTAGTACTCGACGCCCGCGTCGCTCTCGGCGACGTCGAACCCGGTGCGCAGCGCGACCCCGAGCGACAGCTCGATCATCGCCATCGGCACCACCGAGGCCGCCATGCCGATCACCCAGACCACGGTGAGCGCGCCGGTGAACCGCGTGGCGTCCTTGATCCCGAGCGCCCCGATGCCCCACTTGGTGGTCAGCGCGTAGAGGACCAGCGAGGCCAGCGCGCCGAGCTGGCAGATCAACAGCGTGCGCTCGACGCGGCGGCGCGCGCCGCGGCTGGCCACGGTCGTCCACGCCCGCGCCCCGGTGACCAGGGCGAGCAGCCCGACGCCGAAGATCCACGTGAAGATGATGCGAACGCCATCGGTGTGGCCGAGCAGCCGCTCGCCGACGAACAGGGACAGCAGGCCCACCCCGAAAGCCAGGGTGGCCCACCACGGAGAAGCAGTTCTCATTGCCATCGCTTCGCCTCCAGCGTCTTCACCGAAAGCAAGAGGAAGAAGTAGGTGACCGCCAGGTAGTACACGACGTCCTTCAGGTGGAGGACGCCGCGCATGAACCCGTTGATGAAGTGCCCCCACCACAGGTCGAGGTCCTGCAGCACCATCCTCACGGTGCCGTCGAGCTTCTTCGAGAACGGGAACAGCACGACCATGAGGAACATGATCGCGACCGCGACCACACCGGCGAGCAGCTGGTTGCGGGTCAGCGAGCTCGCGAAGATGCCGATCCCGAGGCAGGACGAGCCGAGCAGCAGCAGGCCGAGATAGCCGACCAGGATCTGCGCGAACGTGATCTTGCCGCGCACCATGATGAGCAGCGGGATGTACAGCGAGAGCACCAGCAGGAACGTGAGGAACGTGAGCGCGGCGAGGTACTTGCCGATCACGATCTCGCTGTCGCGCACCGGCGACGTGTTGAGCAGGACCATCGAGTGCTGCTGGCGCTCCTCGGAGATCAGCCGGAACGAGAGCAGCAGGCCGGCGGCGATCGCGACGCCGCTCGAGTAGTTGAAGAACTTCTCGAGCACCTCGGCCGAGAGCTGCTGGCCCTGGAGCGCGAACGCCTGGAACAGCACGCCCTCGATCAGGAGCAGCAGCGACGCGATCACCCAGGTGAACGGCGACCGGATGTACGCGCCGAGCTCGCGTCGGTAGATGATGCTAATTGCTCGCATCGTTGCCTCCCACGAGACGGATGAAGGTGTTCTCGAGCTCGCTGCGCGAGTAGTCGAGCTTGAGCAGGTCGAACTTCGCCTCGACCACCGCGCGGCTGACCTCGGCGCGACAATCCTTGGTGGTCGCGAGCGGGAACGACAGGCCACCGCCCTGCTCGTACGGCTCCTCGACCCGCTTCACGCCATCGATCGCCGCGAGCACCTGGGCGATCTGCTCGCGCGGGTTGTCGCCCGACGGCTGGCGCAGCGTCACCGTGATCTGGCGGATCTCGCTCTCCTTGCCCGCGAGCTCGCTCTCGCTGCCGACCCCGAGGATCTTGCCGCGGCCGAGCACCAGCAGCCGATCGCAGGTCTGGCTGATCTCGGTCAGGATGTGGCTCGAGATCAGGACGGTGTGGCTCTGCTTGAGATCGTGGATCAGGTTGCGCATCTCGACGATCTGGACCGGGTCGAGACCGCGGGTCGGCTCGTCGAGGATCAGGAACTTCGGCTCGTGGATGATCGCCTGGGCCACGCCGACGCGCTGGCGATAGCCGTGCGAGAGCGTGCCGATCGGATCGCCCGCCACGCCGTGCAGGTCGGTCACGTCGAGCACGTCCGACATCCGCTTGCGGACCTGCGCGCGCGACATCTGGCGCAGCTCGCCGGCGAACGCGAGATAGTCCGTCACCGTCATGTCGGTGTAGAGCGGCGGGTTCTCCGGCAGGAACCCGATCCGCTTGCGGACCTCGTGCGGCGCGGTCACCGCGTTGACGCCTCCGACCTCGATCGTGCCGGCCGAGGGCCGGAGATCGCAGGCCAGGATGCGCAGCGCGGTCGTCTTGCCGGCGCCGTTCAGCCCGAGGAAGCCGACGGTCTCACCATCGGCGATCTCGAACGTGACCGGCCCGAGCGCGCGTTTGCCACCATAGAACTTCGAAAGATTCGATGCGCGGATCATGGTCCTCGGGGTGTGAGACGAGCCAGGGGCGCGGAATCGCTTGGGTTTGGTAATCTCGTCTGCATGGCGGTGTCAAGCCGATGCGCGCCCACAAACCGTTGCCGGGACCACGTTGTTCCCGCTTCCGAACGCGGCGCACGACAACTTCTTGTTGAAGGAGTGTGAAGTCGCTCCACTGGGCACGTCGGGTGCACCATGATTTCCCCCATGCGCGCGATCCCGACCTTCGGACTGGTAGCGCTCCTCGGAGCCAGCGCCTGTTATCGCGAGTACGAGGCATCCTCGACGATGCCGCAAGCGTACGAGCCCGAGGTCGTCGCGGGGCCACCCGGCGGCGGCATGGATCCCGGATACGGCTACCCGGACCCGTCCGCGGGAGGATATGCGGAGGTCGCGACGAACACCGTTTCGCCGGGCTATCCGTCGGGATACGCGCCGGGATATCCGAGCGGGTATCCCGACGGGTACCCCGATGGCAGCGCGCCTGACTCGGTGCCGGTCGGCGTCGAATCGTCGTCAGGTGCGGTGATCGGTGGCGTCGACGCGGTCGGCGGCGCGCCCGGCGCGAGCATCGGGATGTACACCGGCGCGGTCAACGACGCGGAGATCGATGCGACCCTCGCGCCTCACGGCGAGTGGGTGGAAGACGACGAGTACGGTCGCGTGTGGCGCCCGTACGCCACGGTGGTGGGCGTGGAATTCACACCGTACGAGAGCTGCGGTACGTGGGTCTACACGGAGTACGGGTGGACGTTCACCTGTGAATGGGACTGGGGCTGGCTGCCGTTCCACTACGGGCAGTGGGCCTGGCTCGATAGCTACTGGGGCTGGATCCCCGACTACACGTGGAGCCCGGCCTGGGTCGACTGGCGCTACGGCGGCGGCTACGTCGGCTGGCGCCCGAGCGCGCCGCGCGGCTCGCGGATCCGCGATCACCGCCACAACCACGGCGGCGCGGTCGCCGGCGGCGGACGCATTCGCGATCACCGCGATCGCCGCAAGCAGCACGACTCGCACTGGCGCTTCACCGCCGAGGCCAGCTTCGGCCGCTCGCAGATCCGCCCGCACCTCTACAAGAACCTCGCCGAGGGCCTGCGCGTGACGTCGGCCGTGGTGCAGCCCGCGATCCGCGGGCCGCGCTCGAACGTCTCCGCGGTGATGCAAGGTCGGGTCGGCGTGCGGCCCGGTCGCAACCTGGCGATCGGAACGGGCGTCCGGCCGCAGCCCGGCCAGACGTATCAACCGCCGCGCACGTTCCAGCCCGGCCAGACCTACCAGCCGCCGCGTGGCATCCAGCAGCCCCGCACGTTCCAGCCGGGTCAGACGTACCAGCCGCCGCGCACGTTCCAGCCCGGCCAGACCTATCAGCCGCCGCGCACGTTCCAGCCCGGCCTGACCTACCAGCCGCCGCGCACGTTCCAGCCCGGCCAGACCTACCAGCC
>JBQCJR010000190.1:0-6791 GCA_051952595.1 Kofleriaceae bacterium
CTGTCGGGCGACAAGCTGCTGATCACCGTGCAGAACGCGCTCGGCTACGCGCGGCTGCGCCACGAGAACCAGCGGCTGCGCGGCCGCGCGCAGGCCGACTTCGCGATGATCGGCAAGGGCGCCGCGATGCGCGCGATCTTCGACAAGGTCGCGAAGACCGCGCCGACCAACGGCCGCGTGCTGATCACCGGCGAGAACGGCACCGGCAAGGAGCTGGTCGCGCGGGCGATCCACGAGCACAGCAAGCGCAAGGATGGGCCGTTCGTGAAGCTCAACTGTGCGGCGATCCCGTCGGAGCTGATCGAATCGGAGCTGTTCGGCCACGAGAAGGGCGCGTTCACCGGCGCGACCCAGCAGCGCCGCGGCAAGTTCGAGCTCGCGGACGGTGGCACGCTGTTCCTCGACGAGGTCGGCGACATGAATCCGAGCGCGCAGGCCAAGGTGCTGCGTGTGCTGCAGGAGAACGAGCTCGAGCGCGTCGGCGGCGGCGAGACGATCAAGGTCGACGTTCGCGTCGTCGCCGCGACGAACAAGGATCTGCAAGCGGAGATCGCGGCGGGGCGGTTCCGCGAGGACCTGTACTACCGGCTCGCCGTGGTGCCGATCGAGCTGCCGCCGCTGCGCGCGCGGCGCGAGGACATCCCGGCGCTGGTCGAGCACTTCCTCGAGCAGGTGTGCGCCGACAACGGCCGCCGGCAGAAGAAGCTGGCGCCGAGCGCGATGACGCTGGTGATGCAGCACGAGTGGCCGGGCAACGTGCGCGAGCTCAAGAACGTCGTCGAGCGGCTCGCGATCCTGACCGGCGACGCCGAGGTGATCACCGAGGCGGACGTCGGCGACGCGCTGCCGCGGGTCAAGGCGGTCAAGGCGGAGTTCGCGCGCGGCACGCCGTTCAAGGACCTGGTCTCGGCGGCCGAGCGCGAGATCATCATGGCGGCGCTCGACGCCAACGATCACCACGTCTCGAACACCGCGCGCGAGCTCCAGCTCGAGCGCAGCCACCTGTACAAGAAGATGCGCGCGCTCGGGATCGACCACCGCGCCGACGAGGAGAGCGCGTAGCGGGCTACGGGCTGGTGCCGTCGATCGCGGGATAGATGATCCGCGCGCGAACGGCGGTGCCCGAGGTGTCGGGCGCGGTCATGCTCTTGTCGGTCCACGCGGTCGCGAACGCGCCACCGGGCAGCGCCACGGCCGACGGTCCGATCTGATCGTTGCTGGTCGTCGTCGCGAGCCCGAACTCGTCGCCGGCGGGCAGGCCGTTGCTGTGCATCACCCGTCCGAACACGCCGCACAGGCTGCCGTCGCCCTTGTCGCCGCACGAGTGCCACACGACGAGCAGCGTGCCATCCGGGCGCGCCGCGACGCCGAACGACTCGCTGGAGTCGCCATCGGTGCCGCTGCGCTCGCTGACCAGCGTGGGCATGCCGGCCTGCACGCCGGCGTTGTTGATCCGGTACATCTCGAGCCGCCCGGGCCCGGTGGCGCCGGTCGCGAGCACCCAGCGCACGATCAGCGCGAACCCGGAGCCGACGGGAGCGACGCGCACGAACTCGACGATCTCGTTCGTCGTCGAGGGCACCAGCACGAGGTCCGGGATCGTGAACGTGCCGGAGGTCATCGCGATCCGGACGTGCACCGAGCCGTCGAGGATCCACGCGTACAGGATCCGGTCGGCGTTCGCCGCGACGTGGCTACGCTCGGTGAAGTCGCCGGCGACGTTCTGCGAGATCTGGTTGACCAGCCCGACCTTGGTGCAGTCCGGGCGCACGATCGCGCCGCGGATCATCGTGTTGGTCACCCGGCCGTCCCACACGATCGCGAAGTTGCCGTTGGGGAGCGGCGCGACCGAGACCAGGTTCGGGTACTCGTCGGTGGAGACCTGGACCTGCCCGGTGAGCGCGGCGCCGTTGGTGTCGATCGCGCGGCACTCGATCGAGTAGTTGTTGAGCACCGGATCGCGCATGTTCCACACCGTCACGGTGGCGTTGCCGGCGGTGGCGACGGCGGGCGTGCTGTACGACGTGGTCAGCTCGGCGGAGATCGGAAAGCCCTGCGAGCTCGCGGCGATCGACGAGTTGAGCGGGCGGCCGTTGGCGTCGAACCGCCGCCCGAACACGTTGCACGGCACGCGGCAGTTCGCGTTGTAGACCGCCGTCCACAGGCCATCCGCGGTGGCCGACAGCTGGAACCCGTTGGCGCCGTAGTAGTTGGAGAGCTGCTGGTCCTCGGCGTACTCGGTGTTGACGACGAAGTCCGCCGGCTCGAGGGTGAGCGCCGCGGCCGGGGCGTCGATCGCGGTGGTGAGCGCGCCGCGGCCGACCAGCAGGCCATCGGCGTCGAGCGCGTCGACCGAGATGTCGAGGTCCCCGGTGCGGCCGGTGGGCGAGATGCTGAACGTGAGCGGGAAGCTCGACGACACCGGGAAGTCCTGGCGCTGCGACGAGCCCTCGTTGGTCAGCTCGATCCGCAGCATCTCCACGCCGTGTACGGCGGCGCGCCCGTCGACGGTGACCACCATGTACTGATCGTCCGCGCCGCAACCGGCGAGCGCGAGCAGCAGCCACGGCAACCTGCGCATCACTTGTCGAACCCGATGTTACCGAGATCGGTGTCCGGAGGGCCATCGGGGCGCGTCGCGGCGTACACGCCGAGCCCGCCGGCGGCCCCGGCCACCGCGATCCCGGTCCAGAACCACCACTTCTTGTAGATGGGCGTGGCCGCGGTCGATCTGGATCTCCGCGTGGGCGGCGGTTCGGGCTGGCGCCGGTCGAGCTGGCGACGCCGCGCGTCCTCGGCGTCGCGCTTCTCCTCGAGCTGCTCGATCAGCTTCTCGACCTGGGCGCGGTTCGGCGCCTCGGGATCGAGCTTCAAGAACCGCTTGAAGCTGAAGATCGCCGCGTCGTAGTCGCCGAGGTTGCGGTGGCACTGGCCGATGTTGAACAGGAAGTCCGGGATCGGCTTGGCGTCGAACGCCTTCTGGTACTGCTCGAGCGCCTCCTCGAACTTGTGGAGCGAGAACAGCTTCTGCCCACGATCGTAGTGACGCTTGGCGGCGCGCTCGGCGGGATCGTCGGCGAAGGCCGGGCGGATCAGCGCGCCGAGCGCGACGAGCGCGAGGCAGATCGGGACGAGGAGGCGAGGCAACGGTCGAATCATCGCTTGCGGCGGAAGGGATCGAGCGTGTCGGTGGGATCGATCGTGCCCTGGGGCTCCGGCGTGGGCTTGGGCTCGACCTTGGGCGGCGCGTCGGTCCTGGGCGGTTCGGTGGCGGCGGGCTCTTGCTTGGGGCGGGTCGTCTTCACCGCGCGAGCGGGCTTCTTCACGGTCCGCTCGGCCGGGGGCGGCTCGGTGGCCGGGGGCGGCTCGCTGGCCGGCGGTGCCACGGTGGTCGCGGCCTCGGGAGCGCGGCGCTCGAGGGAGACCTTGAACTCGCGCTCCTGGCCGCGCAGATCGACGACGATCGCGGCGTCCTTGTAGCCGGGGCTGCGGACCAAGAAGCTGCGGGACTCGGTCGCGCCGCCGTCGCGCAGATCGATGTTGTGCACGCACGGCGTGCGGCACAGCTCGGTGGTCTGGCCCTCGGCGTACACGCCGGCGCTCGGCACCGAGTGGAACCGGACCTCGAACAGCCCGCGCGCGGGCATCGGCGGGAGCTCGGTGGCAGTCGCGATCGTGGGCGCGGCGACCGTGGGCTCGCCTGCGGCGGGAGCGCGCGCGGCCTCGGTGCGCCCCGCGTACCACACCGCCGCGCCGACCCCGATGCCGATCGCGACGGCGCCGCCCGCGAGCCACACCCACCACGGCGTCACCGGCGGTGCGACGCCGGTGACCGGCGGTGGCGCGACCTGGCTGTAGTGCTGGCTGTAGTAGCCCTGCGATGGATGGCCGCCGGAGGGCGGCACCGGCAGCTGCGGCAGCGGCGCGCTTGGCAGCGCGGTCGACATCGGCCGCAGCCCGCTCGCCGTCATCGACGCGTAGCCGGGCGGCAGGGTCTCCATGCCAAGCATGCCGAGCAGCGCGTCGCGCAGCTCGACGATGTGCGCGAACCGGTTCGTGGGCTCCTTCTCGAGGCAGCGCAGGATGAGCGCCTCGAGCCGCGGATCGATCCCCGCGCCGTTCGGGGTCGCGCGCGGCGGGACCGGCAGCTCGGTGAGGTGCTTGCGCACGAACTCGCCGAACGACCGGCCGCGGAACATCGGCTGGCCACAGAACAGCTCGTACATGATCGCGCCGAGCGAGTAGATGTCGCTGCGCGCATCGACGACCATGCCGCCGGCCTGCTCGGGAGACATGTACGCCGGTGTGCCGATCACCGAGCCGGCCGCGGTCTGGAACCCGATGTCCTCGTCGCCGTGGTTGAGCAGCTTGGCGACGCCGAAGTCGAGCAGCTTCACCAGCTCGGCGCCATCCGAGGTGGGCACGACGATCACGTTGTCCGGCTTGAGATCGCGGTGCACGACGCCGACCTGATGCGCCGCGGCGAGCCCGTCGCAGATCTGGACCAGCACCGCGAGCGCGCGCGGCATGTCGATCCCGGTGCGCGCCCACTTGCCGAGGCTCTGGCCGCGCAGCAGCTCCATGATGATGAACGTCGTGTGATCCGGGAGCTCGACGAAGTCGGTGACGTCGACGATGTTGCGGTGGCGGACCCGGTTGACCGTGCGCGCCTCCTGGAAGAACCGGGCCACGGCGTCGCGGCGGCGGGCGTAGTCGCTGCGCAGCAGCTTGAGCGCGACCTCGCGGCCGAGCTTGACGTGCTCGGCGCGGAACACGTAGCCCATGCCGCCCTTGCCGAGCAGCTCGACGATCTTGTAGCTGCCAAGCACGCTGCCCACGCGGTCCGGCTCGTCGGGCGGGCCACCACGCGGGGCCGGCGGCGGCTGGGTGGTGCGCGGCGCCGCGGGGGCGGGCGTCTTGGTGCGCGCGCCGGGCGATTCGATCTTGGTGCGCTCGTCGTACCCAACGTCGTGGGTGCCTCGCGCGAGCGACGAGTGCGCCGAGTCGAGATCCTCGTCATCGTCGTCGTACGACGCCGGGAACGACTCGGGCGGCAGCGACAGCGAGAGCGACTGCGTAGGCTCACGCCCGCCGCCGACCTGCGAGTCGGGGCCGTGGTCACGTGAGCGCGGATCGCGAGCCGACATCGCGAGGTAACCCCGATTGTACGCTCCAAACCCTCTCGACAGCAACCAAACGATTTCCGTGGGTTGAGTAGTCGAGCTAACTGCACTGCCCGAGGTCGCGCAGCGCCGCGGAGATCGCGAGCCGCACCTGCGCGATCGGCTCCTGCTGGTAGCGCGCGCGCAGCGGAGCGATCGCGTGCGTGTTGCACAGATCGCGCAACGCGCGTGCGCTCGCCACGCGGATGTCGCGGCTCTCGTGATCGAGGAACGGCACCAGGCGACCGACGTCCGACTGCAGGTTGCTGCGGGTCTGCCCCAGCGCCTCGATCGCCGCGCGGAGCCGCAGCACCGTCCTACCCGACGTGTCGGCCAGGTCGATCGCCTCGAGCACCCCGACGATCGCTCGGTGCACCGGATCCTCGAGGGCCGGATCGTCCGAGCCGCAGGTCGCGGAGCAGAAGTGCGGGAGTGCACGGATCGCGCGCAGCCGGACGCCGAAGTCCATCGTCGAGGATCGCGCGATCTCCTCGAGCTGGACGATCGGGTTGGGCAACAGCGCGATCAGCGCCTCCTTCGAGGGCACCGAGTCGATCGGCGTCAGCGCGTGGATCGCGCGCTCGCTGAGCATCAGGTCTTCGCCCTGCGCTGGCAGGGTCGCGAGCAGGCACGCGACGATCAGCCCGCGCGCCTTCATCGCAGCACCGGGCTCCGGATGAGGACGTCGCGCTGGCCGGGGCTGAGCTCGGTGCCGCCGAGCTCGGAGAAGAACATCAGGTTGTTCGGCGAGTCGTCGCTGTCGACGATCGAGTCGCGCCACATCGAGTCGACCTCGACGTTGTGATAGAGGCCCATGTAGCGCGCGATCTCGTGGGCGGTGAGCCGCGCGAGCTCGCGCCAGGTCCGGTAGCAGAGGGTGTCGGCCCCGATCACGATCCCCGACTGGATCGTCCCGCCGAACCCGGCGGGCCCCGGGCTCGGGCCGATCGCCTGCAGCCCGACCGGCGACAGCGTGCGCACGAAGAACACGTCGAGCCCCGAGCCGCCCCTGCCGAGCGAGAGCAACGAGCCGACATCCCCGACGTCGAGGCCATCGAGATCGGGATGATCGACGACATCGTCGTAGGTCACGGTGCCGGGCGCGATGCCGGCGGGGGCGAAGATCGAGCGCAGCTCGCCGAGGAAGTCGCTCTGGAAGAACGTCTCGGTGCGCGCGGTGGCCGCGTCGAGCTTCTCGCCGCCGAACGCCTCGGCGCACGGGTGCGCTTCGAGATCGAGGAAGTGGAACCGCAGATCCAGGAACGTGCCGGCGCCGAGGCGGACGACCGCGGTCACGTTCGGGATCGCCGAGCCGGCGGTGCCGTTCGGCCGGATCGACGACACCCGCACGCGATACGCGCCGGGCTGTAGCGGCGCGCTCGGCGTCGTCGGCAGCGCGAGCACCGACTGGCCGAGCCCCGGCCGGTGGCGGATCGCGTTCGCGTAGTACTGGGCCTCGGACTCCGCCGGTCCACACTCGAAGGACCCGAGCGCGTTGCACGCCCGGTACTCGTTGATCCCGGCGGGAGAGAACACGCTCAGCGCGCCGACCCGCTGGGCCCGATCGTCGACGGTGAGCACGAGCGAGGCGTGGCGCGCGGCGCTCGGCACCGGCAGCAGGATCTCGTC
>JBQCJR010000191.1:0-7411 GCA_051952595.1 Kofleriaceae bacterium
CCACTTCGCGTCGCAGCTCGCCGCGGCGGAGGCCGGGCTCGGCGTCGTGCTCGCGCCCGAGCCGTACGCGCAGGTGCGCCGGCTCCATCCGATCCGGCTGGCCCCCGCGCTCGCCGGCTCGGCCGCCGCGTGGCCGATCGACGATCTGTGGCTGGTCGGCCACCGCGCGCTCCGCGCGCTGCCGCGGATCGACGCGGTGTGGACGTTCCTCCTCGAGACGTTCCGGCTCAGCCGCCCCCGGACGCCCCCGAGGAGCCCGGATCCCGGCGCGGCCCGCGGCGCGGCGCGGCCTCGGCGTAGGTCTCGCTGATCGTCGCCATCTCGCGCTTCACCGCCGCGGCGCGCGTGGTGGCGCGCTGCACCAGATCGAACGTCTTGGTGCTCTCGGCCTCGTCGTCGTAGACGCCCTCGAAGTGCGGCGCCGGGATCCGCTGCTCGAAGTCGATCCAGATCCGCGCGTCGCGGCGGCAGTCGTAGACCCGGCACACGCGAGGCCGCGCGGCGTGCACCGTGCAGCCGTGGGTGTCCGGATCGTTGTGGACGCAGAACCCGTCGCTCGCGCGCTGGCGGATCAGGTACGGCTGACCGTAGTCCCACCGAATGATGCCCTCGTCGAGATCGGCGGTCGACAGCGCGAAGCTGAGCCGGCAACACGCGGCCTTGCACAGCGGGATCAGCTCGGCGCACGGGATGTCGGCCGGCGTGGCCGCGTACTTGTCGCCGCCGAGATCGATCGACACCCGCGTCGGCCGCTGCTCGTCGGCGGCGCGGATCTGGACGAGGGTGGGCTCGAGCGACTGCTCGACCGCCAGCTCGAGCGTGGTCTCCGGGGGCGCGGCGGGAGTATCGGGCGGCGCCGGCAGCGGCTCGACGCCATCGACGCGCCGGGTGAGCTCGTCGGTCAGCGCGACCACGCGCGCGGCGAGCTGGAGCAGGCCGTTGCGCAGATCGATATCGGAGAGGTTGAGGCTGCGGATCGCGCGCTCGAAGTCGGCGCGGCTCACCGGTGCGTCGCGATCCGAGGTTCCGTACACGGGCCGCTCGTCGTCACTCACCCCGCGAGCGTAGCTGCTATCGTGCGGGCATGTCGAACTGGGTCGTCGACGATCTCGGCGCGGAGGCGTTCGAGCAGCTCTCGACCTCGCTGGCCGGCTCCGAGCTGCAATCGATCCTGCTCGAGGTGATGCGCCGACGCGCGAGCGCGCGCACGCCCGCGGAGGTGCTGGCGCAGTACCGGCGCGATCGGTTCACCTGCCCGGCGGCGGTCGACCAGCGCACACTGCACGCGATCGATGGCCACCTGCTCGCCGCGGCCGCGCGGTTCGAGGCGCTCGAGCTCTCGCCGCTCGCCCCGCTCGGCGCGTGCTCGACGGTCGCGCCGACCGATCAGCACCGCGTGGTCTCGGCGCTGCGCGGGACCGAGGTGGTCTCGGATCCGACCAACGTGCTCGCGCTCGAGTGCGCCACCCGGCTGCGCGCCGGGCCCTGCCACCTCGCGACCACGCACCGCACGGTCCGCGCCCAGCCGGTGCCGAACCAGCCCGGCTACGCGCAGCACTTCCGGATGTTCGCGCTCGCCAGCGGCGGGATCGAGGCGCGCGAGCACGGGTTCACCGTCGAGACGCTCGTCCTGCACGTGCGCACGTTGCTCGGCGGGCTCGACCGGCTCGAGGCCCACGGCTTTTCGTTCGGCGCCCGGCGCCTCGACGTGCTCGCCACCCCGGAGCGCGCCGCGATCGGCGACCGGATCGCCGCCGCGCTCGCGGGCGCCGTCCCGATCGTCGAGCGCAAGCCGCTGACCCATCCGTACTACTCGGGCGGCGTGCGCTACATGCTGTGGGCCACCCTGCCGAGCGGCGCCGCGGTGCCGTTCGGCGATGGCGGCAGCTTCGACTGGCTCGCGCGGCTGACCTCGAACCGCCGCGCGGTGTTCGTCGCCAGCGGGCTCGGCGCGCAGCTGATCGCGATGTTTCGCTGACCGCTACTCCACCGCGCCGTGCATGAACCAGCGGTGGCGCTTCTCGTCGTAGTAGACCCACAGGCAATCGCCGCGGCGCAGCTCCGCGAAGTGATACGAGCGGTGCAGGTCGGTCGCCCACCAGCCGCCGGAGATCACGTACGGGCCCTGGAGCTGGACCACCGGCCCGGGCTCGAGGCCGGCGAGCAGCCAGCCATCATCGCGCAGGTGGCGCCCCGGCGCTGCCAGCGGCTGGGGGCGCGCGAGCACGCGCCGGATCAGCGGGCGATCCTCGCGCGGCTGCGGCGACGCCTTCACCACGTGGACCAGCCGCTCCCAGCCAAAGCTCGCCTCCGGCAGGTGGCCCTCGCGCAGCACCGCGCGGACGACCGCGTCGTCGCCCAGCTCGGCGCGCAGCCGCGCGAGCACCTCGTCGGCGGCGCGCAGATCGCGGCGAGGCCGGCTCGCGAACAGCGCGAGCTGCTCGCGGGTGGCCGCCGCGTCGTCGGCCCACACCCGGATCGCGTTGACCGGCGCGACCGGCGGCATGCCGGTCAGCCGCAGGTGGAACAGCCGCACCAGCGAGCGCGCGTCGAGCGTCGGCGCGGCCGGCTTGATGCAGTCGGCGCGCAACTCGACCTTGCCGACCGCGTGCTTGAGGGTGAGCTCGACGTGTAGCGCGGTGAGCGCGCGCCCGCGCGCCGCGAGCCGGCCGAGCAGCCGATCGAGCGGCGCCTTGGTCGCGAACACCAGCCGCTCGATGTCATCGTCCTCCTCGTCGAGCAGCACGCGCTCGTCGGGCGCCTCGGGCGGCGCGACCGGCACCAGCGGATCCCAGCGCTCGCCGGCCGCCAGCTGGTACAGCCGGTGGGCATCGCGGCCGAACCGCTCGAGGATCCCGCCGCCGGGCAACCGCACCATCTGCCCCACGGTGGTCACGCCGAGCCGCGCGAGCGCATCGCGCATCTTCGGCGCGACGTCGAGCCGCACCAGCGGCACCGCGCTGGCCTGATCGCGCTCCTCGCGCTCGCTGCGCAGCACGGTGACGCCGCGCCGCTTCGCTCGCGCGATCGCGTAGGTCGCGAACCGCGAGGACCCGATCACCACCGCCCCGCGCAGCGAGAGCGGCGCGAGCGCACGGGCGATCTCGAGCCCCCACGCCGCGCCCCGCGGGTCGCTCGCGGCGCGCTCCGGGAACACGCGATCGAGCCCGCTGCCATCGAGCCAGAACGTGCCCGGCTCGCCGGCCTCGACGCTCGGCGACAGCCGGTGCAGCACCGTCCGCAGCTCGGTGATCGCGGCCTCGATCTGCTCGGGCGGCACCACGCGCGCGCGCAGCCCGCGATCGAGCGACAGCGCGTGCGCGTAGCGCTGGCCGACCAGCACGCCGGACGCCCGCGCGCGCTCGCACGCCCACAGCACCGTGCCCTGCGGGCGATCCTCGTCGATCACCACCACCGGGTTCGCGCGCCACGCGGGCTCGCGCCGCCACACCAGCTGGAGCGGCAGCGCGGGAAGGTCGAGGCACGCGAGCACTAAACAACTGTTCAGGAACAGCAAAGCGCTGTCAATCCAGCAGTTTGTCAAGAGCCGATCTCGTCGTGCTCTCCCCGACCCGGCGGTCGGCGCGCTCAGTACGCGACGTGGACGTGATTGCCGTGCCCGCCGATCGCGCCGATGTTGCGCCCGTTCTTGATGCCGCCCATCGGGTCGTAGAACAGCTCGGTGGGGTTGGTCTGGGACATGTCGCGATAGAACTGCCCCATCGCCGACCGGCTCCCGGAGACGTCGATCGCGCGGCCCTGGTAGTGGTACGAGCGCGGCGCGTGGCGGCCTCCGGTCGTCGAGGTGATCGTCAGGCCGAGCTCGCGCGCGCGATCCGCCGCGCGGGAGAGCTGGCTGCCGCCGAACACGTCGGTGAGCTGTTCGGTGGAGATGGTGTCGAACGCGTCTGCGGACATCGGTGGATCCTTTCGCTCGCTGGCTGGTTGGTTGGTCGTGCCCTGCTGCTGGTGCAGCGCGAGTGCCACCACGCGAGCGCGCCGAACCTCGCGATCTTCCATCGCGCGCGCCGCGCGCGGCGCCCTCGCGGCGCCGACGGCGGTCGGCACGGCGCCGACTCCGGGCGACAGGCAAGCGCCAGGCGAGCGGAGCCGAGCGCCAGGCGGGAGACAGCCGGGCTCAGCGCCAGCGCGGGATCCGCGCGCTGCCGCCGCTGCTGATCCGCACCGCCTCGCCGTCACCCGCCACGCGGGTGGCCCACAGCTCGAGCTCGTGGCCGCTGCCGCGCGAGGTCGCGATCCACGCGCCGTCCGGCGAGAAGGCCGGCTCGGCGTCGCGCGCGCGCAGCGGGGTGATCACCCGCTCGGTCCCGGCGGCGACGTCGCGCACCCAGGCGTTGGACTCGCTGCCGCCGCGCTCGACGACGTACGCGATCGACTTGCCATCGGGCGACCACACCGGCGCGATCTCGTCGACATCGGCGTCGGCGCGATCGGTCAACCTGCGCACGCCGGTGCCGTCCGCGGCGACCAGGTAGATCCGCGGGCGGCCCGCGCGATCGCTGAGGAACGCGATCGTCTTGCCATCGGGCGACGGCGTGGGCTCCCAGTCGTCGCGATGGAACGCGGTCAGCCGCTGCGGCTTGCCGCCGGCGACCGGCATCCGGTACAGCTCGGCGTCCCCATCGCGGCTCGACACGAACGCGATCGCGCCGGTTCCGCCGAGCCGCGCCGGGCGGAAGTTGCCGGCCGGATCGTTGGTCAGCCGGGTGGTCTTGCCGCTCGGGAGATCGATCCGGTACAGGTCGCTGTGCCCGTCGCGGTTCGCGGCGACCACGATCCAGCGGCCCTCGGGATCGACCGCCGGATCGCGGACCTGCGCCGCCGGCTCGCCGATCCGCTCGACGGCGCCGTCGGGGCCGACCAGCGCGAGCTGCTCGGCGTCGGGCCCGCCATCACCGCGCGAGGCGATCGCGACCAGCCGCCCATCGGGCAGCTGCCACGGCGACGGATACAGATCTCCGCCGGTGCCGCGGATCTCGCGGCGAGCGCCACCCGCGATGGTCACCAGCGTGCGCGGCGGTCCATCCTCGACGAACCACAGCGTGCCGGGCAGCGCGGGAATCGGCGCGGGCGCGGGCGCCGAGCTCGCTGCTCCTGCGGATCCGTGACCGCTGCCCTCGCTCGGCGCCTGTGCCTGCGCCTGCGCCTGAGCCTGAGCCTGCGACGCGCGCTTCTCCGAACAACCGGCGACGCCGAGCACCAGCCCGGCGATCCCGGCGGCGAGCGCCGGGCGACTCACCGGACGCGGATCGCGTCGGCGATCACCACGCTGCCCTCGGCCGTCCAGCGCGACAGCGCGACCTTGTTCCAGCCCGCGCTGAAGTTCCACGTGCCGAGAGTAACCCACTTGCTGCCGTTCGCCCGCTGGTCGACCGAGCGGCGACCCAGCTCGGTGCCGGCGGCGTTGTACGCGATGAACGGGGCCGCTGCGGCGCGGTTCGTGCCGGCGGTCCACCACGCGTCGATCGTCTTGGTCCCGGCCGACGGCAGGTAGAACCAGAACGTCGCGGGCGCGGACTGCGGCGCGGTGTTCGCGAAGTAGTACCCGGTGCCGTAGTAGCCCGGCGTGCCGCTGGTCGAGGTCCACGTGCCGGTCAGCTCGATCTTCGCCACGGACTGGTTGTTGTTGGCGTTGTTGCTGTCGACGATGATCGCCGAGCCGGTGCCGCCGCCGCTATCGCCGCAGTTCGCGCGGATCCGATCGATGTAGTGGCTCCACGGCCAGTTCGGGCCCGGATCGGTGCGGTTCCACGGCTGGAGCTGGCCGTGCGAGACGATGTGGTTGCGGTCGCGCGGGATGCCGTGATCGCGCGCGATGTCGCACGACAGCTTCGCCGAGGCCTCGATCAGCCCGCTCTGCCACGACGACTGGCTCGCGTACCCGGCGTGCTCGATGCCGACCGAGAAGTTGTTGGTCGACACGCCGTTCTTGCCGCACTGCTGGTTGCCGGCGCGCGAGCACTCGTACGCCGCGGCGACGTGCCACGCGCGGTTCGACTCGCGCACGAGCTGCGTGATCTCGCCGCCGTTCTCCTTGACGACGTAGTGCGCGCTCGCGCCGGCCGCGCTGTTGCGCAGCCAGCCCCAGCAGCCCGCGTAGCCGCCCTCGCACGAGTGGACGACGATCAGGCTGACCGCCGAGCCACCGCGGCTGTTGTAGTTCGGCGACGAGCGCCAGATCGCCGGCCCGTAGTCGGTCGCCGCGCGCACGTTCGGCGTCTCCGGCACGGTGATCTCGGCGTGGGGATCGATCGAGGCGACCAGCGTGCCATCCTCGGAGGTGAAGCGAGCGCCCGCGGCGAGCACGCGCAGCACGTCGTCGACGTAGCCGTCGCGCGCGTCGTCATCGGGGTTCTGCGCGTACTCTGCGAGCACCGGCGCCCACGCGAGCAGGTCCTCGCCCGACACGCCGAGCGTCGCCGCGATCTCGGCGAGCCGCGCCGCGCCCGCGGAGATGTTCGCGGCGGTGTCGGTGCGCACCGCGTCGACCTCGAGGCCGGCGGCCGCGGCGCCCGCGGTCAGGTTACCCCCCCACAGGCCGAACACGCCAACGCCGCTCGGGCGACCTTCGTGCTCCTCGTGGCCCTCGACGGCCTGCCACTGGGTCTCGACGTACGAGACCGCCTTCAGCAGATCCGCCGGGACACCGTGGGTGCGCGCAGCGCGCGCGAAGTCGTCGTCGAGCCCGTCCTTCTCCTGCCCGTCGACGCTCTGATCGTCGTCGACATCGCCATCGGTTGCACAGGCGTTCAGCGAAAGCGCGGCCATGGCCGCGAGACACGCGGTGAGGTTCCTCATCGTGAGCGCCTCCTCCAGCAGACGAAGTGCCAACCACGTCCACGCACCGTGTAGGACATCGAGGCCGAACGTGATCGGCTAGTTGCGCGAGCGTCGACGTCCGGTGAACGCGCGCGTGCTCACGGCCGTGTGCAGTCGCACTCTCCGTTTGCCGACTGCGAGTGGCAGGCGCGGATGTGCGTGCGCGATCCGGATCTCACAGCCCCGCGGGCCCGCGGGCCTTGCGCGTGTGGCTCCATCCCGGCCCGCGGCGCTTGTCCTTGAGCCCGCGCAGCGTCACCACGAAGCCCTCGCGCGCCGGGCTCGCTCGCGTGCGCAGCGCCTCGGCGCGCAGCGAGACCAGCGAGCCGAGCGAGCTCGCCGCCTCGGGCTTGGCGGTGAGGCAGACGATCGCGGCGTCGTGCGCCTGAGCGAGGCTGACCAGCCGGCCCTGGTGCGCCATCGTCAGCTCGTTGCCGAGCGAGCCGAGATCGAGCACCACCAGGCCGAACGCCCCGGAGCGGAGCAGCCGCTCGGTCGCGCGCGCCGCGGCCGGGGTGTGCGGGGCGCGCACCACCACCAACGCGGAGAGATCGACGCCCGTATAGGCGAC
>JBQCJR010000192.1:0-18976 GCA_051952595.1 Kofleriaceae bacterium
GCGCTCCCTCCCGGTGGGGGGCGCCGACCCGGCCGCCCCGGGGGGGCGCCCGCGCGACCACGTCGGGCGCGCGCTCGCCGCCGAACCGGCGCACCAGATCGCGCGAGAGCAGCCGCTCGATCTCGGGATCGCTGTCGATCATGCCGTGCGGCGGCAGGCCGTAGTGGTTGGCCGCGTCGTCCGGGTAGTAGATCGCGCCGAGCACGACCTCGACCGGCCCGCCGGCGCGCAGCCCGTGCGTCCACTGGATGCCGAGCTCGCAGGTCGCGGTGTCGTCGATGCCGAGCATCACCCGGATCGGGCGAGCGCGCGACGCGTAGGCCAGCCACGGCGCCGGATCTCGGACCACCAGCACCGGGACGCTCGTGTGCGCGATCACCTTGGTGGTCGTCGTGCCGAGCCGGAGCAGCGACGTGCTGGTCGACCGCGCGGCGATCACGATCAGGTTGCTGCCCTCGGCAGCCGCCAGCTCGGTGAGCACCTTGTCGGGCGGGCCGACCAGCAGCTCGCAGCGGATCGCGACGCCGGGCGGCGCCTTTCCTCGCGCCTGCTCGTCGAGCTCGGCGCGCGCCTGCTCGAAGGCCGCCTCGCGAGCCGATGGCGAACCACCGAGCTCCGGGTCGACGATGTGGACGAGCACGACCTCGCGGTCGCCTCGCAGGGGGGCCAGGGCAAGCGCGACGTCTAGTGCGCCGGCGCTCGCCGCGGATAGGTCGGTACCGCAGATGATCGACATCAGGAGAGGTAGGCGAAGCGACGGATCAGCTCGAGCAAGCGATCGCGAAGCTCGTGGTCCAGGCCGGCGAACCGGATCCCCATGCCGGGATGGAGATTGTCGGGCGCGCCCGGACGGTAAGGATTGACCCAGATCACCTCGCCCTCGATCTCGATCGGACCGCCGGCGTCGTCGGGGGAGAACCGGAGGTTGAGGTGGGTCCCGGGCTGCTCGGGGCTGGTGGTGCGAACGAAGATGCCGGTGACGCTGATATCGGTGATGTACGCGAACAGGTAGTTGTCCTCGCTCGCGTAGTCGACCTCGAGATCGACGAGCACGCGAGGCGATCCGCGCCTTTCGGGGTCGATGTCGTCGAGGTCATGGTCCGCCATGACCACGGCGACACTCCCCTTGGCCTTCGGTGCCATCGCGGGCGTCATAGCTCGGTCCGACGAGGGGCGTCAAACCGAAACGATCCGATCACTCCAGCACGATCTTCGTGATCTTCACCCGATCCGTCTTATCCCGCATCTCCGCGGGCGCCGTGCTCACCGTCATGTTGCGAAAACTCGGCGACGCCCCCGTAAAGAACCCGACCCACACCTCGTACTCCCCGAGCGGATGGCCCCCGCCGCCCGCCGACAGGGTATGTCGGTCGATGATGAAATCGCCCGGCTGCCAGGTCGACGTCGGACACCGATCCTGGATCGGCGGATGGTCCGCGCCGATCCGCAGCCCGCGGTCGATGTGGACGAGCACCTTCCAGTTGCCGCCCACCGGCTGGAGCACCTTCCAGTAGGTCACCAGCTCGAGCTTGTCGCCGCGGCCGATCCGCGCCGGGATGTCCCAGCCGAGCAGCTCGATCTTGTTGTCGAACACGATCCGCCCCGGCGGGCGCGTCTTGATCCCCTTGGGCTCGGCGTGCTGGATCATCGCCCGCAGCGGGTTCTTGTCGGTGGCGCCGTCGAGCTTGTTGGACAGCAGCAGGTTGCGGCTGTTCCGATCGTCGAGCACGAAGTACGGCCGATCGCCCGCCTCGCGGTGGATCGCGCACAGCTCGCCCTGCGGCGCGATCGCGAACACCCGCTCGGGGCGCTTGAGCGCGCTCATGATCTGGTCGCGCGTCGACACCTGCTCGAGCTTGCGCGCGAGGCACTCCGGCGTCGGCGCGGGCGCAGGCGTGGTCGCGCCGGCCGGCGGGGGCTCCTGGAGGCATGCGTCCGCGTAGGCGCGCGGCGCGTTTCCGAGGTCGCCCATGTACACGAGCTGGTCGCCGGGCTTGCGCAGCTCGCGGTAGGTGTCGAACAGCGCCTTCGACGACAGGTGGGTCGCCAGGCCGCGGTGCCAGCCGAACGCCCAGAACCCGGCGAGCGCGGCGGTGGCGGCCAGCGCGACCGCCGCCGCGGCCCCGGCGATCCGCCGGCGCTGGGAGGCGAAGCTGATCCCGGTGGCGAGCGCGGCGATCACGCCGAGCACGAGCGGCCACAGCTTGGTCGGCAGGAACAGGAACCGCGCGGCGGCCGGGTAGGTGATCTTCTCGGTGCCGTTCAGCATCGAGGCGACGCGCTCGGCGAACGAATTCATGTCCTTGCCGAGGTTGAGCACCGCGAGCCCGAACAGCAGCGCGATCAGCAGCACGCCGCCCGGCAACGCGTCGCGATCGCCGCGGGCCCGGCGGCTCCACACGGCGTCGAGCCACACCGCGACCGCGAGCGCGAGCGCGGGGAAGCCGGCGTAGATCGTCGTGCCCACCTTGCGCTGGAACGCCTCGGTGGCGATCCACGCGCCGCCGGCCCACGCCAGCGCGATCGCGCCCGCGAGCTTGCGATCGCGCTCGGGATCGCGGAGCAGGGCGGCGATCGCGATCAGGCCGAGCACGCCCCAGGGGAACGTGCCATACGCGATCTGCTCGAACGTGCTGTCGTAGATGTAGCGGAGGTCGTCCTCGGCCCGCCACACCGCGCCGAGCGCCCACGACCAGCAGCCCTCGGGCACGATCGCGTGGCCGAGCATCTGGCGGGCCGGCGGCATGATCCCGGGGTACGGGTCGCGCAGGTCGTACAGCTGGTAGGCGAGCAGGCCGATCAGCCCGGCGGCGAGCAGCGTCGCGATCAGCGCCACCACCGCGCCGGCCTCGAGGCGCTGGCGGCGCACGACCGCCGCGATCGCCGGTGCGCCGAGCCCGCCCGCCGCGGCGAACCCGCCGATCGGCACGACCAGGCCGAGCAGCGCGCCGCCGCCGAGGAAGCCGATCACGAGGCCGGCCGCGAGCGCGATCGCCGAGCCCATCGCGTCGAGCGCGAGCACCGCCGCGCCCCGCGCGCGGTGTGGCCGGGATAACCCGACCAGGCCGTAGAGAATGAGGGTCGCGCCGCACGCGGTGCCGAGCTCGCTGATCAGCATGCGCGACTGGAGGACCAGCAGCGGCATCGCCAGCGTGACCAGCGCCGCGACGATCCCGGCGCGCGCGCCGGCGAGCCGCATCGCGATCCCGGCGGTCGCGAGCACCGTGACGAGGCCGAGCAGGGCGATCGGCAGCCGCCGCCGGGCGTGGCTGTCGGACACCTGGTCCCGGCCGAGCGTGATCGCGCGGCTGGTCAGCGAGCGCGCGACCGCGTCCTTGGGCACGGTGCGCATGCACGCCTCCGCCGGCTCGCGCGACTGTGGGGTCGCCGGCACGAACTTGGCGAGCTCGCCCAGGTTGCCGGCGAGCTGGCGCAGCTCGGTCGCCGCGCGGCGCGCGTCGACATCGCGCGGCGGGGCGATCCGGTCGACGGTCAGGCGCTCCTGGGGCTCCCAGATCCCGGGCGCGCCGAGCCCCGGCAGGAGCACCCCTGCGGCCAGCGCGATGCACACGACCACCGCCACCGGCCATCGCGCGAGCCAACGGGACGCCGAAGAAATCTGAGCCAGGAGCGACACCGAGCGCGAAACTTACCCTCGACTTGCGCCACCCGGCCAGCCCGGCGACAGTGCAGATCGTGTCGGGGGAACGCACCGCGCGCGCGGCCGAGCTCGGCCACCTCCACCGGCAGGTCCCGGTGCGCCGCTACCGCAGCCTGGTCGGTCACTGGATGGCCCGGTGGTTCCGCGCGCCGCGCGCCGCGGTCACGGAGCCGCTCCCCTCCGTCGAGCCCGGCCAGCTGGCGGTCACTTTCGGCGGCCACGCCACGGTGATCGCGCGCTACCACGATCTGGGGATCGCGTTCGATCCGATGCTCGGGAGGTGGATCGGCGGGGTCCGCCGCGCGGTCGAGCCGGGGCTGACCCCGGGCGACTTCCGCGACGTCGGCCTGGTGCTGATCTCGCATCGCCACGCCGATCACCTGCACGTCCCGACGCTGGAGCGGCTGCCGCGCTCCGCGACCGTGGTGGTCCCGGCGGGCGCCGCCGGCGCGGTGTCCCGGATCGGATTCGCGCGGGTGATCGAGCTCCAGCCCGGCGCGGATCTCGAGCTGCGTGGGGTCCACGTCACGGCGGCCGCGACCTCGCACGGCGAGGGCGACCTCGCGCGTGGCCTCGCCTACGTGGTCCGCGGCGACGGGCCGAGCGCGTACCTGTGCGGCGACAGCGGTTATTTCTCGGGATTCGCGGACATCGGCGAGCGGTTCGCGCCCGATCTCGCGGTGCTGCCGATCGGCGGGTTCCTGCCGGCGTCGTTCCGGGCGCGCCACATGTCGCCGCTCGACGCCCTGTACGCGTTCGAGGATCTGCGGTCGCGCATGCTGCTGCCGATCCACCACGGCGCGTTCGCGCTGTCGTACGAGCAGCTCGACGAGCCGGCGCGCTGGCTGCTCGAGCTGGCCCGCGCCCGCGGGCTGCGCGATCACGTGCTCGTGATGACGGCGGGTCAGAGCGAGCGGTTCCAGTTTCCGCGCCGATCCGACGCTCGATCTGCGGACGGATGATGATAAGACCAGGCGCGATGCCCGATGTCTCGATCGTGATCCCCGTCTATAACGAGGAAGGCATCCTGCGCGAGGCCGTGACCGAGCTGCTCGACGGGCTGGACGGCGTGCGCAACGCGCTCCACGCCCCCGATCTGACGTTCGAGGTGATCATCGCCGAGAACGGCTCGAAGGACCGCACCGCCGAGCTGGCGCGCCACCTCGCCGAGGAGCGCGCCGAGGTCCGCACGTTCTCGCTCGGCGAGCCCAACTACGGCAAGGCGCTCCGCCGCGGCATCCTGGAGGCCACCGGCGAGTACGTGATCTGCGAAGAGATCGACCTCTGCGATCTCGAGTTCCACCGCCGCGCGCTCGAGCACCTGCGCCACGGCGACTGCGACATGGTGGTCGGCAGCAAGGCGATGCGCGGCGCCAGCGACGAGCGGCCGCTGTTCCGCCGCGCGGCGACCCGCGTGATCAACGGCATGCTGCGGGTCGCGCTCGACTTCCACGGCACCGACACCCACGGGCTCAAGGCGTTCCGCCGCGCCACGCTGCTGCCGGTGGTCGAGGCGTGTGTGATCGATCGCGATCTGTTCGCGTCGGAGCTGGTGATCCGCGCCGGCCGGAGCGACCTGCACGTGCTCGAGATCCCGATCAAGCTGCACGAGAAGCGCCCGCCGGCCATCAACCTGGTCAAGCGGGTGCCGAACGTGCTGCGTGGCCTCGCGAAGCTCACCTACGTGATCCGGTTCGGCGGCAAGCCGTGATCGCGCGGCGCTGCGCGGTCTCGGTCGATCTCGACGCGATCGGTTGCTACTACCGGATCCACGGGATCGGCGCACCGCCGGCCGAGCTCGAGCACGCGATCCTCGAGCGCGCGCTGCCCCGCGCCGTCGAGCTGTTCGCGCGGCGCGGCATCCACGCGACCTGGTTCGTCGTCGGGCGCGACGCCGATGGCGACGCGGCGCTTCCGGATCGCGCGGCCCGGGTCGCCAACGCCCGCCGCCTCGCGCAGCTCGCCGAGCGCGGCGACGAGCTCGCGAACCACTCGTACTCGCACCCCTACGAGCTCGCCCGGCGCGACGCCGCGACGATCGACGCCGAGGTCGCCGGCTGCGATCGCGTGCTGCGCGCGATCACCGGCGCCGCGCCGCGCGGGTTCCGCGCTCCCGGGTACGACGTCTCGCCGGCGATGCTCGACGTGCTGGCGCGCCGCGGCTATCGCTACGACTCCTCGATCTTCCCGGCGCCCGGCTACTACGCCGCAAAGGCCGCGGTGATGGCCGCGCTCGCGCTCGCCCGGCGGCCGAGCGGCGCCGTGCTCACCGATCCACGCGCGCTCGCCGCGCCGACCCGGCCGTATCGCCCGGCGATGACCGCGCCGTGGCGGCGGGGCCAGGCGCCGATCGTCGAGCTGCCGATCGCGGTCACGCCGTGGACCCGGATCCCGGCGATCGGGACGTCGCTCTTGCTCGCGCCGCCGTGGGTCCGCGATCTGCTGCTCGGGGCGATGACCCGCCGGCCGTTCTTCAACTTCGAGCTCCACGGCATCGACTTCGCCGACGCCGAGCGCGATGGCATCCCGGGCGAGCTGGTCGCGCGCCAGCCGGATCTGCGCGTCCCGATCGACGAGAAGCTGGCCCGCCTCGACGCCGTGCTCGAGCGGATCGCGCAGACGTGGACGTTCGCGACGCTCGCCGAGGTCGCGTCCGACGTGCAGCGGACCGAGTAAGCGAGCCGAGTGAGCTAGCGGCGGCGCGAGATCGCCGCGCCGACCAGGTGATCGACGCGCTCGTTGAGCGGGATCCCGCTGTGCGCCTCGACCTTGACGAACCGCAGGTTGGCGAACTCGCCACACAGCTGCTTGAGCTCGCCGATCAGCTCGATGTTCTTCTTCGGCTTCCAGTTCTGGGTCAGCGAGCCGATCGAGTACGCCGAGTCGGAGTACACGACCACCGGGCGGCTGCGATCGGCCACCGCCTGCAGCCCGCGCATGATCGCGGTGAGCTCGGCGATGTTGTTGGTGCTCTCGCCGAGGTACTCGCTGATCTCGCGCTGGTGCGTGCCATCGACGATCACCACGCCCAGGCCGCCCGGCCCCGGGTTCGGCCGGCAGCCGCCATCGGTCCACACCTGGATGGCATTTTCCGGCACCGCGGTGCTCTTCGCGGCGGGTGCGCTGGGCGCCGCCGCCTCGCCAGCCTCGAATTCCACCGGCTCGCCGCCCGCCGCTGTGAGATTTCTCGCAGCCGCGCGGTACACCTTCGCACCGGGCGCGGGCTTGTAGACGATCTCGACGCGGTCGTTGCCATCTCGAACCAGCGCGCCGTTCGCATCGACCTTCGCCCACACGTCGGAGTCGCGAAGGCGGTGGCGGATCCAGGCCATGGCGCACCCTACCACAAGGTGTTATAAGCCCCGGCGTTACGTCGTTTCGTCAAACGACGCTAGAGGAGATAGAGATGATCACCATGTCTCGGCGCCGCAGCTGGCTGTTCGCAGGTCTCGTCGCTTCGAGCGCGCTCGCGCTCGGCGCGTGCAAGAAGGAAGAGAAGAAGAACCCATCGCAGCCGGCAGGCGAGACGCGGTCGGGCGAGCAGAACGGTGGCGTGGGCAAGACCCCGACGCCGAGCGCGCCGAGCTCCGCGAGCGTCGGCGACGATCTGTCGCTGCTGCCGGTCGACTCCGAGGTGGTGATGGGCCTCAACTTCGCCCAGCTCCAGCAGAGCGCGCTGTGGAAGAAGTTCGTCGAGCCGCAGCTGGTCTCCGGCGACGCGATGAAGCAGCTGGCGGAGTTCAAGACCTCCTGTGGCTTCGATCCGCTCGAGGCGATCAAGAGCGTGTCGGTCGGCATGAAGAACGCCACGGCGGAGAAGCCCGACGGCGTGATCGTCCTGCACGGCCCGGACAAGTCCAAGGTGCTCGGCTGCTTCGACAAGATGAAGGACAAGGCCGCCGCGGAGGGCACCATCGTGACCCGCGATGGCGACGTCGTCACGATGAAGAAGGATGACGACGGCCTGGTCGTGTTCACGTTCGTGAACGACAACACCGCGGTGGCGGTGGTCGGCGCGACGGCTTCCGTGGACACGCTCAAGGCGGCGACCGCCGGCAACTCGGCGCTCAAGACCTCGGGCGCGTTCGTCGACATGTACAGCAAGATCAAGACCGGCGACTCGCTGTGGCTGCTGATGAACGGCAACTCGAAGGTGTTCGAGCAGGCCGCGCGCATGGGCATCAAGCCCAAGGCGGTGTTCGGCTCGGTCAACGTGACCTCGGGGCTCTCGCTCGATCTCCGGATGCGCCTCGACTCGGCCGATCAGGCCACGCAGATGGCGACCGGCTTCAAGGGTCAGGCTGCGGCGCTCACCTCGATGGTCGACAAGCTCGACATCGCGGCCGACGGCCCGGACGTGAAGTTCTACGTCTCGCTCTCGGAGCAGAAGCTGGCGACGCTGGTCCAGCAGTTCGGCGGCATGCTCGGCGCCGGCCTGGGCGCTCACTAGTCCGCTCACCGCGATCCGTCTGAGAGCCCCGTCCTCGGTCGGGGCTTTTCGCGTTTCGGGGGTCTCGTCGGAGGAATGGACGTGCGCGGCTCGATGTCCTATGAACCAACGATGCGGCTCGCCGGTGCGCTGATCTTCGTGGGCCTGGTGGTCGCCACCGGGTGCGGCAAGAAGTCGGGTGGGCGAGGTGGGCCGTCTCCGGATGTCTCCGGCCTGTCGGCGGTGCCGTCGAGCGCCGACGTCGTGGTCGGCGTCGACGTCGATCGACTCGTCGGGTCACCGATCGTCGAGCGCGCGGTCAGCCAGCTGCTGCTGCGCGACCCGCTGCTCGCGGAGAAATGGAAGGATCTCCAGACCTTGTGCAAGCTGGACGTCCGCCAGATCAACCACCTGATGCTCGCGCTCGGGCCGCCGCCGACCGGTGGCAAGCCGGGCACCGGGCCGACCCTGATGGTCGCCACCGGCAAGCTGTCCGAGCCGGAGCTGGTGTCGTGCGTGCGCGAGGTGGTCGGCAAGGGCAACGGCTCGCTGGTGGTGAAGACCGTCGACGGCAAGTCGCTGTATCAGGTCAAGGACGGCGCCCGGACGATGTACCTGGCGTTCGGGCGCGCCGATACCGTCGTGCTCGGCACGAGCGAGACCTACGTCGCCGAGGCGCTCGGCAAGGGCAAGAAGG
Source organism: Kofleriaceae bacterium (assembly GCA_051952595.1). Lineage (GTDB taxonomy): Bacteria > Myxococcota_A > Polyangia > Haliangiales > Haliangiaceae > JABFXX01. The sequence goes on from JBQCJR010000192.1 coordinate 8,788, forward strand.
CTCCGGTTCACCCGGAGCTCGCGGCGTGGCTCAAGCGGGTCGATCAGAGCGCCCCGGTGTGGGCGATCGGCCGGGTGGGAGAGCGCGTGGGATCTGGCCTGGTCCGGGTCACCGAGGGCAAGCTCAAGGCCGGGCCGTCGGCGTTCGTCGGATCGGCCGACCTGACCCGCGGCGCGAAGCTCGAGCTCGGGGCGATCATGGCGTCAGGCGATGATGCCAAGCAGCTGGAATCCATGGCGAAGTCGTCGCTCGTCAAGTTCGCGATGGCCGCCCAGCTGAAGTCGCTCGGCTCGGTGGTCCAGAAGATCGCGATCTCGAGCGACGATAGCCGGGTGTGGTTCAAGGCGGACCTGACGATGGACGACGTGAATCACGTGTTGTCTATGCTTGACGGAGGGGGGCCGCCCGCGCAGGATTCCCCGCCCGCCAACGGGTCGGGCTCGTCGAGCCCGTTGCCGCAAGCTGATAGAGAGAACTGAAACCATGGCCACCAAGAAGACCGAGAAGTCCACGGGCAAGTCCGCCGGTGCGAAGACCACCAAGTCCACCACCAGGGCCGCGAAGGGCACCAAGGCCGCCGCCGCGAAGGCGCCGGCCGAGAAGAAGGTCAAGGCGCCGCCCGTGAAGCAGGGCCCGCGCCACCCGCGCGGCCGGCTCGTCGCCGCGCACTCCTCGAAGGAGGCGCTCGCCAAGGCGCTCGCGCCGTCGCTCGTGCGTGGCTCCGAGGACGCCGCCGCGGTCGAGGCGCAGCTCAAGACCGCCTCGAACAAGCAGCTGCTGCGGCTCGCGGCGGTGACCGAGACGGTCAAGCAGAAGTGGGGCAGCCGGGACAAGCTGATCGCGGCGATCGGCACGGCCCAGAAGAAGAGCAAGGACAAGGACTTCCTGGCCAAGCTCGACACCTACTCGCTGCCGCAGCTGCTCGATCTCGCGAAGTCGTCCGAGCGTCGCGCGCGCGCCTGAACCCGCGGGGCGCTGATCCCCGCCAGGCCGTGCCACACTGGCCCCACGTGCGTGCGCGGCTCGGCCTGGTCGTCTGCCTGCTGGTCGGTACCTCCGGTGCCGCCGCCGCGGAGCCCGAAGGCCACGCGCCGCGTGGCGCCACGCTGCTCGCACCCGGCGCCCCGTGGCGCTGGTACGTGATCGACGCGCCTGCGATCGCGCCCGCGATCGGCGGGCTCGCGGTCAGCGGCCTCGACGTCGCCGCGGGCCGCGCCGCTGCGCCGGTCGCCGTGCTCGGCGAGCCCGCGCCGGAGCCCGAGGGCTGGCCGTTCCGCGTGCCCGGTGATCGCCGCGCGATCGGCGAGCCCGCCGCCGACCAGCGGATCGCCGCCGCGTTCGGGCTCGCGACGTTCTCGCTCACCGCCGACGACCAGGGCCTGCAGATGCTCGAGCTGCGGTTGCGCTACCAGGACGGCGCCGCGGTGTGGCTGAACGGGATCGAGATCGCGCGCAGCGCGCTGCCGGCGGGCGGGGCGACCACCCAGCTCGCCGCCCGGCCACACGGCCCGGAGTGGGAGACGTTCCACGTGCCGGTCGCGCCCGGGTTGCTGCGGCTCGGCGCCAACGTGCTCGCGATCGAGGTCCATCCGTCCGGGCGGCGCGCCGCGCCCTCGCTCGAGGTGGAGCTGATCGGCCGGCGGGATCGCGGGATCGTGCGCGGGCCGATCCTCGCCGAGCTCGGCGACACCCACGCGACGATCGCGGTCGAGACCGATCCGGACACCGAGGCGGTGATCGCGTGGGGCACCGGTGAGGTGCTCGATCAGCGGCAGGTCAGTCCGCCGGGGCGCCGCCACGCGTTCGCGCTCGCCGGGCTGCCGGCCAACTCGTCGATCCGCTATCGCGTGTCCGCCGGGGCATCGCGCTCGCGCGCCCTGGTGTTCCGCACGCCGCCGCCGGCCGGCGCCGTGGTGCGGATCGGGATCTACGGCGACGTGCGCGGCGGCCACGCGGTGCACCGCCGGCTGGTCGATCACATGCTCGCCGAGCCGCTCGACGCGATCGCGGTGACCGGCGACATGGTGCTGCGCGGCTCCGACGAGGCGGACTGGCAGCGGTTCTTCGCGGTGACCGCCGAGCTGCTCGCGCAGCTGCCGTACTACCCCGCGATCGGCAACCACGACCTCGGGTGGGACGGCGCGGATCAGGTGAAGCGGGCGGAGGAGGTGTTCTCGTTGCCCGCCGGTCCGCCGGGCCGCCCGCCGGGCGCGTACTGGTACAGCCGCGACGTCGCCGACGTCCACCTGGTGTTCCTCGACTCGAACCACTACGACCTCGTCGCGCAGGAGGCGTGGCTCGAGGCGGATCTCGCCGCGGCGCGGGCGCGCGGCGTGCGTGCGATCGTGGCGCTCACCCACGACGGGCCGTACTCGCGCGGCTACCACGGCGGCAGCGCGCTCGCGCGCGCGCGCTACGTGCCGATCCTGGTGCGCCACGGCGTGGACCTGGTGTTCTCCGGTCACGATCACCTGTACCAGCGCGGCGAGCGCGGCGGCCTGCGCTACGTGGTGACCGGCGGCGGCGGCGCGAACCTGTACGGCATCCGGTGCGGCGTCGCCGGCAGGCCGCGCTGCGCGACCGAGGACGGCATGCAGGCGATCGCCAAGGAGCATCACTACGCGGTGCTCACGATCGCGCGTGAGATCGAGCTGTGTGTGCGCCGCGTGGACGGCGCGCTCCTCGAGAAGTGCGTTCGGTACCCGCTGGGGCGCCGCTGATCCGCGTGGTAGCCACCAGCATGAGCGCAGATCGGATCTCGTCGATCGTCGCCGCCGGCGCCATCGCGCTGGCCGGCTGTCACGGCAACTCGGCTCCCGCATCGGCGCGCGCCTCCTCGGAGGGCAAGTACCGCGCGACGGTCGCCGATCCTCTCGGCTTCCTGCCCGCCGACTCCGAGCTCGTCGCGAGCTTCGACGTCCAGCGGCTGCGCGCGACGAAGGTGTGGCGCAGCTTCGAGCCGGTGCTGCGCACCAAGGCCGGCCCGGTGGTCGGCGAGCTGCAGCGGACCTGCGGCTACGATCCGATGGGCACGCTCCAGCAGATCGCGATCGGGCTGCGCGGCGTGGGCGGCTCGCGCCAGGCCGGCGTGGTGGTGCTGCGTGGGCTCGATCGCGCGCGGCTGATGGAGTGCATCGACCAGGCGCGCACCAAGGTGGCGGACAAGATCGTTGTCGATCGCGGCATGGTGTCGATCGCCGTCGAGCCCAACGCGCCGCCCGCGGTGTTCACGTTCGTCGATCCGACGACGATGGTGGTGATGGCCGGCCACGGCACCTCGATGGCGAGCGCCGGCGCGGTCCTCGAGCGCGGCGTGCCGCTGCGCCACTCGCAGGCGTTCCTCGCGCTGCTGCGCGGGGTGCGGATGCACGACCCGCTGTGGTTCGTGGTCCACGGCAAGGCGCTCGAGATCGCGCCGGTGAGCTCGCTCGGCCTCGCGCCGCGCGCGCTGTTCGGCTCGGTCGATCTGGCGTCCGGGCTCGCCGCGGCGATCCACGTCCGGTTCGACACCAGCGACGAGGCCGGCCGGCTGACCCAGCTCGCCGACGCCCAGCTCGGCCTGGTGCGCGGGCTGTTCGAGCAGCTCGAGATCTCGGCGGCGGAGCAGGAGGTGCTGGTCCGCGCGCGGATGACCCCCGAGCAGCTCGACAGCGTCGCCGAGCTGCTGCAGGGCGATTGACGACTACTTCCTCGCCTACGGCTCGGAGTATTCTGGCCGCGCTGCGCGCGGCGCCGTCCGCTGGCGCGTCCGGGAACCGCTGCGCGGTTCGCGACTACTTGACCACGAACGTCGTCGAGGTCGAGCCGACGTTGCCGGCGGCGTCGGCGACCCGCACCGCGAGGGTGTGGGTGCCGCGCGGCAGCTGCGCCGGCAGGTCGATCCGCAGATCCTCGGTCAGATCGTCGAACAGCCCGTCGGTGGTGGTGCCGAGCTGCCACGGTCCGTCGTCGACCGAGAACGCCATCTCGGCGATCGTGCTGAGCGCATCGGTCGCGCGCGCCTGAGCGCGCGGGTAGGCGACGGTCAGCCCGCTGATCGTCGGGCGGGTGTTGTCGATCGCGAACATCGTGGTCTGCGCGCTCGAGGTCAGCGCGCGATCCGGCGAGTTCGCCGCGGCGTCCGAGCCGGTGACCCGCACCCGGTACCAGCCGTCCGGATAGGTCTCGGTGTTCCACTCCCAGGTCAGCGCGGTCAGCGGCGCCTTGCCGGTCGAGATCGGCCGCCAGTTGGCCTCGCCGTCGCGGCGCGCCTCGAGCGCGTACGTGGTGTCGTCGCCGTCCGGGTTCTCGATCTTCCACTTGAGCTTGAGCACCGGGCTGCGCGGCTTGCCGGCCGTGTCCTTGAGCGTCGGCAGGCTCTCCTTGGCCGCCGGCTCGACCGTGACCTCCTGGACCTGGGTCGCCTGGTTCTGCGGCACGTAGTACGCGGTGACCTTGCGGACCCGCGCGGCGTCGTCCTCGAGCGCGACCCGCCACTGGAGGTAGCGGCCGGGCGGGCTGGCGATCTTGCCGCCGTCGCTGCCGCCGCCGAGCTTGCCGACTCCCGCGGGCGCCTGCCACTCGCTCCAGCCGACGCCCGGCTTCGCGGTGTTGCCCGACCGGGTCTCGATCTTGACCTTGCCCGAGGCCACCCACGCGAGCTTGCCGAACCGCGACACCGCCTTGGCGTCGAGCACGTCCGACACGTAGCGGGCCTGCGACGCGCGGCTGGTCGCGCGATACACCGCCGCCGCGTCGTCGGTCGCGAACCCGACCAGGCCGCGATCGATCCACAGCTGCGAGACGCTGCGCTCGTCGACATCGAACGCGGTGGCGACCGCGCCGTCGTCGTCGACCATGTAGACGCGGCCCTTGTCGGCGGCGCCGGCATAGATCGCGTCGCGCGCGACGGCGATCGAGGTGAAGTAGGTCTGGGTCAGCGCGTGCAGCTGATCGAGCCGGCCGTCGCCGCCGATCCGGAACAGCGCGCCCTTGCCCTTGCGAGCGCCCTTGCGGCCGAGGTCGGCGACCGGTGGTGGATCCTTGTCGGCGCCCGGCTTCGAGCCGACGTCCGGGGCCTTGGTGGCGTGTCCCTTGGCCTGGTTCGGCTTCTCGGCGGCCTCGACCTGGCTCGGCGTCTTGCCGGTGGTGGCCGGGGCGTCGGCGAGGTCGTTGGCCGCGACCACCACGCCGTCGCGGTACGCCGCGAGCGCGGAGATCTCGTTGCCGGCGAAGTCGGCCATCGCGCGGGTCTTGCCGGTCTTCGGATCGTAGCGGAACACCAGCGCGCGCTCGCTGGTGCCGAGCCAGATGCCGCCGTCGGAGGTCGCCGCGAGCGCGGTGATCCGCTTGTCCTCGGTGTCGAACACCTCGCGCGCCGCGCCGCCGCGGATCGCGAACAGCTTGCCCGATGGGCCGGTGCCCGCGTAGACGGTGTCGCCCGCGGCCACCAGCGACCAGATCGTCTCGGTGTCCTTGAGCTGAGGGCCCGGCGTGGCGCGACCGGACGCCACGTCGATCTTCCACAGCTTGTTGCCGGGCATCGCGCCGGCCCACACCGCGCCGTCGGAGGTCTGCGCCAGCGCGACCACCGCGATCGCGCCGGGGATCTCGACCAGCTTGCGCGCCGGATCGGCGGAGCCGGACGCCGAGCGGTACACCGCGCCGTTGGCGTCGGAGCCGAGCAGCACGCTGCCATCGGCGAGCCGCAGCGCGCTCCACACCGCGTCGCCCTCGATCGCGGTGCGCTTGGTGTCCCAGCCGGGGCGCAGCTCGCCGCTCGAGGTGATGAACGCCGAGGTCGCATCGCCGGCGTCGAACTGCGGATAGGTCTCGACGCTCCACGTCGCGGTGACGACGGCGTTGGCGGGCACGGCGATCGCGCCGACCGCGAGCGCGGCGCCGAACGACAGATACGACAGACGACTGGCTTTCACGAATCCCCCAAGCGTGGAACGAACACTAGCGAGCCCGCACGCGGACCAGCATCGTCGACGTACCTTCGACGACGCGGTTGGCCGGTGCGATGGTGCGCGCGATCGGCTTGTAGACCTGCGCGCGCTGGGTGTGACTCTGAGGCCGCAGCTTGTCGGCCGCGCTGGCCGGAAGATCGCGGACCAGCTTGCCGTCGAGCGCGACGCCCTCGTCGGCGGGGTTGAGCGTCACCGACCACACGTTGCCGGGCAGCAGCTTGCGGAACGCGGCGAGCAGCGACGGAAGATCGACCGGCGGCGCGGCATCGAGCTTGGCGGAGTCACCGGCGGTCACTTCGAGCTGCACGATGCCACCCGCGAGCGACGCCGGCACGTCGACCGGCACCTTCTCGAACACGTCGCTGCCATTCCAGGTGGTCATCCGAACTTCGACGAAGTTGCGCTGGCCGGCGATCAGCTCGCTGCCGGCGACGCGCACGTCCTTGATCTCGCCGTAGTTGGCCTCGAACCGGAGGTCGACCTTGACGTCGACGCGCTCGATCTTGACCGGCGCGTACGGGTTGAGCAGCAGCGGCACCAGCACCCGCAGCCCGCGCACCCCGCCCATCACGCTGCCCGCGCCGTCCGCCGCGTACATGTAGTCGGTGAAGCTGATCGGCTCCTGGCCCTTGATCCGGACCGTCGAGTCGACCCGCGCGGTCACGTGGTCGCGATCCGGCAGGTAGTAGGTGATCGCGTTCATCACCGCGGCGCCGGCGAGCGACGGGGTGAGGAACCGGTTGTCGACGATGTCGACGTGGAACGAGCCGGTCTCGGAGTGCTTGCCGGTGCCGCTGGTCACCGTGATGTCGACCGGGATGGTCGGCGAGCGCATGCCGAGGTCGGCCATGATCGTCGCCTGGCGGTCCTGGACCAGCGAGCCGATCTCGTGGATCGCCGTGCCCATCACGAACGCGCTCATCGCCGAGGGCACGACGGTGTGGACGTTGACCGTGGAGACCGGCGCGTAGCTCTCGCCGGTCTGGAACATCGGGTGGCCAAACGCGAGCACCTTGTCGCCATCGAGGTACGACACCGTGCCGATCGCCGCCGCCGCCATGTCGCCGCGGATCAGCTCGACCGCGATCGAGCCGCCCATCACGAACTGGCGGGGGCCGCCCTCGACCTTGCCGCCGGACGAGCCACCCGCGCGCACCGGCACCACCGCCGAGTCATCGAACAGCTTGGCCAGCGAGCTGAACGCCGGCGCGGAGAACCCGGCCACCGACAGCGGGACCGAGGCGGTCAGGGTCTGGTTGTCCACAGGCGACGGCGCGGCGATCGGCGAGGGCAGCGGCGCGGACAGCAGCCAGTTCTTGCGCGCCGGGCCGAGCGCGTCGAGCGCCGCCGCGGCGTCCACCGTCGGGGTGAGGCGCTGCCAGTCGGTCATCGTGGCGGCCGACGCCATCGGCTGCACCAGCTTGTTGGGGCCGGGCACCGCACCGCGTCGACGGTAGGTGTCACCCTCCTTCTTCATGTACTCGATGGGCGTGCAGCCACCCATCGCGATCTTGTTGAACCGGAACCCGTACGAGAACGCACAGACCAGCTTGTCATCTAGATAGAGCGGGCTGCCCGAGCTGCCCTGCCAGAAACCGGACACCGCGAGTTTGGGATCGTCCGACTTGACCAGGATGATGTCCTGCTTGGGCAAGAAGTTTCGGACGACCGAGACGACTTCGAACGTGAATTTCTGCGGAGTGGTGCCGGCGAACGTGGTGATGCCGTAGCCGGTCTGCCCGCGCTGGACCTTCGAGAGCGGATAGATCTCTTGTGGATTCGCGTGCGCCGGCAGCGCGCACGCGAGTACCCCAGCAGCGGCGCAAAGCCGCACGAATCCACGCATGTTCGAACAGGATACTGGGCGAGATCGCGATCTGCTAGTCCGACGACTCCGGCCGGCCGGCGCCGGTCGGCACGGGGCAGGATGGCAAGGCCCGGAAATCTGTCGCGGCGCGGCGTGGGGGAAGCCACGGGGTGCGGCAAGTTCGCGACAACTGTGTCAGGTTTTGCGTCGGTCCTGTGAATGGGTGGTGGGTCTCCATCATTCTCGGACGGCGGGCTGATCTCCGAGTTCCTGGGAAATCAGCAACTTGCTCTGATGGTCGGACCTCGGCACAACCGCTGCACGAGGGCTGCGCACACGGAGGAATGGAATGTCGAATTTCGTCGAGACCTGGAAGGGAATCGCTACTGCCCTTGGCCGCTCGGAGCGGTGGTGCCGCTACATGGCGCGGCGGGCCGGTGACCCGCTCCCGGTGTTCAAGGTCGGCGGCATCGTTCGCCTGAACCACGGCGATCTCGAGGACTGGTTGGGCCGGCAGCGCGATCGGTCGATGCGGGTCCCGCAGGTGCCGGCGCCGGGTGAGGACGTCGCGCTTCGTTTGATCGCCTGAGCTGCCGCGCTTCGGCGATCGGTGATCTCCCGAGCGCGCGTGGCCCTGTAAAGGCTTCCCGTGCGGGGCGATTCCGGCGCGCGATTGCGGCGTGCTATACGCGCTCCCCGAAATGACACGTCCCCTCTCTGATCTGCGCGGTCCGGTGCGCGCGCTGTTCTCCGATATCGACGGCACGATGACGACGGGTGATCGGATCGAGGCCTCGACGTACGAGGCGCTCGAGCGGCTTGGGGAGACGGGGGTCCCGTTGATCATGGTGACCGGTCGTCCGGCCGGGTTCGCGCACGCGTTCATGAAGATGACGCCGGTGCTCGCCGTCGTGAGCGAGAACGGCGGCGTCACGTTCGTTCGCCAGGGGCGCAAGCTCCACAAGCTGTACGGCGTGCCGCCGGCGAGCCTGCCCGAGTGGCGGCGGCGGATGAACGACATCGCCGTCGAGGTGATGTCGAAGGTGCCGGGCGCGCGGCTGTCGAGCGACTCGAAGTATCGCGAGGTCGATCTGGCCATCGACTGGAACGAGGAGGCGTCGCTGTCGCGCGAGGACGCCGAGACGTGCGTCGCGATGATCCAGAAGGCCGGGTTCGCCGCGGTGCGGTCGAGCGTGCACGTCAACTTCGGTCCGCCGCACTTCGACAAGCTGTCGGCGTGTATGACCGTGGTGCGCCAGGTGCTCGGCGGCGACGCGAACGACCTGTCGCCCTACGTGTTCGTCGGCGACGCGCTCAACGACGCGCCGATGTTCGGCGGGTTCCCGACCTCGGTCGGCGTCGCGAACGTCAAGGCGTGGTGGGAGGAGCTGTCGTTCAAGCCGGCGTTCCTGACCGAGCGCCCCGAGGGTGCGGGGCTGCGCGAGCTGATCGAGCACCTCATGCGCCTGCGCGCGCACTAGCTCGACGCGCGCGGCTTGGCTGCCGGCGGCGTGTTAGGTTGAGCGAGATGGCCCGGGTCGACGTGTTCGCTGCGGCGCTGCGCGCGCTCGATGCGGGGCGCGGCGTGGCGCTCGCGACGGTGATCGGCGCGCACGGCTCGACGCCGCGCCACCTCGGCGCGCGCATGGCGATCGCCGACGACGGCGCGCAGTGGGGGACGATCGGCGGAGGGCGGATCGAGCAGCTGGTGGTCGCCGCGGCGCGCGAGGTCGCGGCCGGCGCGCCGCCGCGGGTGGTCCGCCAGCACCTGGTGCGCGATCTCGCGATGTGTTGCGGCGGCTCGATGGAGGTCGTGCTGACCCCGGCGCCGCCGTCGCGCGGCGTGATCGCCGAGCTCGCGGGGTCCACGCTGCCGCGCGTGCTGCTCACCCCGATCGACGGCGAGCCGCTGCGGCTGCGGCCGATCGGCGATCGCGATCCGCCGGCGCATCACCCGGCGATCGAGGACGGCGTGATGATCGAGCGAGTGGGCGCGAGCGAGCGCGCGATCGTGTTCGGGCTCGGCCACGTCGCGCGCTGCCTCGGCCCGCTGCTCGCCCAGCTCGGGTTCTCGGTGGTGGTGTGCGACGACGGCGACACCGGGGCGACCGAATCGCCGCCGGTGTGGGCGAGCCGGGTGATCGAGTCGTTCGACGCGGTGGAGATCGAGCGCGCGCTCGGCGGGTTCACGCGCGACGACCGGCTGCTGATCATCACGCGCGACCACGCGATCGACCAGCGGCTGCTCGAGCACCTGATCGCGTGCGATGCCGCCGGCTACCTCGGCATGATCGGCAGCCGCGGCAAGGTCGGGCGGTTCCGCAAGCGGCTCGAGGCGAAGGGCCTGCTCGAGGGCGAGCGCGGGGCGGCGCGGTGGGCGCGGCTGCGCGCGCCGATCGGCGTCGACGTCGGCGCCGAGACCCCGGACGAG
>JBQCJR010000193.1:0-2373 GCA_051952595.1 Kofleriaceae bacterium
CGGCTCCCGCGCACGATGGACGTGTCGTGCGTGCGGGGCGCGATGCTGTGAGCATCTCTGTGCGCTCAAGGTCGACAAGGAAGCGACGTGCGGCGTGTGCAAACACCGCAAAGGTGACAACCATCGAGCGCGCCAAGAGGAGGAGTAGATGACTGACACGCCCAACACGCGCCCGCCACTGCGCCGCGCGCGACTCGTCGTTGAGGTCCAGTACGACGAGGCGATCACCACCGCGGACGCAATCGCGTCGAGCCTCGACCTCGTGATCGACGCGGGCATGGAGTCGCTCGACGACCACGGTCCGATCGCGTTCGGCGAGTTCGGGGTCGAGACGCCGAGCTCGCGGCGCGAAGCACGCTCAAGCCAACGGCCGAACCCGCGAGCGCGCGTGCGACCGCAGTTGCTCGACATCGAGCGAGCGGATGAGTTCGCGCTCGCGAACGCGATCGACCAGATGCCAGTGATCGCATCGCTCGACGCACCAACTGAGGAGATGCTGCGCCGACTCCTGGATGATGAATCCCCCGACGTGAGGCGCGAGACGGAAGCCGCACTCAACGGATCCCCGTACCGCCGCGCGCTCGCGCGGGTCCGACTCGCTCGGCGTATCCGGGCGCGCGCGGCTGCTCCGAGCACCACCCCAAGATCGAGGAACACCCGCCCATGAACACCCCAGCACAACGTGATCAACTACTGGCATTCCGCATCGCCGCACTCGCCGAGGGCGAGTCACAACTCGCTGACATGGCGCGGGATGCCCTGGACCCGTATTGTCGACGAGCCTACACGAAAGCCTGTGAGGTCCAAGTCCTCATCCACGAGCGCCCGAGATCCATCGCCTCGCCAGAGTTCTGGCGCACGTACGCGCGCGTGCTGCGAGGTGACGCGGTGGTGCTGCCGGACGCGTGCGCCGGTTCTGCGTTCGCGTCGCTCGGATACGACGCGGGGACACCAACGGTCACGGTCGGCGTGCGCCTCAACGTGGATTGCCTCGAGGTCCGCGGACACCACGACCGCGACCGGGCACTCGTCGAGCTCGAGCGGCGTTTGTTGGACGCCCTCGCAGATGTGCGCCACGCCCGCTGCGAGATCGCCGCCGAGCGCGAGCCGCGGTTCGTGGGTTGATCGTAGTGGCGCGATTTCCCGTCCTCGTGGCGCGTTCTGGCGCGATAGCCGGTCGATGTGGCGCGATGAACTCGGGGGAGTATCCGGATCGCCACGGTGACCCGCACCGCGGGGTACGCGTTCGGGCCTGTCGGGACCAGGGTTCGCGAAGTTGCGCGCGACATGCAGGAATCCTGGACATGGCACAGCGATCGCTAAGAGGTGAGGCCATGAAGCGCGACAACATCGACACCACCGTCAACGTCCACGATGTGGCTGGCCTCCGCAGGGCCGCGAGCGAGGCCGGCGATCTCGTGCAGGTGGTCATCTGCGACCTGGCGCTTGGGGATCTCGACTACTCGGAGGATGCGCGCGACGCGGACGGCTACCCCGACTACGCCGCGGCGACGCGCCACGAGGCGCCCCGCATCCGCGAGATCCTCCGCACCTGGGATCAGGCGCGCGCGTGGGCCGAGTGCCGGACCGTGATCATCGACACCCGCACCGCTGGTCTGATGGCGGCGTGAGGCGGCTCGACCTCAAAACAGGAGCAACCATGAGCACGAAGGCGAATCGATGGGCGGATGACAAGGTGCAGTTTGCACGGCTGCTCTGCGAGATCGTGGCCACCCAAGAGGGGTTCGACATCAAGGCACTGTGCGATGCCATGGATCTCGAGGAGTCGGATGTGCAGGAGTTGTTTGACCGTGCGGAACGCGTGTGGGGAGCAGCGAAGTCGCGGCGAAAACCGCGCCGGAGCGCTCGCGCGGTCAAGGAAGCGCTCCAGGAACTGCTCAGCAAGCGTGAGCGCGACGTCCTCGTCAGTGCGCTCGAACACGAGTCGGAGCATGTGTCCCTCGCTCTCGAGGCGTGCGATCCCCGCCCGGGAATGTCCGATGTCAATCCCGAGGTGATCGCCGACTACAAGGCGGACCTCGCGGCGATCGCGCGGCTCTACAACGCAGTTTGCAAGGAGGATGCGAAGTGATCAACGCCGACACGATCACTGATGAGGACATTCGCGGGCTCTGCCCCCGCAGCGGCGAGGAGTTGCATCGAGTCGCGACTGTGGCGTTGTCCCGACATGCTTCCCCGGAAGCACGCCGAGCAGCTCGTGCAGCTCGTGCCCACTGTGCCGAGATCTTCAACGCCCGCGCGGCCCGTGATGTCGAATCTGCGTTCGACGACGGACGCCTGTACATCGAGATCGACGCTGAGCAGCGACTCCACCCGCACCTGTCTTTCGTGGCGCGACCCGCGAAATGGGAC
>JBQCJR010000194.1:0-8308 GCA_051952595.1 Kofleriaceae bacterium
GGCGTTCGAGATCACGATGTCCGCCAGGGTCACCGCGCCGGTCGCGTCGACCAGCGCGCCGTAGATGTCGAACGTCGAGGCGTTGCGGCGGTCCTGCCACACGACCAGCGCGACCGAGCCGCTCGACGCGGCGTTCGGCAGCAGCTGATCGCCGGCCGCGGCGGTGATCTGGATCCCGGCCGGGTCGAGCACGTTGCCGCCCGCGAGGTCGACGCGCGCCGCGAAGATGTCCTTGCCGCTCGCCGCGCCGTTGCGGCTGTCCGACCACACGACGAGCGAGCTCGTGCCGAGATCGGCGGTGGCCGCCGGGGTCACCTGCGCGCCGGTCGCCGCCGCGGCGACGCGCGACGTGGTGTCGATCTTCGAGTTGTTCACGGTGAAGCGCACGTACTGGATGTCGTTGCCGAACGTGCGGCTATCGCTCCAGAACACGCCGAAGATGTTGGACGCCAGGCCGATCGTCGGGGCGGTCTCGCGGTTGTTGCCGCGGACCAGCGGGTTGTGCGCGCCCGGCGCGCCGGTGTTCGACAGCACGCCGCCGAACACCGTGGTGGTCTCGCCGTCGCGGGTGTCGTTCCACACCGTGAACAGCGCGGCACCGCGCGAGATCACGACCGGGCTGAACTGGTTGCGCTCGGCGCTCGAGACGATCAGCTCGGCGCCGGACAGCGCGAACGCCGGCGTCATCACCTGCGCGTAGACATCGAACCCGGTGGTCGCGAAGTTGCGACGGTCCTGCCACAGCACGACGCAGCCGGTGCTCGGGCAGGCGATCGACGGAACTTCCTGGTTGTTGATCGCGCTCGAGATCGAGATCCCGCCGACCGTCGCGGCGCCCTCGGTGCGCGTGTCGAGCACGACGCCCGCCTGCGAGACCCGGGTGCCGAAGATGTTGAGGCCGCCGCTGTTGTTGGTCCACACGACGGCGAAGTTGGTGCCGTCGAACGCGACCGCGGGCGAGAGCTGGCCACCAGCGCCGAGCGAGATGTCGATCGACGCGCCGCTGAGCGCGCCGGTCGGGGTCACGAGCTGGCCGCGCAGGTCCGCGGTGGCGGGCGCGCCCGACGACCACGCGACGAGGTAGTTGCCGCTCGGGCTCTTGGCGATCGCGGGCTCCGCCTCGATGTCGCCGTGCGCGGTGATCTCGAACGGCGCGCCGAACGCGGTGGTGAACAGCGCGCCCTGGATGTCGCCGGCCGCGTTCCACGCGAGCAGCGCGGTGCCGCCACCACCGGCGAGCGCCGGCTGCGCCTCGTGGGCCGCGGTCGCGGCGATCGGCGGCAGCGCGGTGACGGCGCCGGCGATCGAGACGGTGGCCACGCCGATGTCGGCCTCGGTGCCGCCGGTCACCTTGTAGTCCTCCCACGCGACCACGTAGCGCGAGCCGCTGTACGCGACGGTGGGGTTGCCCTGGCGCCCCGGGCCGGCCGCGATCGGGAACCCGAGCTGGTCGATGATCGTCCCGACGGCGTTGAGCCGGGTGCCCCAGATGTCGCTGTCGTTGCTGTTCCGGCTGTCCTCCCACACCACCAGGTAGTTGTTGCCGTCGAACGCGATCGCCGGGTTGATCGCGTTCGCGCCGCTGTAGCCCGGAACCGGGCTATCGACCGCGGTCTCCGCGGTGATCGTCGGATCGAGCACCGCCGGGAACGTCGTCGCGGCGACCACGTCGCCGGGGATCGTCATGCGGATCCGGCCGGCGTCGTGGATCGCCTGGATCGGATACTCCTTGCCATCGCCGCTCACCCACACCGCGTGGCTGTAGCGGAAGCCGATGCCGTCCGGCCCGCGGAAGTGCAGGCCGTTGTCGTTGCTGGTCGTGAACTGGTGGCCGAACACCGCGATCTCGACGACGAGATCGCCGGGCAGCTCGGGGCGGGTCGCGAAGTGCCACTCCTGGCGAACGCCGTCGAGATCGTTGCGCAGCTGCTCGACCACGCCGTCGCGCTCGAGGATCGCGGTGCCATCCTCGAGCCGGCTCGCGGTCAGCGGGCCGGCGAGCTGGGCGTCGTCCATCGTGACCAGCACGGTCTCGAGGGTGATCGGCGCGCGCGCCCGCCGCTCGCCGCCGTCGAACGTGTACGGGGTCAGCTCGACGAGGCCGTCGCGGATCGCGGCGCGGTGGGTCTGGTACCCGCCGACGAGCGCACCGGTGCCGGGCTCGGCGCGGAACGCGAGCGCGGCGTGCTGCGCGAGCTGGTCGAGCGGCCGCTCGGGCCCGACCACAATCGGCACCGCCTCAGGCAGCGCGGGATCGGACGGCTCGTCGGAAGGCGACGGCGCCTGCCCCGACTGGCACGCAGCCGCGGCGACGAGCAACGTGATCCAGCCGAATCTGAGAAAACTATGCTTGCGCACGATGTCCCCCGTTACTTCGTGATCGGACATTTCGACGAACCGTGAAGAGATGATTCGCACCCAGGGATGAATCCCAGGGCGACAATACTCCGACACTCGCGCACCCGATGTGATCTTGCTTGCCAGACGTATCGAGTCATGGCCTGGTGGCGCGGGTCCGATCACCGAAGCGCCGACCGGACGTGCGACACGATCCGTTCCAGCGCGGTGGGCTCGAGGTTCGAGCCGCTCGGCAGACACAGGCCTCGATCGAACAGGTCCTCGGCGACCGCCCCTCCGATCGCCTGACAGCCGGAGAACGACGCCTGGAGGTGCATCGGCTTCCACACCGGGCGGGCCTCGATGTCTTCGGCGGCCAGCCGGGCGAGCACCGCGTCGCGCTCGGCGCGCGACGCCGCGGTGGCGCAGGTCAGCCACCAGGTCGACCGGCCGAAGCTCGCCTCGGGCATGAACGTCCAGCCGTCGAGATCGCCGAGCGCGGCGCGATAGTGCGCGTTGATCGCGCGGCGCGCCGCGACCCGGCGGTCGAGGTCGGCGAGCTGCGCGCGGCCAACGGCGGCGAGCAGGTTGCTGAGCCGATAGTTGTAGCCGACCTCGCGGTGCTCGTAGTGCGGCACCGGCTCGCGGGCCTGGGTCGCCAGGAACCGCGCGCGGTCGAGCCACTCCTTGCGCGCGCCGAGCAGCATGCCGCCGCCCGACGTCGTGATGATCTTGTTGCCGTTGAACGACAGGATCGAGAGATCGCCGAACGAGCCGGCCGGGCGATCGCCGTAGGTCGCGCCGAGCGCCTCGGCGGCGTCCTCGATCAGCCAGACGTCGTGGCGGCGGCACGCCTCGGCGATCGGCGCGAGATCGGCGCACTGGCCGTAGAGATCGACGACGATCACCGCCTTGGGCAGCTCGCGCTGGCGCGCCGCGCGATCGAGCGCCTCGACGAGCAGGCCGGGATCCATGTTCCAGCTCCGCCGATCGCTGTCGACGAACACCGGGGTCGCGCCGACGTACGCGATCGCGTTCGCGGTGGCGGCGAAGGTCAGCGTCGAGGTCCACACCCGGTCGCCGCGGCCGATCCGCAGGGCGAGCAGCGCGAGGTGGAGCGCCGCGGTGCCGCTCGAGAGCGCGACGGCGTGTGGCTGGCCGACCCGCGCCGCGACCTCGGCCTCGAACGCATCGACGTGTGGGCCCAGCGGCGCGATCCAGCCCGAGGCGATCGCCTCGGCGATCATCGCGAGCTCGTTGCCGGCCAGGTCGGGGGGAGACAGGTAGATCCGCGGCATCACGGCACCGCGACCACGGGGCGCGAGCCAGTGTCACCGAGGCGCGGTGACGTCTTGACGGCGGCCTCGGCCGGCTTCGCCGCGAGCTCGGCCGGCTTGGTGGCGGGCGCGCCGGTGTACTCCGGCACGAGCCGGCCGATCGCCCGGCGCACCGCCGCGCCGCGCTCACCGGACCCGAGCGGCTGGTCCGCCAGCGCGCCGAGCTCGCCGATCCCGCGGCTCACGTCGTCCCACACGGCGACCGGGATCCGGCCGATGAAGATCTTGGGGTGCTTGGTCTTGTCGGCGTGCTCGGCATCGGTCGACAGCTCCTCGAACAACTTCTCGCCGGGGCGCAGCCCGGTGACCTGGATCTCGATGTCCTCGCCCGGCCGGAACCCCGAGAGCGAGATCAGGTCGCGCGCGAGATCGACGATCTTCACCGGCTTGCCCATATCGAGGATGAAGATCTCGCCGCCCTGCCCCATCGCGCCGGCCTGGAGCACCAGCTGGCTCGCCTCGGGGATCGTCATGAAGTAGCGCTGCATGTCCGGGTGGGTGATCGTGACCGGTCCACCACGGGCGATCTGCTGCTTGAAGATCGGGATCACGCTGCCGTTCGAGCCGAGCACGTTGCCGAACCGCACCGTGACGAACCGGGTCTTGCTGCGCTGAGACAGCGCCTGCGTGTAGATCTCGGCGATCCGCTTGGTCGCGCCCATGACCGAGGTCGGGTTGACCGCCTTGTCGGTCGAGACCAGCACGAACCGCGCGACGCCGAACCGATCGGCGAGCTCGGAGATCGTGCGCGTCCCGCCGACGTTGTTCTTCACCGCCTCGCCCGGGTTGGCCTCCATCATCGGCACGTGCTTGTGCGCGGCGGCGTGGAACACCACCGAGGGCGGGCACTCGCCGAACACCTGCTCCATCCGGCGCGCGTCGGTGACATCAGCGATCCGCGGCTCGAGCGCGACCGTGGGGAAGCTCGCGACCAGCTCGCGGTGGATCTCGAACAGCGCGTTCTCGAACCGCTCGACGAGCACGAGGCGCGCCGGAGCGAACCGGCACACCTGGCGGCACAGCTCGCTGCCGATGCTGCCGCCCGCGCCGGTCACCATCACGACCTGGCCCTGGATCGAGGACGACACCTGGGCCTCGTCGAGCTGGACCGGCTCGCGGCCGAGCAGGTCCTCGATCGCGACCTCGCGGATCCGCGACAGGTTCACCCGCTCGCCGACGATCTCGTAGATCCCGGGGATGATCTGGGTCTGGAGCCCGGCGTCGCGGCACGCCAGCGCGATCCGCCGGATCTCGGCGCCCGCGGCGTTCGCGATCGTGATCAGCACGCGATCGACCCGCTTGCGCTCGGCGATCTCGGTGAGCTGATCGGTGGTGCCGAGCACCGGCAGGCCGGCGATGTGCGTGCCAACCTTCTGGCGATCGTCGTCGAGAAAGCCCACGGCGCGCAGCCCGAGGTCCGGCCGGCCGAGCAGCTCGCGGGCGACCATCACGCCGGCCTGACCGGCGCCGATCAACAGCACGCGGATGCGCGCCCGCCCGGCCTCGCGCAGCCGCCGCTCCTTGGCCTCGCCGTAGACGCGGCGCACCGCGCGGATGCCGACCAGCCCGACGAACGCGAGCACGAACTGCGTGCCCACGACGCCGAGCGGGATCACCGCGAGCTGGAGCGAGCCCTCGAGGCCGTGCAGCCCGAACCGCAGCCCGACCAGCACGGCGCCGGCGCCGGCGATCGCCAGGCCGATCCGCAGGGTCTCGCGCAGGCTGACGTACCGCCACGAGTAGCGCGGCACCCCGACCAGCCACAACACGCCGTACTCGAGCAGGACCACGTACGGCCAGCTGATCGCCGCGACCCGCGCCCAGTACTCCGGGATCTGGAACTCGAACCGGAACAGGAACCCCAGCCAGAACGACAAGGAGAGCACTGCGAAGTCGAGGAAGACCTGCAGACTCCTGGTCAGGTAACGGGGCATCGTCGAGCTGGTTAGTGGTGCGCCACGCGGCGGTTGTTCACGGCGCGGCGCGGCACCCTATCACGGGCGCCAGGCGGCGATCGCGGATCCGACGAGGCCGGATCCTTCGATCGCCGGATCGCTACTCGTAGGATTTGATTGCGTTTCGGATCCAGTCGCGGTGAGGTGCCCGTGAGGCGATGTCGGTCAGCCGCGCGATCGCCTCGGCGCGCTGGCCCCGCGCCGCGAGCACCGCCGCGTACTCGCAGGCGGCCCAGGTGGCGAAGAACGGCACGTGGTAGGCGGCGTAGAAGTCGAGCTCGCCCACATACGACGACACGTCGAGCGCGGCGGGATCCGCGGCCGCGGTGGCGAGATCGGCGAGATCGGCGCGCTTCGGATCGACGACGCAACCGCCACCGAAGAACACCGCCCGCGCGCGGACCAGCGCGGCGAGCGAGGCCGGCGCGCCATACGCCGGGCGCAGCTCGGTGGCCTCGGCGGCCAGCGCATCGAGCTCGCCGGCGATCTCGGCCGCGCGCGTGCGATCGATCACACCGGCGACGAACAGGCACGCGCCGCGCTCCCGCACCGTGGCGTCGCTGCCACCGGCGAGGCACGGCGCGACGGTCGCGCGCGCGGACGAAGCGTCACCGTCGATCCACTGGAGCAGCGCGAGCGCGGCGCGGCGGACCGGCCGCCGCTTCGGGCCGGCGCGCTCGAGCGAGCGCTGGTAGAGCTCGCGAGCGCGCGCGCGATCCCCGGACAGCGCGACCACCTTGGCGAGCCCGGCCAGCGTGTCCTCTCCCTCGGACAGCCGCACCGCCTCCTCGGCCGCGGCGATCGCCTCGTCGAGCCGGCCGGCCGCGGCGAGCGTCGTCGCGTGCACGCCGACCGCGTCGGCCTCGCCGGGGAACGCGTCGCGGTAGAGCTGGCCGATCTGCAGCGCCTCGGTGGGCTCGTCGAGGTAGAGCAGCACCGACGAGTAGTGATCGTAGATCCGGCCGCGCAGCGCCCGCGCCGGCTGTTCGAGCAAGCGGCGGTAGCCCTCGCGCGCCGCGGCGAGCTGACCGGCGCGGTAGTCGAGCTCGGCGGCCCAGAACGCGAGCTCGCGATCGCTCGGCGCGCCCAGCGACGTGCGAGCCGCGCGCGGGCCGCGCTCGACCAGTGCGATCGCGGCGTCGAGCAGCGCGCGATCGCGGCTGCCGGGCGCGGTCCGTGGATGCGCCTCGTGCGCGGCGCGGATCGCTCGATCGCGATCGGCGTCCGAGGCGCCGCCGAACAGGATCACGTACGCGTTGGCGCGTGGATGCGCCGGGGCGACCGCGAGCGCGGCGCGCAGCGACGACATCGCCTTGTCGTTGTAGAACACGTCGTATTCGTCGAGCGCCCGCGCGACGTAGTCGTCCCCGGGTGCGGCCGGCGCGGACGGAGGCGGATCGCCCGTCGAGCGCGACCACCACGCGACCGCGCCCGCCCCGAGCGCCAGCGCGAGCGCGCCCGCCCCGAGCAGCGCCCACCGCGCGCGCCGCGACGGCCGCGCCGAGCGGCGGCGATGCTCAGCGGCGATCGCGTCGCGCAGCGCCTGCATCGTGGGCCAGCGCGCCGCCGGATCCTTGGCCAGC
Organism: Kofleriaceae bacterium; assembly: GCA_051952595.1. Taxonomy (GTDB): domain Bacteria; phylum Myxococcota_A; class Polyangia; order Haliangiales; family Haliangiaceae; genus JABFXX01. The sequence continues at coordinate 7,213 of JBQCJR010000194.1, forward strand.
GCGCGCGCGACGATCGCCTCGATCGACTCGGGCACACCCGCGAGCTCCGGCGGCTCGGCGCGCGCGATCTGGCGGAACAGCTCGTCGACCGTGCTCGCCGAGTACGGCGGCCGGCCGGCCAGGATCTCGTACGCGAGCACGCCGACCGAGAACACCTCGCTGCGCTCGTCGGGCAGCCCGCCGGCGATCTGCTCGGGCGCCATGTACAGCGGCGTGCCGAGCAGCTGGCCGGCCTGGGTGCGGTAGCGCTCCGGATCGCCAATCGAGCCGCGCCCCAGGCCGCTGCCGCTCGGGCCGCTCCCGCTCGGGCCGCTCCCGCTGCCACTCGGGCCGCTCCCGCTGCCGCTCGGGCCGCTCCCGCTGCCGCTCGGGCCGCTCCCGCTGCCGCTCGGGCCGCTCCCGCTCGGGCCGCTCCCGCTGCCGCTCGGGCCGCTCCCGCTGCCGCTCGGACCGGGCGCGACCGCGGTCTGATCGAGCGAGAGCTCGATCGGGTGCGGCTCGCTGGCCATGGTCTCGTCGAGCGCGATCGCGCGGTCGGTCGCCCGCGCCATCGGCCGCGTCGCGGCGGTCGCCACCTCGGGCTCGTCGCCATCGCGCAGCTTGGCGAGCCCGAAGTCGAGCACCTTCACGCCCTCGGCGGTCACCATGATGTTCGCGGCCTTGATGTCGCGGTGCAGGATCCCGCGCGCGTGCGCCGCGACCAGCGCGTCGGCGACCCGCTCGATCCACGCGAGCCCGGTCGCGAGCGGCGGCGGACCGTCCTTGCGCAGCACCTCGGACAGCGTGCGGCCCTCGACCAGCTCCATCACCAGGATGTCCTCGCCGCCGTACCCGACGACGTCGAACAGGGTGACCACGCTGGCGTGGCGGATCGCCGCCGCCGCGCGTGCCTCGCGCAGCATGCGGGCGCGCCGCTCGACGTCGCCCGCGAGATCGCGCGGCAGCACTTTGAGCGCGACGTAGCGATCCAGCCGCTCGTCGCGCGCGCGCCACACCGCGCCCATCGCGCCGCGGCCAAACAACGAGACGAACCGGTAGGGTCCGATAAACACGCCGGGCACGGGCACCCGCCCATCGTACTGCGCGCGCCCGCCGG